>JAFTEV010000009.1 GCA_017453465.1 Bacteroidaceae bacterium | reverse complement strand
CAACATCTGTTACTTTCCAATTGGGATCATCTGGAAGCAGTATCGACTGTAGGATTTCTTCTGCTGATTTCATACAGCATGCAAAGGTACAATATCTATTGCGAATTACCGCCTACCAACACAAAATCTTGCAGAACCGTTTAACATTTGGTTTACTGTATAATTCTGTTGCAAAAGTAGGAAGAAAAAATGAAATAGCAATGAATAAAGAATGATTTCTTTAAAGAGAATTCACTTTTATTTTCTGATTCTCAACACAAGCATGATGTTGTTCTGCTGTTGTTGGGGCTGGGTGGCGGTAAGCGCGTCTGCGGTTCTGGTGAATTTGCCGTAGTCAATACTTAATTTCTAATTTTTAATTCACAATGCATAATGAACAATGCCATGCGGAGTACACGAAGACTCTGCATGGCATTTTCGTTTAGCCAATTCTTGTTGACCGAACATCCTGGGTGAACTGAATGGTTACAACTTGCCGCTTCTGACTTAATTTATATTAAAAACAAGGCGGTTCTGAAAGAAAAACGTGGAAAATGAATTTAAAGTTGGTACATTTCGTTAATTTTGCAAACAAAATTTAGCTGAATATGCTTCAAAACGGGACTGCTTAAGTTTTTGATGTTTTGTTGCTGTTAGTCGCAGCGCAGACCACTGCCCCGAATAAAAGCATTCGGATACATCTTTATATATAAGAGAGAAAGTTCGAGCCGCGACCATGGCGGGGCTTTCCTGAAAAACGAATACCGTACACTAATTCTATGTTCACACAAATACACAGCGCAACATTACAGGGATTGGAGGCCATACCCATCAAGGTGGAGGTGGATGCATATTCTTCTGGTGCAATACCTCGCTTCACCATTGTTGGGTTGCCCGACAATGCAGTGAAAGAAAGTCTGGAGCGCATACTTGCTGCTATTCGGCTGAATGGGCTTCGGCTGAATGCCAAATCAATCGTCGTGAATCTTGCTCCTGCTGATTTGAAGAAAGAAGGCTCAGGACTCGACCTCCCCATAGCTGTTGGCATTCTGTCTGCCAGCGAGATACTTCTTTTCAATGAGCAAATGCTGGCAGATTCCATGTTTATTGGGGAGCTGAGTCTTGATGGCACAATCCTGCCTGTCAAAGGGGCACTTCCCGTTTCAATAAAAGCTCGGAAGCTGGGAGTGAAACACCTTTTTGTTCCGAAAGAGAACGAGCGTGAAGCTGCTGTAGTTGATAATCTTGCGGTCTATGGCGTGAACACCTTGCAGGAAGTCATCGACTTTCTGGAAGGCAAAATCAGTTTGCAGCCCACGATTGTGAACACACGCGAGGAGTTCTACAAGAACCAGACCGCCTTTGATGCCGATTTTGCCGATGTCAAAGGACAGGAAAACGTGAAGCGTGCATTTGAAGTAGCTGCCGCAGGCGGGCACAACATTATTTTGGTGGGAAGTCCTGGTTGCGGCAAGTCGATGATGGCAAAACGACTCCCCTCCATCTTGCCCCCGCTTTCGCTCCACGAAAGTCTGGAAACAACGCAAATACACAGCATTGCAGGAAAATTGCACAAGGATATTTCGCTCATCAGTCAACGCCCCTTTCGTTCACCACATCACACCATTTCGGATGTGGCCCTTGTAGGGGGCGGCAACACCTTCATGCCTGGTGAAATCTCTCTGGCACACAACGGTGTACTCTTTATGGACGAACTGCCGGAGTTCAGTCGCACCGTTCTTGAAACCCTTCGCCAGCCATTGGAGGACAGAATCATCACAGTCAGCCGTGCCAAGTACAACTTCACACTTCCTTGCTCGTTTATGCTCGTAGCCTCGATGAATCCCTGTCCCTGCGGCTATCATGGCGACCTTACTCACCAGTGTGTCTGCACTCCAGGACAAATCCAACGCTACATGAACAAAATCTCTGGTCCCTTGCTCGACCGCATCGACATCCACTGCGAGGTACAGGCTGTTCCCTTCGCCCAGCTCTCGCAGATGAAGCCAGGCGAACCCTCTGCCAGCATCCGTGAGCGTGTTATTGCCGCCCGCAAGATTCAGTTAGAACGTTTCAGACCTTTTAAGGGCATCCACTGCAATGCGCAGATGACCGAGCACATGATTCATGAGTTTGCCGAACCCGACGATGCTTCGCTCAACATGCTCCGCATGGCGATGGAGCGCATGAAACTCTCTGCTCGTGCCTACAGCCGCATCCTGAAGGTGGCTCGCACCATTGCAGACCTTGCAGGAAGCGAAAAGGTCCTGTCTGTGCACATTGCCGAGGCCATAGGCTATCGGAATTTAGATAGAGGCGATTGGGCTGAGAGAGGGGTATGATTTTACATATACTATTTCAAACAGGATGCTTAAATATAAGGAGGGTATGACAAAGTTCAATCAGATAAAGCTCTTTGAGAATTTGTTGTAATTACTGAAAAGAAACTCTCAAATAGTCAGATACTTGCGACTATCGACCCCATGAGCAAAAAGATGGTGGCAAGGTCGTCAGTAACTTTAGAAATAGAAAAACATAACAAGACTATGATTAACCGTTTGCTGAATTTTCTTGATGCTTCACCGGTGAATTTCCTTGCGGTGAAGAATTTGTGTGGAGAGCTGGACCGTGCTGGCTATCGGCAGATAGACCCGCGAATGCCGTTGGGTTCCGTCCAGGCTGGTGACGAACTGTATGTAACGAAGAACGACTCTTCGGTCTATGCCTTCCGGATAGGGCAGAGGCCGATGGCCGAAGTGGGCTTCCGCATGATTTGTGCCCATTGCGATTCGCCGACATTTCGCATCAAGCCCAATGCGGAAATGGACGGGGAAGGCGGCATTGTGAAGCTGAACACCGAGGTCTATGGCGGCCCCATCATGTCCACGTGGTTCGACCGTCCGCTCACCCTTGCTGGCCGTGTCATCGTCAGGGGGCTGGACCCCATGAACCCAAAGACACTGCTCCTGTACATCAAGCGTCCGCTGCTGCAAATCAGCAATCTGGCCATCCATTTCAATCGCGAAGTGAACGACGGTGTGAAGCTGAGCCGACAGAAGGACGTGCTCCCCATCTTGGGCATTATCCAGGACGAGCTGGAGAAAGGCAATCTGCTGTTGCGCGTCATCTGTGACGAACTCGCCATCCAATCAACCGATATCCTCGACTTCGACCTCTACTTGGCCGATGCCACGCCTGCCTGCACTTTCGGTGTGCACAACGAGTTCATTTCTTCAGGCCGACTGGACGACCTCTCCATGTGTTTTGCAGGTTTGGAGGCACTGCTCGCTGCGCCCCAGACGGCCACGACCCAGGTGCTGGCCATCTTCGACAACGAAGAGACGGGTTCGCAGACCAAGCAGGGTGCTGGCAGTCCGTTCCTCGCCACCATTCTGAAACGCATTGCCCAGGCTCAGAGCGGCACAGAGGAAGCATTCTATCAGGCTGTGGAGCGCAGTTTCATGGTGTCGGCAGACAATGCCCACGCCTGGCATCCCAACTACAGCGACAAGTACGACCCCACGAACCATCCCGTCTTGGGCGGCGGCCCCGTCATCAAGTTCAATGCCGCACAGAAGTATGCCAGCGATGCAGTCTCGGCAGCCATCTTTGCAGAGATTTGCCGCGAAGCCGGAGTGCCCTGCCAACGCTTTGTCAACCACAGCGATGTGGCTGGCGGCAGCACGCTCGGCAATATTCTCGCCTCGTCCATACCCCTGCGCGGTGTTGACATGGGCAATCCCATCCTCGCCATGCACAGTTGCCGCGAAACGGGCAGTGTGGCCGACCACGCCTATTGTGTGAAGGCTTTCACGCAGTTCTATGGACTTTAAAAAATGCCATACGGATTTTTTAGTGAAAAGTGAAGAGTGAATAGTGAAAAATCTAAGTTACTGGGGCTAAGCGTAGCCTAATGCAGGCTAAACTGAAATTCAGATTTTTCACTCTTCACTTTTCACTTTTACTTTTAACCTTCCTTTTTCTTCTTCTTCTGATAGAAACGAGGAGAAATCATCCTCTTTATGTGCGAAACAGAAGATTGATTGCAAACTCTAAAAGAAAAAGGAAATGGAAAAGAAGTGTATGTCAGTGGCTTTGGCGGTGCTCCTGTGCGGTTGCATTTGCGGAGCCTGTGTACTGAATTGTCATGCCAATGGGCAGCGAAAAACGGCAAAGGCAGAAAAGACTGCGAGTGTGTTGGCGGCTGAAAAGGAAGCATCTGAGGACTCGTTGCTTTCTGAACATTTTGAGAGCAAGGAAGAGTCCAAACCAGACACCGTCAGGGAGGAGTCGAGCTATGTGCCCATCGAGATTCCGCCGCGTGTGGCAGCTTTGCTCGACTCGACCGATTGGATGGCCGACACGTTGTGCTGCGCAAAGGGCAAGCCCTATTTCTTTGCCAACGACGGCTATGCCCGCACGATTATTATCTTCGACAAATACAAGGCGCTGGTTGAAGACCCGACGCTGGTGGCACGACCGCTGTCGAAGACAAAGTTTCAGGTTCGCACGGTGGCCAAAACTGTGACGGTGGACTTTGCCAAGCCGAAAACCATCTATCGCTTGGGGCTTCTTTCCCAGCAACTGCCTTCGTTTACAAGGTACAGGCGTGACATCTACGACAAGGCCAACAGCAGTATCATGTTCGGATTTTGTGTGGATTTCCCTTCGGACACATTGCCGGGCAGCTCGCAAATCAAGTCGTGGCTCCTGGATGTCATTGACACAACCACCGACCCCAACGTGGAAGTTTTCGACACAAAGCTCCCCCAGACCCGCAAGACGCAGTTTCAGGGCGATGTAAACAAACACAGCGCGGCGGCACGTCATTTTGCCAACCGCTATTTTCGGTCAAAACACGCTGAGTATGAAGATAACGATTTTATGCCGGCCCTGTTTTGCGACATCGACATGCGGGCTGTGGTTTCTACGGAGCGGTTTGTGACCTACCAGAAGTATGCTCACAACTATGAGGGAGGTATACACGGGTTCTATGTGGAAATGTTGATTTCCTACGACCCTGTACACGAACAGGAAATAGATTGGGATTACCTGTTCCTGCCGCAGAGCAGGAGCAAGGTCTGGGGACTTATCGTCAGTACAGCAAAGAACGACCCGCACTTTGTCGAATCGAAGGGCAAGTTGAGCACCAAGGAAGCGCGCCGCTATTTCCTTGAAAAGGACGAGAACGGCAATCTCACTGCCCGGTACATCTCTGTGGACCTTGGCCTTGGCCCAGACGGAGTGGTCTTCTCCTTCCAGCCCTACAGTATTTGTTGCTTTGCCGCTGGAACGTTCCACTTCACTGTGCCTTACGAGAAGCTGGAGCCTTATCTTACCGACCAGGCAAAGTGGTGCTTGCAGATGTAGCCTGTAGTGCGAGGCTTGGGGGAGTGAAAAGTGAATGTTTTTAGTGAAAAGTGAAGAGTAAAAAGTGAAGAATCTAAATTTCAGTTTAACTACCATGAGGCTGCGTTTAGCCTTAGTAACTTAGATTTTTCACTTTTGACTTCGTCGAGCTAAAGGTTCACTCTTCACTTTTTCACTTTTAACTTCTTCCTTTCTTCCCAAAGACTTTGTTGAACAGCGCAGAGAAGGCGAGCAGGGTGATGAGCAAGTAGCCGAAGGCGACGAAGTGGTTGGTGATGAATTTGGCTTCGGTATTTTCCAGTTTTGACTGGATTTTGGACTTAAGTTTTTCCATGGAAATCGGGTTTTAAGAGGTTTAAGAATTTAGAAGGAAAGCACTGCGCAGAGCGTCGGGAGGACATGGTGGCCCGTGAGCCACGAAGCCTCCCGGCGCTCTGCCTGTGTGTTAGAAGCCCATCCGCTTGGGTGCCTTCGGCGGGTCGAAGGGCTGGATGTCGGCCTGCGTGATGGTGAAGAGGCGCGGGCCACGGGTCTGGTTGCGCACGCAGCGGTTGGCGTGGTTCATGTAGATGCGCTCCAGCAGGTTGGCCACGTAGCGGGCGTTGCCCCAGGTCTTGGCGTTGCGCACGGCGTAGGCCTGGGCGAGCACGGCCTTGTACTTGGCCCAGGCGTTGGGCGTGAAGTGGTAGCCATATTCCTTAATGCGCATCCGCGTGATGTCGAGCAGTTCGCCGAAGCTAAATTCGGGAAACTCGAAGACATTGGGGAAGCGCGAGGGCAGTCCGGGATTGAGGGCGATGAGGCTGTCAATTTCGTCCTTGTAGCCGCAGAGGATGACGGCGAAGTCGCGCTTCTTTTCGTCGGCCAGGGCTTCCATGAACATGGGGATGACCATTTTGCCGGGGTCGCTCTGGTGATTGCTGTTGAGCTGGTAGGCTTCGTCTATCATCAGCACGCCGCCCTGTGCCTTCTCGATGAGAGCCTTTACGGCTTTCTCCTCGTCACCCCAGCAGTTGCCGATGAAGGTGCTGCGCCCGGCCACGACCACGTGTCCTCGGCTGAGGATGCCCGCCTTCCGGAGCAGGGAGCCATAGATTTTACAGACGGTGGTCTTGCCTGTGCCGGGCCTGCCGATGAAGAGTCCGTGGAGCGAGAGCGCGTGTTGCTTGGCCTTGGGGTCCTCGTTGCGAATCATCTTGTTGTAGCGCGAGAGGAAGATGAGCTGGTCGATGCGGTTCTTGATTTCCTTGCAGCCGATGAGTCGGTTCAGTTCTTCTCGCGGATTGTCGATGGGTGGCAGGATTTCCACTTTGACGGTGTTGCCGCCGCCCACCATGAACTCGTCTTCGGGCAGGTCGGGCTCGTCGGTGAGGAACTCTTCGCCAAAGTTGTCGTCTGTGTCAATGATGCCAGCGCCTCCACCGAAGTCGATGTCAAGGTATTCTCCGTCGTCGTCGGGGGCCTCTGTGTCTTCGTCGTCGTTGATGTGTTCGTTCTTCATGTATTCTTCAAGCATCTGCTCGAATTCCTGAGTGTCAAAGTCGTCTTCGTCTGTAGCGGGAGTTTCGTTGGTATCGGGAACAAAGTTGAATGAGAGTTGGCTGGATGTGTTAGCAGTGTTGTTCATGTTGAAAGAATTTTGAATAATAATGTTGATGTAAGAAATCTGTAAATTGAGAACTAAAATGAGAGAGATTGAGAACACTGTTGCATAGATGTTGTATGAATGTTACTTAAAGAGAATAAGGCTCTTACGGCCTGCTGCAGGGCAGGGTAGAGCGCAGGGAATCACATGGGGCTATGCCGCAGCATGCCCTATCGGGAAAGTAGCGTGTGGGGACAATAATGTCAGAGAGGGAAACTCACTACAAAACGCATAAGTATCAATATGTCAAAGAACAACCAATAAACGCTTTTCATCAATCACGAATCAATGGAATAGCGCACGAAACGACTGCCTCCTGTGGGCTTCGTCTTCAGCAGCGTTATTCTGCATCGGCATATTCGCTTATTGACTGTTCTCATTAAAATGTGGTTTTGTAATCCTAAAATTTTGTTTTCGCTGCAAAATTAGTGCTTTTCTCCCATTCGCTCCAAATCTTTCGCCAGAGATTTTATGGAATTAACACATTTTAAGCAAATCGGTCTCATTCGCCCCCTAACGAAGCGTGGCAGCCTGCACGATGCAGACTGCCACGCTTTCTGGTTGGCTCCCGGCGCAGTGCCGAGCGGAAGCCGCCCCGCCTTAGTAGGTCATTGTGGGCGGCAGCTCCTTAGCCTGGTCAATCATCTTCTGCACTTCGCTGACGGCAGGCACTCGGTTGCAGAGGTTCTTCTGTGCGTTCACCTCCTCCAGCTTCTTCTGCAAATTCTCGGCCACACGGTGCTTCAGCTCCTTCACGGTGTCAACGCCGGCAGCCTCCAGCAGTTCGGCAAACTGCGGGCCAACGCCGCTGATGCGGAACAGGTCTGCATGGTTGGTCCACTTCAGGATGAGTTTCTCCGCGATGCCAGTCTCTTCGGCCAGTGCCTTGCGTCCAGCGGGAGCTGCACACTTCTCCAGCAGTTCGTCCACTTTGGTGATGCCTGCGGCGATGAGCTTTTCGGCGTAAACCTCGCCAACGCCCTCAATGTCGATGATTTTGTAAGCCATAAGTCAATAAAGGTATTAGTTGTTGTTAAAATATGAAAGGGGACTCCGCCCGCAGGGGGTGGGGCACAGCTGCCCCGCCGCTGCGACGTCAGTCCTCGGTCTCTTCATTCGTGCGGCGCACATACACTTTGTGCGAGTGGCGGCCCTGCGTGGCGATGCCCGTGGTCGCGTCTTCACAGAAGCTGCGCAGTTCGCGAGTGGCCGCGCTGCGGTTCAGTCCCGTCAGGGCCATGTAGCGGGCTATGGTGACGAAGGCTTCCTTGTCGAGGTAGCCGTGCAGCATGGCCAGCCGCTCCTCGCGTGTGCTCTGCGGGCGGCTGATGCGGCTGTCCTCGCCGCGCTCCAGGTTGATGCGCCCGTTCACACGGCTCACAAACCGCTTGTCGGCCTTGAAC
The DNA here is from genome assembly GCA_017453465.1 of Bacteroidaceae bacterium. Classification (GTDB taxonomy): domain Bacteria; phylum Bacteroidota; class Bacteroidia; order Bacteroidales; family Bacteroidaceae; genus Minthosoma. The sequence goes on along the minus strand of JAFTEV010000009.1, from coordinate 26,394 downwards.
AGCACGTTCTTCACCCCCACGCTCTGCGCGTTGCGCCTGTGCTCGTCCTCCGGGGGGAAGCCCTCCACCTCCTTGTCGTCCACCACGCCCAGCGAGGTGCGGAACGTGCCCAGCCCGTCGATGGTCACCGTGTGGCCCAGGGCCAGAATCTTTGCCACCTCGTGCGCCATGCCCACGATGACGCTGCGCACTTCGCTCTCCTTCAGCCCCTGGTTGTTCACCATGAAGCTGACAAACTGGTCCATCGAGAAGTTGCTATAGGTCTTCAGCCTGTAGTAAGCCCGCTGTGTCAGCTGGCCATTGCCCAGCTGCTCGCTAATTTCCTGTTTGATGTATTCTGCCATAATATAATAATGTATAGCCCAACGTGTTTTTCCCGCAGTTTCGCACCTGTGTCCCTGTGCCGAAACTGCTTTGCAAAGTTACGAACTTTTCTTCAAAAATCCAAGCGATTGCGCACTTTTTTCATTCGCATAGGCAATAATTCTAAGAATCATTGTGTGATTCTTGTAAATCATTGTGTGATTCTTGTAAATCATTGTTTGATTCTTAAGAATCAAACAATGATTTATAGAACTTTTGCCTATGCCGCAGCGTTGGGTGCGCGGTGCGGCAGAGTTTGTACCTTGCAGTGGGCAGTATTCCCTTGCATGGCTGGGCGAGCCAGCCCGCAGTGGGCGGTGTCTGTGCCCTCATGCTCGGCTGGGGGAGGCCGAATCGGGAGGGCACAAAAAAGGGAGGGCCTGCAAGTTTCGTCGGCTTGCAGGCCCTCCCCGATGGGGCTTTCTAAAGGTATCCGGCCTTTCGGAGTTCGCCATAGACCAGGTGGCACTCGTCCCACCAGTCCTGTCCGAAGCGGCGGATGAGCGGTTCGCGGAGGAACTGGTAGAGTGGCAGCTGGAGCCGCCGTCCCAGTTCGACCGCCGGGCGGCAGATGTCCCAGCGGTGGTAGTTCAGTGCCGGCACACCGCCCACTGTGCTGATGCGGACGGGGTAGAGTGCGCAGCTGATGGGCTTTTGCCACTGCAAGCGTCCCTGCCTGTAGGCTCCGTCGATGGCGCAGAGTGCACAGCGCGGTCCGCGAGTCTTTCCGCCGTCGGTCGTGATGTTGTCGTATCGCACGAAGACACAGTCTTTTCCGCCTGTAATGCTGGTCACCAGCTCGCCGTCGCGGTCGGGATAGACCACGCCGTTCTCTTCCACCTCGCGCTGTGCCTTTGCCGGCAGCTCAGACTTCACCGCGTCGTAAGCCCGTTCCAATTCCTCCACCTCCTCCAGTGCGACGGGCGCACCGGCATCGCCTTCCACGCAGCACATTCCGTGGCACTTTGTCAGGTCGCAACAGAAACATTCCGAGAAGAGGTCCATTGAAACCAGCGTGTTCTTTATTTCAATCATTTGCTTTATTGGTTTTTATTCTTTGAATTTTTACTTTCCTTATCTTGACCCCACAAACAGCAGCAGCATGGAGAGCAGTACGAGCAGGAGGTCGATAACCTTGGAGCGCAGGTTTTTCTCCTTGAAGATGAGTGCGCCAAAGAGGAAACTGACGAGCACAGAGCCTCGGCGCACCATGGAGACAATGGAAATCATGGCTCCGGGGAGGCCCAGCGCGTAGAAATAGGCGAAGTCGGCGGCGGAGAGGAACACGGAGATGAGGATGATGCACCAGTCCCAGTGGAAGGGCGTAGTCTTCTTGTGTGTGGGCCACCAGAGCAAGAGGAGCATACAGAGCATCATGAAGAACTGGTAGATGTTGTACCACGACTGCACGGCCATTTGGTCAAGCCCCACGCCGTGGTCCCTGGGGCTGGTCATGAGGAACTTGTCGTAGAGTCCGCTCACTGCGCCCAGCACGTTGGCCAGCACGACGAAGATAATCCACTTGTTGTGGCTCCAGTCGATGCCCTCTTTCTTGCTGGAGCGCGAGAGCATCCACAGCCCCACCATGGCCACAGTGACACCCAGCCATTGCCACAGGTTGAGCCGCTCGCCAAAGAAGGTGAGTGCGCCGACGAGTACCATCACGGGGCGTGTGGCATTGATGGGACCCACGATGGTGATGGGCAGATTCTTCAGTCCGAAATAGGCGAAAAGCCAGCTGCTGAGCACGATGCACGACTTCAGCACGATGTATTTGTGTTCGGCCCATCCATACTGATGGGTATAAAAAAGGCTGTCCTCGCTGATTACGCCCTGTGCCGACAGGATGATGCACGGCAGGAAGATGAGCGACGAGAACAGCGTGTTGAGCAGCAGTACGGGGATGACTGCGTTGCCCCTGAGTGATTTCTTCTTGAAAACGTCGTAGAAGCCCAGCAGACAGGCTGACAGGAAGGCGAGTGCTAACCACATCATATTGTTTGCAGTTTTTTCATTCTTTGAGTTCTGTAGTTGAATAGTAGGGAGATATAGGGAGGTATAGGGAGATATGTCGCTTTCAGCGACGGAGATAAAGGACATTACTAAAGTTCAGTATCGTCCCTTTAACTTCCCTTTAAGTTCTCTTTAACTTCCCTTCCATTCCTTTCTTATATGTTTGGGCTGCAAAGGTACGACTTTTTTGTGAGATTTTGTTAACGTAGCTGTTTGCTCTGCTCGGAAAAGCAGAAAAAAGCTGCCTTTGTTGTTTAATTCTGGGCTGTTCATTCGTTATATAGATGGAATGACACAAGAAGAGTTCGTACATATAGCCAGCGAAATGCGTGTGAAAGCCCTGTCTGTGGCTCGGAGCTATGGAACTGCGCCAGAGGAAGCAGAGGATGTTGCGCAGGACGTAATGCTCAAGCTGTGGTGTCTGCATGAAAAGATAGCCGATGCAGCACACATGAAGGCTTCGGTGGCAATCATCGCGAAGCGCGTGTGCATCGACCGGTGGCGTACCATGCACAGGCATGGGGATGTGGAGGAGGTGCTCTTCGTGGCTGACGAGGATTCGCTGCACGACAGGTTGGAGTACGCAGAGCTGGAGGCATGGATGGACGAACAGATAAGCCTACTGCCCACCAAGTCACGAATTGTATTGACCATGCGCCAACTGGAACATCGCGAACTGAGCGAAATAGCCGACATTCTGGGCATCAGGCAGACTTCGGTCTCTACGCTGCTCTCACGGGCAAGACACGAACTGATGGATAAATTAAAAAGGAGGAACCAATGATGAAAAGACTGTACAGCAAACAGGAAATAGCGCGCACCCTCGACAAGTTCATGGCGGGCGAAACGAGCCTGGACGAAGAGCGGATGTTGGCGGCGTATTTTCGCACTCACAAGGTGGAGGAAGCGTGGAGGGACTACAAGGAGATGTTTGCGCTGTTCGACAGCGGAGCGGTGGACATCGGCCCCGTCAGCCAATCTTCCCGCCACGCGATGCGGTGGCTGATGGCTGGCATTGCCGCCAGTGTGCTGCTGCCAGTGTGCTGTTTCCTGTTCGTGAAAGAAGAAGTCCCCAAGCAGGGTAGGCCAGTGGCGGTTCAGCAACCGAAGCCGCAGCCCCCAGTGAAAGAGGCGGAGCCGCTGCCTGCCAAAGCCGAAAAGCCTGTGGCACTGAAGCCCAAACCGCAGACGCAAAAGCCCAAGGCAGTGGAGGCCGCAGTGGAGCAGTCTGCCGCCCAGACTGAAGAACCCGTAGCCTTGCCTCTGATTGACATTGACATGGAGGCTGTGCGTCAGCAGGGTGAAGACCTGCGCATGGCGATGGCGATTATGAACCAAGAACTATTAGAAATGGAATAAGCTATGAAGTGCATACTGAGTATCATCCTGCTTTTCGGCTGCATGAGGGTTGCAGATGCGCAGTCCTCACTGCCCATTGACCTCATCATGGAGGAACTGGCGGAGCATGGCGCAAAGGTGTCGGTGGCGCGTGTCAACGAGCGGAACCACCTGTCACGTCGCTATCAGGCGGCTTTCGATGACAACCCACTGCTGGCCGACAGCATTTGCCGTTTTCTCGACGAAATGGCGCGCTCTGCCGTGGAGTCGTACCGATATGAGAGTCACCGCAATGGGAATGACACCATAACCTACAGCATTGCCTTGTGTGGCTATGGCGCAAATGACGATTACTTGCTTGACCTGGACCGCGTGGAGGACATTGGCAGCTACTGGACCAATGACTACACCGACTACTGCAAGACACATTCTTACTTCTATCCCAATCCCTACATGATGCAGGATTTGCAGTTCTTCCGTTTGCTCAAGGGCAACAACCGCCGAATGTATTTTGGTGCTCGCGAGGCAGCCCTGTTCGACTATGTGTTGGGTCATGGCAACCTCATTGCCATGATAACGCAGGCAAACGAGGCGCAGGGCATGTACTACCACTTCGACATCGCTCCCCTCGACAGTTTGCTTCAGTCCCTTGAGCGTGGCCACGCTGTCCACTACAGGCACGAAGCGGGTCGGCCTATCGACAAAGCCGCTACTTATTATTACACGGACTATCTGCTGCCAAAGTCGAAGGGGGCAAGCGAGTCACGCGGAACGCTCTACACCGTGGGGCCAGAACAGGGGGCCGCCGACCTGTATCGCACCCTGCTCGGTGCGGCGCAGCACCATCTGGATGTCAACCCCACACAGTGCTGTGTGCTGGAATACACCAACAGGCACTTTAAACTGAGCGGCATCAAGAACACCACGAAGTATCACGTCAACGAGATTGCAGAGTCAAGTTTCCTCATGGCCGACCTCGACAAGAGCGGAACGCTCTACGTCCTGCGTCTCGATGTGGACGGCGAATACTGGATACCGAAGAACTGGAAACAAATCAAATAACCACCATTAACAAACGTAACAGCATGAAAAGAATGACAACCCTCCTTGCCTGCCTGACGATAGCCACGGCAAGCACCTTCGCCCAAAGCGAGACTCCACGCGGACTGTACAAACTGCAACGTCTTGGCTATGAGAACGGACAGCCCGACCACGTGCCCGAAATGGAGCAGTACAAGTATTGTTCTGGAAGTCACCCTCTGACACTGATGGTGTATCTCAACACGCCAGCAGAATACAGGTATGCCATCCGTCCCGACGAACCGCATCCTTACACCTACACAGGCGATATTCCCGTGGGCGAAGATGGTCACGGCACCCGCATCTATGATTCGGACAGTACCCACTTCACGTTGAAGTGGTACAACACCATACGCCCCGGCGGGAAAGTCTTTCCACTGAATGAATTTATCACAGAGTATTACGACCGCAAGGACATGAAGCCGCAGATGGAACGCTCTATCAGGATGCTGGAGATGAAGCACGAACAACCCACGCACCGCTTTGCTGGTTGTTGGCGCATGGTGGGCAACTACGGCACTGTGGATGGTGAGCGAATACTGGTGAGGCCACGGACAGACCTCTACAAAGTCTATGGCGAGCGGGATGTCACTTTCCTCTTCTGCAGTCTTGACCATTTCGATGGCGGCAAGGTCATCTACAAGCCGCTCACTGTGAAGTCCGACACGTGCATCAAAGAGGGCGACAATGGCGAGTGTACCATTACGTGGAAGAATGCCGATACTTTCACCTTGAAGTTTGACCGTGGCGACGGCACCATCGTAGAAGAACTGTGGAAGCGTTCAGGTCTGAACTTGGTTTTCCAGAAAATCTTTGGCACCAACTTGCATATTGCCGACATTCAGATACCTGCTGCTTTCTGAAATTAAAAATTAAAAGTTAAAAGTTAAAATGTCATGCGGGGCGCTTTTCACTCTCCCATTTTAACTTTTAACTTTTAATTTTTAACTTTTAAGTAAGAAAAACATCTTCTGGATAACTGACATTGTCCAGGAACAGTGCACCCGCTGGGACGGAAGTGCCAGCCGAGCAGCGGTCTTTCTGTTCGATGATGTTGCGGAAACCGTCGATGGTGAGCACGCTGCGCCCTACGTCGAGCAGGGTGCCCACAATGGCACGTACCATGTTGCGCAGGAATCGGTCGGCAGTGATGGTGAATTGCCACTTCACACTGGACACCTGCGTCCACCGCGCTTCCATGATGCGGCAGTTGTTCGTCTTCACGTCGGTGTGGAGCTTGGAGAACGACGTGAAGTCTGTGTACTCAAACAGTACCCTGGCTGCTTCGTTCATCAGCTCGAAATCCAGTGGCTGCGGATAGCGGTAGGCATACGGCTCAAACGGGGACTTCTCGGTAATGATATAATAATGGTACGTGCGCGATGTGGCAGAAAACCTTGCATGAGCATCAGCCTTCACTGGCACAATCTTCTGAACTGCGATGTCGGCAGGCAGAAACTTGTTGAGGCGGTAGGGGAGGTTTGGGGGGAGGGGAGCATCCGTTTCAAAGTGTGCCACCATCATTCCCGCATTCACCCCAGCATCCGTGCGCCCCGCGCCAGTCACCTCGACAGGGTGGCGGAGCAGGGTAGTGAGTGCCTTGTTCAAGACCTCCTGCACGCTGATGCCGTTGGGCTGCACCTGCCAGCCGTGATAGCATGCACCGTCGTAAGAAAGATATAGGAAATAGCGCATTATGGTGTGACTCGGTTATGGAAAAATACTCGCCTGAGCGTACTCTCCTGCCGGATGCGCGGCACACGGCGTGTAGGCTGTGTGTGATAGAAGTGCCAGAGCATTACGCCAGCTGTGACGGCTGCCACACCGTCGGCTGCGGCAATGCTCATCCATACGCCGTCCGTGCCCCACACCTCTGGGAACACCAGCAGGAAGGGCACCAGGAACACCAGTTGACGGCTTACGCTCAGGAAGATGCTCCGTTTGGCCATGCCGATACTCTGGAAGAAATTGCCCGTCACAATTTGGAAACCCACGATGGGCGACAGGCTCACAATGATGCGCATACCGCTCACCGACAACTTCGTCAGTTCGGGGTCATCGGTAAACAGTTTCACTGGATAGTGGGGGAAAAATTCGCACAGCACGAATGAACAACACATCGTGACGGTTGCCAGCATAATGGCCTTCTTGAGCACCTCATCGACCCGCTTTGGCTGCTGTGCGCCAAAGTTGTAGCCCGCAATGGGCTGCATTCCCTGACAAATGCCCAGCACCACCATCACGAACAGGAACGTGATGCCGTTCACAATGCCGTATGCAGCAATAGCCAGGTCGCCACCGTGTTTTGTCAGTCCCTTGTTGATGAGAATGACCACCAGACAGGCACACAGTTGCATGGCAAATGGCGACATTCCGATGCTCAGCACGCTCTTCACGATGTGTCTGCTCAGGCCATAGATGCCACGGCGCAGATGTATCAGGTCGTTCTTGTTCGACAGCACATACACGATGAAGGCCAGAGCCACCATCTGTGCCAAAATCGTGGCGTAGGCTGCACCCTTGATGCCCATGCCGAAGGTGAAGATGAACAGCGGGTCGAGCACGGCATTGACCACCACCGTGGCAATCGTGGCCCACATCGCCACGTGGGGGTGTCCCGTGCTCCTCAGTGCACTGTTCAGGCCGAGGTACAGATGTGTCACCACGTTGCCCAGCAGGATGATGAACATATAGTCGCGTGCATATTGCAACGTGTTCTCGCTTGCGCCGAAGAACAGCAGCAGTGGGTCGATGAACAGCAAGCCCAGTCCGCCGACGATGATGCCGATGATGATGTTCAGCGACACCAGGTTGCCCAGCACGCGCTCCGCAGTCTCGTAGTCCTTCTGGCCCAGCTTGATAGACATCAGTGTGGAGCATCCCACGCCCACCATTGCACCGAAGGCCGCGCTCAGGTTCATCACGGGGAACGTGACAGCCAGTCCGCCCAGCGACAGCGTACCTACCTCCGGAATATGCCCGATAAAGATGCGGTCCACCATGTTGTAGAGCGACGAAGCCGTCATTGCCACCACAGCCGGCACTGCATACTTCATCAGCAGCTGGCCGATGGGTGCCGTGCCCAGTTCCTTGGTTCTATTGTTTTGTTGCATAGGTGTTATTTTGCTTTGCGGCTGCAAAGGTACAAAAATTTATAATTGGGCTACTTACAATTTTACAATTTTTAATTGAAAGTGCAATGCCTTAAAGTATATAAAAAAGCGGGCGAAAGTGACAAAACATAGCACCTTCGCCCGCTGATATTTGAGGGCTTCGGGGGGTTATCCACCGAAGTTGTCGAAGCGAATCATGTCGTCTTCCACACCGAGAGAGTGGAGCAGGTCGAGCACGGTCTTAGCCATCATTGGAGGTCCGCAGAGGTAGTACTCTACGTCTTCGGGGCTTTCGTGCTGCTTCAGGTAAGTGTCGCCCATGACGGGGGCTACGAAGCCTGGAGTGTATTTGATTCCTGCTTCGTCGGCCTTCGGGTCGGGACGGTCGAGTGCGAGGTGGAAGTGGAAGTTGTCAAACTCCTTGTCGAGCTGGAGGAAGTCGTCGAGGAACGGGATTTCTTCCAGTGCGCGTGCGCCATAGAAGTAGTGCATCGGGCGTTTGCGGTCTTCGTCGCTGACACCGTTGCCCTTCAGCATGTGCATAATCTGTGCACGGAGCGGAGCCATACCTGCACCACCGCCGACCCAAATCATTTCGCGTCCGGTGCCGTACTGCGGACGGAACTCTCCGTAAGGACCCGACATGATGACCTTGTCGCCTGGTTTCAGCGAGAAGATGTAGCTGGAGGCGATACCAGGGTTCACGTCCATGAAGCCGCCGCCCTGGTCTTTGGGCTTGAATGGCGGTGTGGCGATACGCACGTTGAGGGTGATGATGTCGCCCTCGTCGGGATAGTTGGCCATGGAGTAGGCACGGATGGTCGGCGTGTCGTTGACGCACTTGAGGCCGAACATGCCGAACTTCTCCCAGGCTGGCAGGTAGGTGTCGCCGATGAGGCTCTTGTCGAAGTCCTTGTCGTAGTCAATCTGGAATGCTGGCACCTTGATCTGTGCGTAGCTTCCAGGCTCGAAGTCCATGTGTTCGCCTGCGGGCAGTGCCACTTTGTATTCCTTGATGAAGGTGGCGACGTTGCGGTTGCCAATGACTTCGCATTCCCATTCCTTTACGCCCATCACGCTGTCATCAACCTTGATGGCGAGGTCGCCCTTCACCTTGCACTGGCAGCCCAGACGGTAGCCAGCCTTGATTTGCTTGCGTGTGAAGTGTCCTTTCTCTGAGTCGAGGATTTCGCCACCGCCTTCTACTACCTGGCATTTGCACTGGCCGCATGAGCCCTTGCCGCCACAGGCTGAGGGAAGGTAAACGTCGTTGGCTGCCAGGGTGGAGAGCAGACTGCTGCCCTGGTCCACAGTGAGCTTGTCTTTTCCGTTGATGGTGATAGTGACCTGTCCGCTGGGAGAAAGGTACTTTTTAGCAACGAGGAGCATGATTACGAGCAAGAGCACGATAATCAGGAAGACTCCGATGCTGTATAATATAAATGTCATATCCATATTTGCTATGTCCTTTCTTTGTTAAATCTTTAATCCAGAGAAACACATGAATGCCATGGCCATGAGACCTACGGTGATGAAGGTGATGCCGAGGCCCTGCAGCGGACGGGGCACGTCGCTGTAGGCCATCTTCTCGCGGATGGCAGCGAGGCCCACGATGGCCAGTGTCCAGCCGATGCCCGAACCGAGCGCGTAGGCTACACAGTCGGCTACGCCGCTGATGGCCTGTGTGGAGGTTTCGGGGTCGAGCAGGATGCGCTGCTGCATGAAGAGGCTGGCACCCATGATGGCGCAGTTCACGGCGATGAGGGGCAGGAAGATGCCCAGTGCTGCGTAGAGGGCGGGAGAGAAGCGTTCTACCACCATCTCGACGAGCTGCACGATGCCGGCGATGACTGCGATGAAGAGGATGAAGGCAAGGAAGGTGAGGTCAACGCCCTCGGCGAGTGCGCCGTTGGCGAGGACTTTCGTCTGTAGCAAATAATCGACGGGCACGGTGATGAGCAGCACGAAGGTGACTGCGATGCCCAGTCCGAAGCTGGTCTTTACGGTCTTGGATACAGCGAGGTAAGAGCACATACCCAAGAAGAAAGCGAAAATCATGTTGTCCACAAAGATGGAGCGGACAAATAAGCTAATGCAATGTTCCATAGTCTAATCTGTTTTCTTATTGGGGTTAGAGTTCTTTGTTGATGGCACGGTGTGCCCAGATGAAGCAGGCCACAAGGATGAGGGCCATGGCAGGCATGGTCATCATACCGTTGTTGATGTAGAGGCCGCCGTTCTCCATGTAGCAGCTGTCGGGGATAATCTGTATGCCGAAGATGGAGCCGAAGCCGAGGATTTCGCGCACGAAGCCCACTACGACCAGCACGAAGGCGTAGCCCAGGCCGTTGCCGATGCCGTCGAGGAATGACTCCCAGGGGCCGTTCTGCATGGCGAAGGCTTCGAGTCGTCCCATCAGGATACAGTTGGTGATGATCAGTCCGACATAGACGCTGAGCTGCACGCTGACATCATAGACGTAGGCTTTCAGGATGTTGCTGACGATGGTGACCAGCGCGGCAACAACCACCAGCTGCACGATGATGCGGATGCGGTTGGGGATGGTCTTGCGGAGCAGGGATATGATTACGTTGCTGAAGGCCGTGATGACCGTCACGGAGAGTCCCATGACGATGGCAGGCTTCAGCTGTGAAGTGACGGCGAGTGCGGAGCAGATGCCAAGCACCTGCACGGCTACAGGGTTGTTAAGGTTAAGCGGACCCTTGAAGATTTCGCCATTCTCTTTTGAAAATAAACTCATGTTCTTTGTCCTCCTTATTCTTTAAATGCTTCAATTGCGCCCTGATTGTCTGTGAGGCACTTCTGAATCATGTCGTTAACACCATTTGATGTGAGTGTGGCACCTGTCACAGCATCGACGTAGTTGTCTGCCGACAGTGTGGCTGGAGCCTTACCTTTCTTATATACACCGAGGGCTACGTTGCCGTCGGCACCATAGATTTTCTTGCCCTGAAATTCATCCTGGAACCACTGCTCCTTGATGCGTGCGCCGAGGCCGGCGGTCTCAGATTCGTGGTTGAAGAAGGTGCCATACACGGTCTGGCCGTCCTTGTTGATGGAAACCCATCCCCAGAGCGGACCCCAGAGACCTGCACCCTTGACGGCCACGATGAGTTTCTCCTCGCCGTCCACATTGGCTGTGAGGGTAGGGCTGTTGAGTTCGCCGCTGGTGATGACCTCGCTGTACTTGGCTTCTGCCTCAGCATTGGAGAGGTCGCGGATGTTCAGTGCCGAAAGTATCTGCTTCTTTGTGTCGAGTGCCACGTTAGCGTCCTGTGTCGGTCTTAGGGCCGATGCAACGAAGGCAAGGAGGAACGCCACGATGATGACGAGCACGCTGGCATATATAATAGTATATGCGTTGCTGTTTGTATTCAATTTTGCCATAGTCTTGTGTCCTCCTTATTTTTTAGCTGCACGCTTGGCGCGCATGTTGATGTTTGACTGAACAAAGAAATAGTCGAAGAGCGGTGCAAACACGTTCATCAGCAGGATGGCGAGCATCATGCCCTCAGGGTAGCCGGGGTTGAGCACGCGGATGATGATGGCCATGGCTCCGATGAGGAAGCCGAAGATCCACTTGCCGCCCTCTGTGCGCGGACTGGTCACGGGGTCGGTGGCCATGAAGACTGCGCCGAAGCAGAAGCCGCCCACGGTGAGCTGTTCCCACCACTCGAAGTTCAGTGCCTGGGCATCGCCGTAGGGCAGCAGGTAGGCCATCAGAGCACCGCCGGCAAAGCAGGAGAGCATAATCTTCCAGCTTGCCACGCCAGCCCAGATGAGGATGACTGCACCGATGAGGATGGCAATGACGCTGGTCTCGCCGATAGAGCCGGGGATGGTGCCGATGATGGTGTCCATGGCACTGTAGGTCACGGGTTCACCAGCGCCGAGCTGTCCCAGCGGAGTGGCGCAGGAGTAGCCGTCAACCGTGCCGTTGATGCAGTCCATGTAGTCTGCGTTCACCCACACCTTGTCGCCCGACATCATGGACGGGTAGGCAAAGAAGAGGAATGCGCGTGTGATGAGTGCGGGGTTGAAGATGTTCATGCCCGTTCCGCCGAAGACTTCCTTGGCGAAGATGACGGCGAAGGCCGTTGCAATGGCCAGAATCCACAGCGGGCAGTTGGCGGGAACAATCATCGGAATCAGGATGCCGGTGACGAAGAAACCCTCGTGCACTTCTTCCTTCTTCCACTGGGCCACGGCAATCTCTATGCCCAGGCCCACGGCGTAGCTGACCACAATCTTGGGCAGCATCACGCCCAGTCCGTAGAGGAACTGGCTCCAGACGCAGCAGTCCTCGGTGCAACCCGTGGCGAGGCTGTGCTGATAGCCGATGTTGTACATTCCGAAGAGGATGGCGGGAATCATTGCAATGATGACGAAGAAGATGGAACGCTTCGAGTCGATTGCATCGTGTATTTGCGCACCTTTAGGCTTGGCTGTCTCGTTGGGCACGTAGAAGAAGGTCTCCATCGCGTCGTAGAAAGAGCCGAATGCGCTCAGCTTACCTCCCTCAGAGAAGGTAGGCTTCAAGTTGTCAAGAATTTTCTTAAGTCCCATAGTGTGCTTATTCGTTTTCTTTACGCAGCATGTCAAGACCTTCCCTGACAATGCGCTGGAGTTCAACTTTACTGCTGTCCACAAACTCGGCCACGGCGAAGTCCTCTGGAGCCACTTCGTATATGCCCAGGGCCTCCATGCGGTCGATGTCGCCGGCGATGATAGCCTTCACCAGCTGTTCCGGATAGATGTCCATGGGGAACACGCTGTCATATTCGCCGCTGAAAATCATGTGGCGGTGGCCACCCTTCACACGGGCATCCAGTGTGTATTCCTTGCTCTTCGGCATGAGCCAGGAGAAGTAGGAACGGCTCACACTGAACTCGTTCAGGCGCGGACTGATCCAGCCAAACAGTTCGTCGGCATCGTCGCCCTCAGGGATGGCTGTCAGCTCGGTGCTGTGGGCCATGAGGAAACTGGCCTCCGAGGTCTGCTGACCCGTCAGCGGGTTGCCGTCAATCAGGCGCACCTTCTTGTCGGTCTTCACATTGCCGGCCACGATGTCGCCAATGGTTGCGCCGATGAGCACCTGCTTGTACTGCGGCTCCTTGATTTCCGAACCGGCCACGGCGATGGTGCGGGTGAAATCGGCCTTGCCTTCGCTGAACAGACGGCCAATCATGGCCACCTCCTCGGCACCCAGTGTCCAGACCACTTCGCCCTTGTTGATGGGGTTGACGTGGTTAATCTGCACGCCTACGTTGCCGGCGGGACACTTGCCCTGGAACTCTGTCAGCGTGGCGTTCTTGGTGCCAGCCAGGATGCTGCCGGCCTTCACGCCCACGTGCACTGGGGCAATCTTGGCCAGCGCATCGACACCCGTCTGAAATTCCTGCTCGCGGCCTTTCAGCGCAATGTTGACGTCGGCGGCCAGGGGCATGTCGCTGAATGCAGAAATAAAAATCGCCTTAGGCTGGTCGGCTGGATTGGCCACGACAGCATAGGGGCGCTGGATGATGAAGCCGAAAAGCCCGCTTTCCAGCAGGGCGGCCTTCACCTGTTCTGCATTGAGCGAATTGACCTGCTTCTTCCCGAAGTCCACGTACTTCTGCTGTGCGGCGGCTTCGACCTGAACGCTTAAAACTTTGCGACGCTCGCCTCTCTCCACAAGTTTAACCTTGCCTGCAACGGGGGAGACGAACTTCATTTCGGGATGCAGCTTGTTGACAAACAGTGCATCGCCAGCCTTTACTTCATCTCCTTCTTTCACGACCACCTTCGGCTTCATGCCCCAGAACGCATCGGGCACCAGTCCATAGACTTTCGATGCGTTGGCGGCAGACAGCTTCCCGGTAGCCTTGCCCTTCAGGTTGATGTCAAGGCCCTTCTTTAGCTTAATTACATTCGCCATATTGTTAATAAATAAAATTTGGATTGTTTCTCTCGTTTTGCGCCTACAAGACGCATTCAGACTGCAAAGTTAGTGCATATTCTTTGAAAAAGAAAATTTCGGGCACGTTATTTTCGTTTTCCCCGAACTTATTCTCTCCGTTGTGCCCCTTTCCACCCATACAATGCAATGCAGAGAGCACAAATCAGTCATTTGCCAATGATGTATGAGTATTGGGCGGGCTGGGAAAAACTTCGGCCATGTCTGCTAACCGCTAATATGCTATATAGTTATTTATATACTATATAGCATATTAGCGGTTAGCAGCTTGGAAGAATCCCAGAACTGGCCATTTGGCTTTTTTGCTAATGCTGCTATTTGCCCTTGGTTTGGCTGCATTGCCGCCGCTGTGGGGCCGCAGTCTCGCCAGGGTGGGAATGCAGTGCCGCCGCGCTGACAGTGCAGTGCGGCGGCAGTGGGAGAGCATTGCTGCGGTCGTGGCAATGCGGTGGCGTGGCGACGGGAGAACTGTGCCACGCTTGTGTGGGTGCTAATCGGTGTAGAAATCAATGTTTTCCTTCGTGAGCAGCTCGATGCTGACGTAGTGGTCGCGCTTCTGCTTGATGTGGAGCACACAGGCGTTGAACATGGTGCGGAAGCAGTTGAGGCCCTGGTCGTGTGGGTGCTGTGCCACGAGGAAATCCACTGTGCCGTCCTTCACGCACTTCACGTTTGCGTCCACAGCGTCGTAGCCCAGCAGGGTGACGTGGGGGTGCTGCGGCATCTCGGTGCGCAGGTAGTTGCCCACCAGGTGGATGCTGGAGTTGAAGGACAGGGCGTAGAGCACGTCGGGGTGTTCGGTGAAGAAGTCGGAGAGTATCTGCTTCATGCCCTGCTTGTCGTAGGCATAGAGGTTTACGTCGATAATCTGGCAGTCGGGGCAGTGCTGCTTCATGTAGTCGCGGAAGCCCACCTCGCGGTTCATCTGCTGGCGGCTGGCCACGCGGCCTTCGCCCATCACGCGGAACAGGGCTATCTTGCTGTCCTTGCTGTCCATGGCCATGTGCATGATGCGGCCCGAAAACTCGCCGCTCTTCAGCGAATCCTGTCCGTAGAACGTGACGGGGTCAAATTCGGGCCAGTTGCTGTCGAGCAGGGCGTAGGGAATCTCCTCGCTGGCCAGGCGGTCAACAAAGCCCTTCATGATGTTGTGGTTGAAGATGGGGCCTATGATGACGGCATCGGGCTTCGACTCGATGAGGTTGTCACACTCTGCCTTGAACGAGTCGTCGTTGAAGGGGTCGTAGCTGAAGACCTTGAAACTGATTTTGAAGTCGTTGAACTTACGCACGCCGTCGTACAGACCCTTCTCTACACGTGCCCAGTAGCTATCGACTTCGTGCATGGGCAGGATGGCTGCAAACTCGTGCACCTTGTTGCTGGCCAGTGCCGAAGCGTAGTGGTTGGGCACATAGTTGATTTCGTCGAGCACGCGCTGCACCTTTTCGTATGACTTCTGCGACACGTTGGTGCGCCCGTGGATGACACGGTCAACCGTGCCGACCGACACGCCCGCCATTTCGGCAATGTCCTTGATGCGAATTTTGGACTGAACTTCCATTGTATCTTTTTATACCTTAAAAAATGTCTCTTTCTATTCTCTTCCGGCTTTTGTAAACGCACACATGCTGTGCGAAAAAGCGTGCAAAGTTAAGCATTTTTGTTTTCTGTGTAAGCAAGTTAATAGAAAAAACTTGTTAAAAACAGGGATTTTCTAAAAAAACAGCGGAAAAAGTATCATAATCTCGATGTTTTTTCTTAAATTTGCACAAGAATTGAAGGCTGCCATCCAGCCGTGCGAAATAAAAACTAACGATAATAATTAACTTAACCCCCTTAAGAAAAACAAAACATGGCTAAAATTGTGACAATGGGCGAAATCATGCTTCGCCTCTCTCCGGAAGGTAACGACCGCTTCATCCAGGCCGACAGTTTCCGCATCATCCCCGGCGGCGGCGAGGCCAACGTGGCTATCAGCTGTGCCAACTACGGCCACCAGTGCTACTTCGTCAGCAAGCTGCCCAAGCACGAAATCGGGCAGATTGCGGTGAACGCGCTGCGCCGCTATGGTGTCAACACCGACTTCATTGCCCGTGGCGGCGACCGCGTGGGTCTCTACTACGCCGAGACGGGTGCCTCGATGCGCCCCTCCAAGGTCATCTACGACCGAGCACACTCGGCCATCGCCGAGGCTAAGCCCGAAGACTTCGACTTCGACGCCATCTTCGAGGGTGCCGACTGGTTCCACTGGAGCGGCATCACACCCGCCATCAGCGACCAGAGTGCCGAATGTCTGCGCCAGGCCTGTATCGCTGCCAAGAAGCATGGTGTTAAAGTAAGTGTTGACTTGAACTTCCGCAAGAAGCTGTGGACCAGCGAAAAGGCTATCAGTATCATGCGCCCCCTGATGCAGTATGTTGACGTGTGCATCGGCAATGAGGAAGACGCAGAACTCTGTCTTGGCTTCAAGCCCGACGCTGATGTGGAAGGCGGCGAAACCAATGCTGCCGGCTATGAAGGCATCTTCCGCCAGATGAAGGAAGAGTTTGGCTTCGAGTACGTAGTCAGCACCCTGCGTGAGTCGTTCTCTGCCACCCACAACGGATGGAAGGCACTCATCTACGACGGCAAGGAGTTCTACCAGAGCAAGCGTTACGACATCAACCCCATCATCGACCGCATCGGTGGCGGCGACTCCTTCTCCGGCGGTCTCATCCACGGTCTGCTCACCAAGCCCACACAGGGCGAGGCCCTGGAGTTTGCCGTAGCAGCCAGCGCACTGAAGCACACCATCAACGGCGACTTCAACCTGGTCAGCGTGGAAGAAGTCGAGGCCCTGGCCGGCGGTGCTGCCAACGGACGTGTACAACGATGATTTCTCTGATTTGAAGTGAATCACCACAGATTTCACAGATTTCACAGATTCATTTGGATAGAATGAGACAGAATTGCTACTGATTGTTCAAGTGGTAGGCATTAAACTAAAATCTGTGTAATATGAAAAAGAATTACTCCACACAATGGTTCTGTGTAATCCGTGTAATCTGTGGTAAATAATATAAATTAGTTATGGCAAAATTTGATAAAATAGCTGTTCTGAAGAAGATTGGCGATACAGGCATGGTGCCAGTGTTCTACCACAAAGACCTGGACGTGTGCAAGAACGTAGTGAAAGCGTGCTATGAAGGCGGCGTGCGAGCCTTCGAGTTTACCAACCGTGGCGACTTTGCCCACGAGATATTCGGCGAACTGGTGAAGTGGGCTGACAAGGAGTGCCCCGAACTGGCTCTGGGTATCGGCTCCGTAGTGGATGCGCCGACGGCTGCGCTCTACCTGCAGCTGGGAGCCAACTTCGTGGTGGGTCCGCTGTTCAATCCCGAAATCGCACCCGTGTGCAACCGCCGCCTCGTGCCTTACTGCCCCGGCTGCATGACGGTGAGCGAGATTGGCAAGGCACAGGAACTGGGCTGCGACCTCACGAAGGTCTTCCCCGGCGATGTGGTTGGCCCCAACATGGTGAAGGGACTGAAGGCCCCGATGCCTTGGTCAAAGATTATGGTCACAGGTGGTGTGGCTCCCGAAGCCGAAAACCTGAAGGGCTGGTTCAAGGCCGGTGTCTTCTGCGTAGGCATGGGAAGCAAACTCTTCCCCAGCGACAAGGTGAAGGCTGGCGACTGGCAGTACGTCACCGACAAGTGCCGCGAAGCACTGGGCTATGTGCAGGAAGCAAGAAGTTAAGAATAATAAATTGATTCAACTTCCGCGAGTATGTTAAAACCACAGATTTCGCTGATTACACAGATTTTTCAGAAGGATTTGAGCAAATTACACAGAGAAGGCATTCCTTCTTGAAAGCCTCGTCATTAGGGCGCAAAAGAGCCGCTCACGGCTCTAAAATCTGTGCAATTTTTATAATGTCAACATAGAGAATCTGTGTAATCTGTGCAATTTGTGGTGAAAAAATCATTCTGTAGAACTTAAATAAGTTAAATAAGTAAACTGCAAAACAATTGTCAAATTGTAATTTGTAAAATTGTCAAATAAATTATGGTTATTTCAAAACTCCAAGCAGCTCGTGCTGCTTATCAGCCCAAACTGCCAAAAGCCTTGCAGGGTCCTGTTGTGGCAGTTGAGGGCAAGGCTACAGAATCTGTAGGCAATCAGAAAGAGATTAAGGAAGAGTTCCCCAACACCTATGGTATGCCCATCATCACCTTTGAGTCGGGCGAACAGCCAAAGTTGGAACCCTTCAACGTGGGTATCATTCTCTCTGGCGGTCAGGCTCCTGGTGGCCACAATGTCATCTCTGGCCTGTTCGACGGTGTGAAGTCGCTCAACCCAGCCAACAAGCTCTACGGCTTCATCCTGGGCCCAGGCGGTCTGGTTGACCATAAGTACATGGAGATTACTCCAGAGCTGATGGACCAGTATCGCAACACTGGCGGCTTCGACATCATCGGTTCTGGCCGCACAAAGCTGGAACTGGAAGACCAGTTTGAGAAGGGCATCCAGATTCTGCGCGAACTGGGCATCAAGGCACTGGTCATCATCGGTGGCGACGACTCGAACACCAACGCCTGTGTGCTGGCTGAATACTATGCAGCCAAGAAGTACGGCGTGCAGGTCATCGGCTGTCCTAAGACTATCGACGGCGACCTGAAGAACGAGCAGATTGAAACCAGCTTCGGCTTCGACACAGCCTGCAAGACTTACAGCGAACTCATCGGCAACATTCAGCGTGACTGCAACTCTGCCCGCAAGTACTGGCACTTCATCAAGCTCATGGGCCGCTCGGCCAGCCACATTGCCCTGGAGTGCGCCCTGCAGTGTCAGCCCAACATCTGCCTCATCAGCGAGGAAGTGGAAGCCAAGGGCATGAGCCTCGACGACGTTGTGACTTACATCGCAGAAGTCGTTGCCGCACGTGCAGCAGAGGGCAATAACTTCGGTACTGTCCTCATTCCTGAAGGTCTCATCGAATTCATCCCCGCCATCAAGAAGCTCATCGCACAGCTCAACGACATCCTGGCTACTCCTGAGGCTCAGAACCTGGGTCGCAGCGAGCAGATTGACTTCGTGAAGTCGCACCTCTCAAAAGAGAACCGTGAAGTATTCAACTCTCTGCCAACAAGCGTGGCACGCCAGCTGGCCCTCGACCGCGACCCACACGGCAACGTGCAAGTTTCGCTCATCGAGACAGAGAAGCTGCTCTCCACCATGGTGGGTGCCAAGCTCGACCAGTGGAAGAAGGAGGACAAGTATGTGGGCAAGTTCGGCACACAGCACCACTTCTTCGGTTACGAAGGACGCTGCGCCGCTCCGTCAAACTACGATGCCGACTACTGCTACTCACTGGGCTACAACGCCAGCCGCCTCATCGCCAACGGCAAGACGGGCTACATGTCCATCATCAAGAACACAACCAAGCCCGCAGCCGAATGGATTGCAGGTGGCGTGCCCATCACCATGATGATGAACATGGAGAAGCGCAACGGCAAGATGAAGCCCGTTATCCGCAAAGCACTCGTTGAACTCGACGGCGCACCCTTCAAGTATTTCGCTTCGAAGCGCGAAGAATGGGCTAAGCAGACTGCATACGTTTATCCTGGCCCAATCCAGTACTGGGGACCCAGCGAAGTGTGCGACCAGCCAACCAAGACTTTGCAGCTGGAAAAGGCATAAATGGTTCAGACGAAAAAGAAACAATCGGTAAGAAGGAGGGCGACCAGACGGAGCCGAAACAGCAAGAATCCCCTGCGTCGCATTCCTTCTTTTCTGTTGTGGGGACTACTCTTTGTGGTAGTCCTCATCTATGTTGTTTTCTTTTATCGCACCTTTGTCTCGCCTTATTCCATTCGCTGGAAAGCCCTCTACGGCACCGTGACCTATCCGGAAGGGAACGTGCGCGGCATAGACGTGAGCCACTATCAGGAGGAAATCGACTGGGAACACCTGCGCAATGCACGCTTGCAGGGCGAACCCCTCAGTTTCATCTTCGTCAAGGCCACTGAGGGCACCGACATCATTGAC
Source organism: Bacteroidaceae bacterium (assembly GCA_017453465.1). Lineage (GTDB taxonomy): Bacteria > Bacteroidota > Bacteroidia > Bacteroidales > Bacteroidaceae > Minthosoma. Next base: position 6,480 of record JAFTEV010000009.1, on the reverse strand, counting down.
GAAAACTTCAACCAGAACTTCTACAACGCCCGCAAGAACAACATCGTGCGTGGGGCATACCACTTCTTCAGCACCAAGACCCCAGCCGCCCGGCAAGCCAAGTTCTTCTGCAAGATTGTGCAGCTGGAGGACGAGGACCTGCCCCCCGTGCTCGACGTGGAGACACTGGGCGACCTGCAGCCTCAGCAACTGCGCTCCGCTGTGCGCACATGGCTGGACATCGTGGAGCAGCACTATGGCGTGACTCCCATCCTTTACACCTCCTACAAGTTCAAGACTTCCTATCTCAACACCAAAGACTTCGACCGCTATCCCTACTGGATTGCCCACTACTACGTGGACTCTCTCACCTACAAGGGACCTTGGCACTTCTGGCAGCACACCGATGCCGGACGCATCGACGGCATACGTGGCTACGTGGATGTCAATGTCTTCAACGGCTCCTACGACCAGCTGGTGAAGATGACATTGGGACAACGGGCAAAAGATAAAGAGTAATTACGCTCTTTATTTGGACTCGCCTGTCTGGTGTAGATATTGTTCAATTAGACGTGTGATGTCTCCCACGCTGATGCGGCCATCTTCGTCCATATCGCCAGGCTGACATTCCAAAGTGAAAACCTCTGTGACGGTGTCCGAGTCTTCATGGCCTTGTTTTGCCGCCTGTGTTGCATACTTTACGCCCTGCGCCTCGTTCTTCGTTACGCCCTTGCCCTCAAAGAAAAGTTGGGCAGCCAGAGTCTGCGCCTCGGCATTGCCGCCGTCGGCCAGAGGACGAAGACATTTGGCGGCTTCGGTGTAGTTGCCTTTTCCATCCAGTATTGGACATTGTACATGGTTTGTGCCTGTGCAGCGGTAGCCAGAAACAGGGCCAGCGCAGCAGCACGAAAGCATAGAGGTATTTTCATATTGATAGATTTGTGTGTCTTGTCGGTCTCCCCACGCCAAGGCACTGGAAATGGTGGTGGAACAAAAGTGTTTTATACATGATATAAAAAAGCGCAGGAGTCTGTACTTGTTACCCGTCCTGCGTTTCAAGGCGTCTCGCATTGCCCATTGTCATAAGAACGAGCAACACGCAGAAGCCTACGCTGAATATGCAAATATTAGCCCTCTCTTTGTACTACTGAATCATATAAGCACATTTTATTACCTATACAAGCGAGTACAATGAGGGCTTGATATGTTGACATATCCCCATAGTCATCTACTGTTGCCTTGTCCTGTATAACAATTCAAGTTTGCGAGACTTTGAAACGCCAAGAACAAAGCGTAAGTAAACGCTTTCTATATTATGTGGAATCCAGTCTGTCCAGTTTTTGCACTTATTGCATTGCTGGCACAATGGAATCCGCTGCAAAAGTATAAGTTTTTTTCTGTTTGTGCAAGATTTGGACTGAATTTTTTGTAATTTTCCTCTGTAAAAAGTTTTTATTTTCACCATGCGTAAAAAATCCAAAATTTATATATATCTTTGTGGCCGGAAACGTGGCATTTGCTTATGGAGCTAATAGAAAGAAATATATTCTTTTGGGAGGAGTTTTCTTGTTAAAACGATTCTTTTAAAAAGGCAATGTAATGGAATACAAAGCAGTTACTTTTACGCTCGCCCCCAATTCGGAGGAGGCTGTGGATGTGCTCTCGGCCATGCTGGGAGAAGTGGGGTTCGACACGTTTGAAAACACAGAGACGGGACTGAAGGCATACGTCCCTGCGGCAGATTATCAGGAACCGTGTGTGCGGGAGGTTGTGGAGAAATTCTTCATTCCCAACGTCCATATTATATATAATGTGGAGAACATCGAGAGCCAGGACTGGAATGTGGAATGGGAGCAGAACAGTTTCGACCCCGTGCTGGAACGCGATTTTGACATTCGGCTCAATCCTCACGGTGCTTTTGGTTCGGGCAGTCATGAGACCACCTATCAGTTGGTGGAGTATCTTTGCCTGCAAGACTTCACCGGCCAGCGTGTGCTCGACATGGGCTGCGGCACCGGCGTGCTGGGCATAGCCATGGCGCGGAGTGGGGCAGAGCAGGTGGTAGCCATCGACATCGACGACCTGAGCGTGGCCAATACGAAGGAAAATTTTGCCTTGAACCAGTTAGCCAATGTCACGGCCATTCATGGCGACGCTTCGGCCATCAGTGGCACGTTTTCCACCATCGTTGCCAATATCCACAAGAACATTATCCTGCGCGATTTGCCCATCTATGTTCAGCATTTGCTGGCAGGGGGAATGTTGATAACTTCTGGATTCTTCACAGAAGATGCAAGCAGTGTGACAGAAGCCGCACAAGCATATAAACTTCAGCTGATTGAGCAGATGGAAAAGAACAACTGGGCTGTGCTTGTCTTTCGGCTGAAGTAGGATTTTGTCAACAGTTTAGGGTCGAAATGTTGATAATTTTCTAATAACTTTTGCACGCCCCATTGCAATACTGTTGGTAAAAGACCGTATTTTTGCATCACTTTTTTCAGATAGAAGTGAGAAATCATGGCAGAAACCAACAGGCGTAGTTCCAACCGACGGACGAACCAAGCCAGTGCTCCTGCACTGAGCGAACAAGGACGATTGCAGCCACAAGCTCTTGAGCTTGAGGAAGCTGTCATTGGTGCCTGTCTGATAGAGCGCGATGCCTTTGGACTGGTTTCCGACTATCTGAAGCCACAATCATTCTACGACACCAAGCACCAGAAGATTTTTGCCGCCATCCAGTCGTTGGCCGCAGAGAACCATCCAGTGGACATCTTGACTGTGACCGAACAGCTGCGCCGCACGGGTGACCTGGAGTTTGTGGGTGGTCCTGTGGCCATCACCGAACTGAGCCGCAAGGTGCTGAGTTCGGCCCACATCGAGTTTCATGCCCGCATCATTGCGCAGAAAGCCCTTGCACGCGAACTGATAACCTACACAAGCAATATCCAGCGGTCTGCCTTCGACGAAGCCCAGGACATTGAGGAACTCATGCAGCAGGCCGAAGGGCAGCTGTTTGAACTCTCGAAGTCGAACATGAAGAAAGACTTCACGCAGATTGACCCCGTCATTCAGGAGGCTTACGACCTCTTGCGCAAGGCTGCTGCACGCACCGACGGACTTTCGGGCCTGAGTTCTGGCTTCGACAAACTGGACAAGATGACCAGCGGCTGGCAAAACAGCGACCTCATCATCATTGCGGCACGTCCGGCAATGGGCAAGACAGCCTTTGTGCTTTCGATGGCCAAGAACATGGCTGTGGACCAGAAGATTCCCGTAGCGATGTTCTCGCTCGAAATGTCCAATGTGCAGCTCGTAAACCGTCTGATTGTGAACGTCTGCGAAATTACGGGCGAAAAAATCAAGAGCGGTCAGCTGGCTCCCTACGAATGGGAACAGCTCGACACCAAAATCACCGAACTGCTCCACGCCCCTTTCTACATCGACGACACCCCCTCGCTCTCCGTCTTTGAGCTTCGCACCAAGGCACGCCGACTGGTGCGCGACTACGGCGTGAAAATCATCATCATCGACTACCTTCAGCTGATGAACGCCAGCGGAATGTCGTACAACTCCCGCCAGGAAGAAGTCAGCACCATTTCGCGCTCGCTGAAGGGATTGGCCAAGGAACTCAACATCCCCATCATCGCCCTTTCGCAGCTCAACCGTAGTGTGGAGCAGCGTGTGGGCAATGCCGAGAACACGCCCGACAGCAAGCGTCCGCAGCTCAGCGACCTGCGCGAGTCGGGAGCCATCGAGCAGGATGCCGACATGGTCTGCTTCATTCACCGCCCCGAATACTACAAGATATACAAAGACTCCTACGGCAACGACCTGAAAGGCATTGCCGAAATCATCATTGCCAAGCACCGTAACGGAGCCGTGGGTGACGTGCGGATGCGCTTCGTAGGCCAGTATGCGCGCTTCATGAACATCGGTGCTGGCGACGCGGATGCCTCTCTGGACGAAGAACTGGTGACTTCCTCCAAGATGAACAGCGACGTGTCCGCTCCTTCTTCCACCGAAGACGCGGCCTTCGATGCCTTAGGTCCTGGGGACCTATATCCAGCAAAAGGTGATTATCCCTTTTAGCCTTAGATAAAATTCTGCTTTCCAAACGGTGAGAAAAAAGATTTATCTCGTATGAGAGTATGTTGTAAGATTGAATGAAAACACTATTTTTCTCACTTTTATCTTAAAGGCTTGAGCGGGTGCCCGTCCGTGAGGATAGGCACCCGCAATGTGTTAAGTAATGTTGGCATCAGTAGCACAACATCCCTTTCCCAACAGAACAGACTTGATTATCAATCTGCAATGCGCAGCAGAAACAAACTGAGAGCCTTACGTATAGAATGCCTCTCGCTCACGTAGGCAATGCTTCGTTCCCGCGTAGGCAATTGTCTGGGATTGATTGCCTACGCGAGTGCGTCCCTTTGCTAATACCTTTTAAGATTATTCTATGCGGAATCAAAATTTTTTGTTTTGTCAAGATTTTTTCTTGGCAAACATTTGTTTGTTTCAAATAAAAATTACTACCTTTGCGCCGTGTTCTTCGGAACACAGACATTTTATTTGCTCAATTTTCCACTCGAACTGCGACCTCGACCACGGATTTTCACGAGCAATCTCAAAAACCATTGAAGCTACGCTTTTAGCGTGGGCTTCTCTGTAAGGTTTTTGAGGGTTGTCGCAGACCTGAGTGGAATTACATTGAAGGCTGCGCTTTTCTTTTTCCCTAAAGTTAGTGCTGTCGCATAGAACGAAAAGCTTTTATTATTAACTTTAAAAATATCAATTACATTATGGAAACGAACAACAAAAAAAGTCTGACAGAGTTAGAAAAGGAAGAAAGTGTGTTACAAAAAATTTTGAAAAAGATCACTTTTCAAAATGTATTGACTGTATTGTCTATAATAGCAGCCTTTATATTAGGAGCATGGGCTGCTGAAGGACGATTGAAAATTGCGAATAAAGTAGAGAAATTGCATAATGATATAATAGAGTTAGAGCATTTTAGGACAGCTGTGACTCTACCAGACTCTTTAGAAACAACAGAGGAAGTACAACAGGTACGAATGCTTCAAAACAGAATATATGCTTGGGAATTGGCTTATGTATCACTGATACAAAAACCAAATGTATCTCTGGATGAAATGGTAAAAGAAATGGGTGTTGATTCTGTTGTATCTATAGTTAGTCAATGGTGGGATTGTGCAATAATGTTGCAAAATGAATTTATAAGTATATCGGAAGCTGTGACAGATGATAAAAAAAGCTTTTTGCATACTTCAAATGATCCTATTTTGAATTGTGCATTAAATCCTATATCTATGAAAGAAGTACATTATCGTAAAAAAAAGAGCAAAAAACTGGAAGAGGAAATTCGCGATGGTTTATTAGCTATACAGACGAAATATGGAACTGAAAAAAGCTGTCAGAAACGGAAATTGGATTTTTTAAAGGATAAAATTTTTGAAGATGCTTATTTTGATCAGTTTTATTCTACCCACCAAGTGAATTATGCTTTGTTTAAGGCTCTAAATATTTATTTGTTACACAAAGAAAAAGCGATTGAAAACTAATGAGAAATAAAAGTTGTATGGAATAGAAAAACTGATTTTAATAACAAAAAGTTGTGCCCGACACGAATCAGGGTTTGAAACAATGATGACAAAAAGTTTTTATTTGAAGGTGTTAGCATTTTTATTGCTATCAATCAGTATGGTTTCTTGTTCTACTGATAAAAAGGCAGAGTTTGCTTATACTTTGGAGTGCTCCGAGGATTTGTTGAAATTTGTTACACCAGAAGTGACAGTTACGAATGCAGATGGTGTAGAGGAAAAAATTGTCATTAATGATAATGATTGGTCGAAAGGCAATGTGGAAGTTAATATGTCTGGTGTAACTATACGTAGAACCATATTGAATTGTAGTTGGACAAAATCTATTTTAGCAGACGATTGGGGTGTAATGTCAAGTATGGTTGTGAAATACGTTAAAAAAGAAAATCAGCCTGTTTTGCAAGAACAAGATTCTTTCATATTTGCACATGGAATTTCTTGTATTGTGTCAGCTTCAAAGAAAGAGAAAAAAGCTTTTTCATCCAAAAATGACTTAGGTGTAGGAGGCGATATTTTAGGGACTACAATAACATACCAATATGTTTCTGCATCTATGGTAAATGCCTATATAGATAATCTTGTTGCTAATCCTGAAAAGAAAGTGTTTTATGTTAATGATGACGGAGAAATCTCAGAAGTAAAATAAAAAAGACTTTACATTTTCAGCAATTTTAGCCACAATGGATTTTTTTCTATTGTGGCTGTTTTAATTGATAGATTATGATGTTTTGAGCTATCTATATAGGTGAGTTCTAAAAATTAATATTTATGAGTGGAAGCCGTACCTTCAGAATCAGTTCAGTTGGTTTCAGTGCCTCAAAGGGCATCGTTGGCTCGCGAAAGTGTTCGTTTATCCACTCATTTGACTTGATTATTTGACGTT
>JAFTEV010000008.1 GCA_017453465.1 Bacteroidaceae bacterium | reverse complement strand
TGACATCTACTCCATGTTGAACTACAAGAAAATGCCGTTCCGAAAAATCAAAATCTGTAGAACACAGTCACCATAACAAGAATGTGAAAGTCGCTGATTAGCAAGAAAAATCAAGTTCAAAGCGTCAAAGTTGGGTTAGGCATTGTCAGAGTTGTGCCGCTCAGCGTACCAGCCGAAGCAGTGTATGCGCTGAAGGTATAGCCAGTCTTGTCGGCGTGGCTCAGCGTGAGGCTTACACTTTGGCCATTACCAGCATAGTAAACACTGTTATACTTGATGCCCTTGCTGTATGCAGTGATACCGCTGACGTTGTATGTGGCCATGGCCGTGCCAAGCCCGCTGATGGTCACGTCGCTATTGGCTGCACTGATGCTGCGAGCTTTAAGGTTCACATCCAAGTTGGAACTTCCAGAAGCGATGTATGCGGTAGGCTCGCAAAGGTAATAGTTATTGCTAAGTGAACCTCCACCACGACTGAAATGATCGTTGTAAATGGAGGGAGTTCCTTTTACGCTAGAAGGATTGACTACGCAATTCTGGATAGTCGCAGTCGCGGAAGAGTTTTTGGCTATGAGACCGCCAAAATCAGTAAATCCATTGGGTGCGGTGATGGAACCGGCGAAGACGCAACCGCGCATGGTGAGTGAACCACCATTTGCATAACCCACGATGGTGCCGCTATTGACACCTGTAATGTTGTAAGTAGCATTTGCGCCGACGCGACAATTCTCTACCGTGGTGTTTCCTGTGGATGTTCCGATGAGTGCGCCCATTTTGGTTGAAGAAAACGAGAACGATCCACCAATCACCAAATTCTTGATAGTGGCACCGTTGACGGCGGGGAAGATGGGGGTACCAGCAGCACCAGAGCCTCTGGAAATCTGGTGTCCGTTGCCGTCGAAGTTTCCTTGGAATGTGGTGCTTGGTATATATGTTGTTCCACTGACATCGCAATTCAGTTTTATATAAGCCGTTCCCCAGGAACCTTGACAGAACGAAATCCAATCGTTATACGAATTTATCTGATACGGATTACTGCTCGTTCCCGAACCGCTCAAAGCCCATGCCCCCTGCGTCACTGTGAGCAGGAGGGCGAGATTGAAAATACTTTTGTTTTTCTCATAATTGTTTTTGATTTTAATGGTTTATAAATAATGTTGGGAAAATATTTCATGTTCTGTTGCTGTCCTCTTGTCGGTGGCCTTATATGTAAACCACTATGCAGACAAGGCACGTTTACGCCCCATAACGGGACGTAAACGCGCCTTGCCTGTATTTTGATGGTTTTGTAGAGTTTGTTGATTCTAAACCATTTACGAACTATGGGGGAGGGGTAAATATGCACACCTCTACGCCGCCCGCACTCCTGCGGTCGCCCTTAGTCAAATGGTGTATGTAGGTCTGTCTTGCCATCTGTTTTTAATTTGTGGCTGGGGTATGAAGGGGGTGGAGAACTATAGTGCTGCCACTTTTCCGATGGTCTTACGAAGCGAGAGAGCAGTCCAACCCATGCGGGCAATCAGTGTGGAAAACGTGATGCGGTCGCGGGCTGGTACCTCCAGCTGGTAGGTGTCGGTGGCCGATTCAGCTTCATCCGTCAGGTCGGTAGCATCGTAATAGTAACCTACTTCGGGCAACATCTTCTCAGTCACGTCGGAAGGCTGTAAGAGTGTCGAGGCAATTAGCTTGTCGTTGTTGGTCTCGACCTTATAAAGGGCATTGTCCACTTCGGGATGCAGATAGGCATCGCGCAGGTCGAGTTGTCCGCCAACGAATGCCATTAGGCGAGGCTCTGAAATCTGTACGCCCAGATAGTGGTAGCCATCGGCAGTCTGCTCATAGAGTGTGCAGAGGTAGCGTGTGCCAGTAGCATCTGTGGCAGTGACAATCTGTGGCACATCGTAGTATTCGAGAGTATTGGTCAGGGTGAGTGCTCTCATATCTGTAGCATTTTGAGGTTTGACACAAGGAAGTGCTGTGTACGCCACCATGTGTAGTGCGAGCGGTGAATGCCTGTTTGTTTGACAACGCCATCCGTCGGATTTAGTACGAGGGAAATGATTCCCTTGTATTGACGAAACATGGGGAGCTTAAGATTGCGGCGGGCTTTCGTCTCATTGTCTATCAGCGATAGGCCAACGGCCAGTGGCAACTGCTTGCCCCAGTGATGCTTCGGGTCGGTTTCTGCGTAGGACTTGAAGTCGGCCTCGCTGTATGATTCGGCCTGTTTTGCCAATCGGAAAAAAGGATGTTCCGAGGGGACAAGTACGTCTTCTGGCGGGCATCCGTCGGGCATCGTGCAAGTCCATGCGGGATGGTATTCCTTGCAGTAGTCGGCAATCTTGTATGGTGTCAGCATAATCCCTTGGGCTTGGTAATAATTTGGACTCCTTTGCTATAACGGCTGCAAAGTTACAACATTTTCGGGGAAATTATCACAAAGTTGCTATACCTTTTTATATTTAGGGGCAGAAATTTTTATTTGGGGAGAAAAAGTGGGGCTGGTTTTTCGGTTGTGTGCAAAGTTTTGTTGTGCCGAGTTTGCAATGCGTCGCGCTCGTGTAGGCAATTGTGTGGGGTTGATTGCCTATGCGGGAGCGACGCATTGCCTACGCCGCTGCGGTGCATTGTAAGTGTAAGTGTTTCAGATTGTTCTTTTTACTGAATTTCAGGCGTGTTTTTTGTTTTGAAAAAAGATTTTTCGGAAGAGTTTAACGGTCCTTAACGGAAAATGCTGTTTGGGAATTAGGAATTGGGAATTGGGAATGGATACTCAAATTGTGAATTGATAATTGTGAATTGATAATTGTGAATTGATAATTGTTATTTTGCCACTCTGATTCAAAAAAAATGCGTCTTTTTGAAAAAAATGCTGTTAGATTAACATTCTTTCGTTTATTTTTTGTAACTTTGCACCCTGTTTTTGGATAAATGTGTGTACGTGTATTCAAAGTAAGGTATTGATACATGTGCTAAAGTACTAATTTATTTATAAATATGCAATTTTACACAAAAAGGTTTTCTTTGTGGCTGCTGCTCCTCTTGCTGAATGTGGGCAGTGTGATGGCGCAGAGTAACATTTCGGGAACGGTAGTGTTCATGGATGACGGTGAGCCCGTTGTGGGCGCATCGGTCATGGTGCAGGGTGAAAAGATGGGGGTCGTTACTGACCTTGATGGAAAGTTCAGCTTGGCCGTTCCGAAGGGAAAGAAGTTGGTCTTCAGCTACATTGGCATGGAGAGCGTGACGCTCTCGCCGAAACAGGGCATGAAGGTGCAACTGAAGTCGAGTGATGAACAGCTGAACGAGGTGGTCGTTACAGGTATGCAGAAGATGGACAAGCGACTGTTTACGGGTGCGACGACCAAGATTGATGCCAGCGACGCAAAGATTGACGGTGTGAGCGACATTAGCCGCTCGCTGGAAGGTCGTGCTGCCGGTGTCAGCGTGCAGAACGTGAGCGGTACGTTTGGAGCAGCCCCGAAGATTCGTGTGCGTGGTGCCACGTCTATCTATGGCTCGTCGAAGCCGCTGTGGGTAGTCGATGGTGTCATCATGGAGGACGTGATTGACGTGAGTGCCGACGACCTGAGTTCGGGCGATGCCAACACGCTGGTTTCTTCTGCCATTGCCGGATTGAACTCCGACGACATCGAGAGTTTCCAGATTCTGAAGGACGGTAGTGCTACCTCTATCTATGGTGCGCGTGCGATGGCGGGTGTGATTGTCGTGACCACCAAGAAGGGTAAGGCTGGCCAGACGCGCATCAACTATACGGGTGAGTACACCTTGCGCCTGAAACCTTCCTACTCTACGTTCAACATCATGAACTCGCAGGACCAGATGTCCGTCTATCAGGAACTGGAGCAGAAGGGCTACCTGAATTATGCCGAGACTGCCAATGCCAGCGAGACGGGTGTGTATGGCAAGATGTATCAGATGTTGAGCCAGTATAACCCCACGACGGGCCAGTATGCGCTGAACAACACCCCGGAGGCTCGCGCCGACTACCTGCGTGCGGCTGAGATGCGTAACACCGACTGGTTCGACTTGCTCTTCAAGAACTCCATCCAACACACACACTCGGTGTCGATGTCGGGTGGTACCGACAAGATGCAGTATTATGCATCGGTCAGCGCGATGGTTGACCCAGGCTGGACAAAGCGCAACTCCGTGGAACGCTATACGGCAAACCTGAATTCTACGTATAAGATTTCGAGCAAGCTGACACTCGATGTCATCAGCAATGCTTCCTATCGTAAGCAGGAGGCTCCGGGTACACTGAGCCGACAGACCGACCCCCTGTCGGGCGAAGTGAGCCGCAGCTTCGATATCAACCCCTATTCTTACGCTCTGAACACGAGCCGTGCGCTGGACCCCTACACTGAGTACACGCGCAACTATGCTCCGTTCAATATCTTCCAGGAGCTGGAAAACAACTATATTGGCATCAATGTGGCAGACTTCCGTTTGCAGGGCAAGCTGTCCTACAAGCCCATTCGCAAGGTGGAACTGAGTGTGCTGGGTGCTGTGAAGTATTCGGCCAGCACCCAGGAGCATGACATCCTGGACAACTCGAACCAGGCTCTGGCTTACCGTGCCATGGGCACTTCGACCATTCGCAAGCAGAACAGCTACCTCTACACCGACCCCGACAACATCTATGCGCTGCCTATCTCCATCCTGCCTAATGGCGGTATTGAGGAGCGCACCGACAACCGCATGTTGGGCTACGACTTCCGCGCTGCTGTCAGCTATAATGATGCGTTCAATGACGATATGCACATTATTAATTTATATGGCGGTATGGAGACCAACAGCGTGGACCGTCATGCCACGTGGTTCCGTGGTTGGGGTATGCAGTATTCGCAGGGCGAAATTCCTGCCTACGCTTACCAGGCTTTCAAGAAGGGTGCTGAGCAGAACAACAACTACTACTCTCTGGAAAACACTCGCGAGCGCAGTGCTGCGTTCTTCGCCAATGCCACCTACTCGTTCAAGGGACGTTACACGCTGAACGGAACCTTGCGCTACGAGGGTACCAACAAGTTGGGCAAGAGCCGCAGTGCACGCTGGTTGCCCACATGGAACGTGGCTGCCGCATGGAATGTTCATGAGGAGAGCTTCTTCGAGAAGTTGCAGCCGGCTCTGTCGAACCTCATGCTCAAGTTGTCATACTCGCTGACAGCCGACCGTGGCCCATCGTCGGTGACCAACTCGCGCACCGTGATTGGCAGTGCCAGTCCGTGGCGTCCGTTTGCCAGCGTGAAGGAGACTTACCTCTACCTTGAAGATTTGGCCAACGAAGACCTTACTTACGAAAAGAAGCATGAGTTCAATGTGGGCTTGGAGGCAGGTTTCCTGAACGACCGCATCAGCCTGTCGTTTGACTGGTATAAGCGTAACAACTACGACCTGATTGGCCCGCAGAGCACACAGGGCGTGGGTGGCGAGCTGCAGCGTATGGGCAACATTGCCACGATGACTTCAAACGGTGTTGAAGTGAGCCTCTCCACCGTGAACATCAAGACAAAGAGTTTCAGCTGGACGACCAGCTTTGTATATTCTCACACGAGCAACAAGGTGACCAGCCTGGAGTCTTCACGCCGACTGGTTGACCTTGTATCGGGCAGTGGCTTCACGATGGAAGGCTATCCGGTCCGTAGCGTGTTCTCCATCCCGTTCCTCGGACTGAACAAGGAGGGCTTCCCTGTCTTTGCCGGACACGACGGACAGCCCACAACTACTGGTGTCTTCTTCCAGGAGACCGACCCAGAGATGCTGAAGTTCCTGGAGTATTCGGGCAGTGCCGACCCCACAGACATGGGTAGCTTTGGCAATGTGTTCAAGTTTAAGGGCTTTACGCTGAACCTTTTCGTTACTTATTCGTTTGGCAACAAGGTGCGTCTCGACCCCGTGTTCTCCAGCCGCTACAACGACCTCGTGGCTATGCCTAAGGAGTTCAAGAACCGCTGGGTTGTGCCGGGTGACGAACAATTTACTGACATCCCCGTCATTGCCAGCACGCGCCAGAACCGTAACGACACAGACCTGGGCATTGCCTACAGTTCATACAATTACTCTACGGCACGTGTGGCAAAGGGCGACTTCATCCGCATGAAGGAAATCTCGCTGAGCTACGACTTCCCGCAGTCGCTCATCAGCCCGCTGAAGATTAACTCTCTCTCGCTGAAGTTGCAGGCCACCAACCTGTTCCTGATTTATGCTGACAAGAAGCTGAACGGACAAGACCCTGAATTTGCCAATGCCGGTGGTGTGGCTGTGCCAATGCCCAAGCAGTTTACGCTGACACTGAGATTAGGACTTTAAAAACGTAAGAACGCAAGAACGTAAAAACGCAAAATCATGAGAAAACTCTATTATATATTGATGACTGCTTGCGCAGCCCTGTTCACAGGCTGTGACAAATATCTGGACACGCTGCCCGACAACCGCACGGATATTGACTCGGAAAGCAAGGTGCTGAAGTTGCTGGGGTCTGCCTATTTCACCAATGAACCCCTGTTTGTGGCAGAGTATATGTCGGACAATGTGGACAACTACGGCCTGAACAACCCGAACACCAGCCGTTTTGCCGACCAGGTGTATAGCTGGAGCGACGTGACTGAGGCAGACAATGAGTGTCCTGAATATTTCTGGGAAGATGCTTACCGCTCTATTGCTACCGCCAATGAAGTTCTTCATGCCATTGAAGGGCTGGGCGGTACGACCACGCAGAATCTGCGCGAGGCAAAGGCCGAGGCTTTGCTCTGCCGTGCCTACACACATTTTATGCTGGTCAACCTCTTCTGCCTGAATTATAATAAGGAGACCAGCCAGACCGACCTTGGCATACCCTACGTGACAAAGCCCGAAACAACCATCGGCGTGAAATATGAGCGTGGAACCGTGGCTGAAGTCTATCAGCAGATTGAGCGTGACTTGCAGGAAGCCCTGCCTATGGTGGGCGATGCACACTTCAATGATGCTGCTGCCGCTGTGAAATATCACTTCAATCAGCGTGCTGCTTACGCTTTTGCCTGCCGCTTCTACCTCTATTATGAGCAGTGGGACAAGGCCATTGAGTATGCCAATCGCTGTCTGGGCAGTTCGCCAGCATCCATGTTGCGCGACTGGAAGGCTACCAGCGAAATGGTGCAGCAGAGCGATGCCATCACGCAGCACTATATTGATGCCACGCTGAACTGCAATCTGATGCTGATGACTGCTTATTCCTACATGGGCTTGACCTTTGGCCCTTACCGCTACTTGTCTCGCTATTCGCATGGCGCATATCTGGCAGCCACCGAGGATGGAGAGGCAGAAAACATCTGGGGCAGGGACGTGTTCTATCAGGACATGAGCACTTACTCTGCTACAAACCTTGACAAGGTAATCTTCTGGAAGCTGCCATACCTGTCTGAGTATTATGATGCCGTGTCGGGAACAGGCTACTATCGCACCGTGTACCCCGCATTCACTGCAGACGAATGTTTGCTCAACCGGGCCGAGGCTTACGTCATGACCCGCCAGTTTGACAAGGCTGCTGCCGACCTCACCCTTTGGATGCAGAACATTGTGAAGACCTTGAAGGTGTTGACACCAGAGTCTATACAGGCGTTTTATGGCAACCCCGACCTGAAATATTGCTACAGTGACGAGAAGGGCATAGAATCGACCATCAAGAAGCACCTGCATCCGGCCTTCGCCATTGATGAAGAGGGTAGTGTGCAGGAGACCATGCTCCAGTGTGTGCTTGGCTTCCGCCGCCTCGAAACACTTCAGACGGGTATGCGCTGGTATGACATCAAGCGTTATGGCATTGAGATTGTGCGCCGTGTGATGAACGAAGCGGGCCGTCCAGAGAGCCGCACCGACTACTTGAAGGTTGACGATCCTCGCCGCGCTGTTCAGATTCCTCCGAGAGTGCGCACCGCAGGAATGACTCCAAATCCGAGATAATGCTTAAAAACAATAGAACAACATGAAAAAGATATTATATAATGTGAAGTGGTTTGCAGTTATTGCATTTCCGATGCTTGCTTCTTTCAGCAGTTGCAGCAAAGAGGAGCTGGATCCACAAAGTATCATTACTGTGGACAAGGTGGACTACACGCCCTTCGACTATTGGCTGCAACGTAACTATGTGGCTCCCTACAACATTGAGTTTAAGTACCGTTATGACGACAAGGAGTCTGACATGGACTACTACACCATTCCGGCACGCTATGATGCGTCTGTCATTCTGGCACACCTTGTGAAGTATCTGTGCATTGAGGCATACGACGAGGTGGCTGGCATTGAGTTTACCCGTTCTTATTTCCCGAAGATGATTTTCACCATCGGCGAATGGGAATACCGCAACAATGGTACGTTCATTCTGGGTACAGCAGAAGGCGGGCGCAAGATTCTGCTTTCGGGCACAAACTATGTTGAGCAGTATATGGGCAATGCCGATGACCTGAACGAATACTACCTGCGTACCATCCACCATGAGTTTACTCACATCCTGAACCAGACAAAGGACTATCCGGCAGACTTCAAGCTCATCACGGGTTCTTCCTATGTGGCTGACTCTTGGAGTGAAATAGGTTTGGTCGATGGCTATCTGCAGCGCGGCTTCATCACGGCTTATGCTCAGCATTCTGATGTGGAAGACTTTGCTGAAATGCTGTCCATGTACATTTGCAATTCTGAATCTGTGTGGGATGGTTATATGGCTCAGGCAGGTTCGACGGGTTCCCAGCTTTTGGCTGCCAAGCTCGATATGGTCAGAGACTACATGATGACAGCATTCAATACAGATATTGATAAACTCAGGGCTGCCATTCAGCGTCGTCAGAAAGACGTTGTGGCTGGCAGGGTTGATTTGATGGACCTGACCGTGAAATGATTTAGTGTATTTATTATATAGATAATGGACATGAACAATAATATAATAACAAAGAATGCTGTTCTTCAGGCATTAGGCTTGTTCTTTATGGCATCGTTGCTGCTCACTTCGTGCTTGAAGAACCAGGAGGATTATTTTGAAGACTCGGCTACAGTCCGAATGTCTAAAACCATCAATCAGACAAAAGAAATACTGCTCAATTCTGAGTATGGCTGGGAGTTTGAATATTATCCAGACCGCACTTTGACGTATGGCGGTTTGGTTTATACAGTGAAGTTCGACTCTCTGATGGCGACGGTGGCTTGCTCGCTGATTCCTGACTCTACCGTTACCACTTATTACAGGCTGACAAATGACAATGGCCCCGTGTTGACATTCGACACATACAACACGCTGCTTCATTTCTTTGCTACGCCCAGTGCCAGTGAATATCAGGCAAAGGACGGCGACTTTGAATTTGTCATTCATAGCATCAGCGAGGACTTGATTGTGCTGTATGGCAAGAAGACCCTCAACACTATGTACTTGAGGAAACTGAAGTACAGCCCTCAAGAATATGCAGCGAAGACAATTGCCATTAGCGAGAATTTTGTGCAGTCTCTGAGCGGTACGATGGGAACAGACGAAGTGACGGGCGATGTGGATTTGAACACCAAGAGTATTGAGTTTATTCATGGCAATGACACGATAACCTCTCATTTTGTATTCAACGACCAGGGCATTCGCCTCTATGCTCCACTCAGAATTGGCGGCGTTTCAGCACAGACCTTTACTTTTGATGCCGAAACCAATGTGCTGAAGTGTGTGGATGAAGGCTCTGAAGACATCTCTTTCCAGGGTGTTCCTCACGATGAAAATTACATTCCGTTCAGCATGTATGCTGGCAATTACAAGCTCCACTACTTTAACAACCAGCTTGAAGCAAATGTTTCGCTTGTTCCCAGCCGCATTGACGCAACTTATCATTTGAAAGGACTGAGTTCAAAGTATGAGCTGATTCTGAATTATGATTTCAATACAGGTGAACTGACGTTGTCTCCCCAAATGATAGGTGTGATTAACGACAGGGCAGTGTATTTCCTGACATCGAATATATCCGCAGAAGGTTATATGGATGACATTTGGATTGGTGAGGAATGTGCCCTGAAATTGATATGGAATAAAAACATGGTATATCCAGCCTTCACGTTTGAAGCCGTTGCCCCCGTGAAGTATCCATGCAATTCGGGTGTACTGATGATTCTTTATTATGATGAGGATGAAATTCTGCGAGGTGATGAAGTCACCGACATGGAATGGTTGACCAACCAGATGTATTATTTCCCATATCTTAACTCGTTGACAAAACTTAGTAATTAGAAAGAAGTATGAAAAGACTTGAAATATTCTTGAGCATGGCAATGCCACTGCTGCTTACTTTGGTCATGTGTTCTTGCAGTAGCGAGGACGATGGGTGTGATTCAGGTTCAGGCTCCCCGATTGCCATCGTTAGCCAAGATTTGACTTTCGGTCCCAAGGCTGGCACTGGCACTTTGGAATTTCAGTGCGACGGTGCTGTCATGGCATCCTTAGTGTCCGACTGGTGTACTGCCACTATGGAAGGCAACAAAGTGAAGGTTTCCGTTGTGGACAACACTGACATTGAAGGGCGTGTAGCTATTCTTACGCTGAATTCTGAAGACTACAGCGTCAAGATACCAGTTCAGCAACGTGGCATGGCGTTGGCCACTCTGCCCATCTACAACTATCATGCAGAGAATGCGGGCGCAAAGAAATCGTTTGTGATTCAGCACGACTTTGATGTGAAACTCACCACCGAAGACGATTGGATTCATCCCGTCATGGATGGTGACACACTGAAGATTACGATTGACCCCAACGAGACTGCCCAGATTCGCCGTGGTTCAATGGAGTTTGCCTGTGCTGGTGTGGTCGATACACTCAACATCGTACAGTACGACCTCAAGGAAAATGTCATAGGCACCTACTATTTCGGTGGTAACTATGCAGGCTCTCCATACGGCATCAGCTTTGAGTTTTATCAGAAGGACGGACAGTTCTACACAGACTGGTCATCGCATAAAGGGTGGGAAACAGCTGTTTTCCCTGCCAAATTTGATGCTGAAAGGTGTGCCATTACGATTCCTTCCTACATGGAATACTTTTATAACAATGGCGACTACGAAAGAGGCCTTTTCTACGATACTTCAGGCATTGTCGCCATGAGCAACACCGTGGGCATGGTGTCCTATCTGTATAGCAATCCGCTCTTCTATAATGCTTCCTACGGAACATTGGAGGACGACGGTTCATGGCCTGGCCACACCTTGTCGGGCTTTGTTATCAGAAAGTCGGTACTGCAAGGCTTGCTTGTGCAGACACTTGTAAACTTGACAGATCTCTATATTCTGCGCGTTGGCCCCTTAGGTGTGCTGGATGAAAGTAACGAATAAGACAACGCAATAACTTAACAACGTAACGCCCCATGAAGCGCATATCATTACTGTTCCTTTGGCTTCTGTCCGTAACAGCTTTTGCGCAATTGCCAAAGGTTACTATCAAGGACATTACGGGAAAGCCTGTCAGCACCGACACATTGTCGAACAACGGCAAGCCGTTCATCATCGACTTCTTTGCCACGTGGTGCCATCCCTGCAATCGTGAGTTGGACGCTATTCGCGATGTCTATGAAGAATGGCAAGAAGAGACAGGTGTGAAAATCTTTGCCGTTAGTATTGATGAAGCTCAGAATGTCAACAAAGTAAAGCCGCTGGTCGATTCGCGCAACTGGGAATATGATGTGCTGCTTGACCAGAACAGCGACTTCAAGCGAGCTTTGGGCATCAACTTGATACCCCACACGCTGATTGTCGATGGACAAGGGAAGATTGTTTATCAGCATAGTGGCTATACTGATGGTGCAGAGGACGAATTGATAGAGAAAGTTCGAGAATTGATTCAATAGCGCACTCTTACGCGAATGAAAATTCTGAAAAGCATACTCGTTTTAGTTGCCTTTTTGCCTTTCCTTGCAAACGCACAGGAAGGGCAAAAAGGCATCGCGCTTAAAGGGAGTATTCAGAGCAACATCCTGATTCCACAAGAAGACAAGACTATCGGTGCGCCCCATTATAGCGATTGGGCTTTGACCAACATCTACGCCGAACTCCATTTGCAAAGCCGCGATGTGGATGCAGGTGCACGCCTGGAATACCTCGAACACCCACTGCCTGGATACGAGAACGATTTTGCAGGTTGGGGCGTTCCCTATTTTTATCTGAAAGGTAAACTGAAGTTTGCCGAATTTACAGTAGGTGATTATTACGAGCAATTTGGTTCCGGCTTCATCCTCCGCACCTACGAAGAACGCAGCCTTGGCATTGACAATTCCCTGCGTGGCGGACGCTTGACCTTAAAGCCCTTAGCTGGTGTCAGGCTCAAAGCACTCACGGGCCGTCAACGCTGCTACTGGGAACACAACAAGGCGTGGATCTCTGGTGCAGACCTGGAACTCAGCATGGACGAATGGATTCCTTCGCTGAACCGCAAAGGCACCTACATCACATTGGGCGGTTCGTGGGTGAACAAGCACGAAGCGGACGAAGAAATCTTCTCCGACAAGCAAGACCACAAGCTGAACCTGCCGCTCAACGTCAACGCATTCGATGTGCGGGCCCGTGTGCAGCACGGCGGTCTCAATGTGCTGGCCGAATATGCCCACAAGACGCAAGACCCCAATTACGACAACGGCTACATCTACCGCCACGGCAATGTCGCCATGCTTTCTGCCAGCTATTCCCAGCGTGGCATGAGCATCCTGCTGCAAGCAAAGCGTAGCGACAACATGGGCTTCCGCAGCCGTCGAACCATGCGGGGCACATCCTCCATGATTAACCATTTGCCAGCCTTTACAATGGAGCACACCTATGCCTTGGTCGCGCTCTATCCATACGCCACCAACCCCGATGGCGAGTGGGCTTATCAAGCAGAACTGGCCTACACCTTCAAGAAGAAAACGTGGCTCGGCGGCAAATATGGCACAGGCATCAAGCTGAATTTCTCCCACATCCACAGCCTGAACACCACGCCCGATTTGCTGGAAGGCGAATATCGCAAGGGCAGCAACGGCTACAAATCATCCTTCTTCAAGTGGGGCGACCAAGTCTTCTATCAAGACCTCAATGTGCAGATAGACAAGAAACTGTCGAACAAGTTGAAGCTGAACTTTATGTACATGAATCAGTTCTACAACAAGACCGTTGTTGAGGGCGAAGGCGGAATGATTCACAGCGACATACTTGTGGGCGAAGTCAAGTGGCGCATGAGCCGCAAACTCACTTTGCGTGGCGAACTGCAATACCTCTTTACGAAGGACGACGAGGGCGACTGGGCCTTTGCCCTTGCCGAACTCTCCATCAGTCCGCGCTGGATGTTTACGTTGAGCGACGAATACAACGTAGGCTCTACCCACGTGCACTATTATCAAGGTCTTGTCACCTTCAATGCCGGTGCCCACCGCTTCCAGCTGGGCTATGGCCGAACTCGTGCGGGCTTCAACTGCTCTGGCGGAGTTTGTCGCTATGTGCCAGCCAGCAGAGGCTTGTCGGTGTCCTATAATTATAATTTCTGAACACAGTTAGCACAACGATGAAAAACCAACTCATCCCATACATTCTTGGCATTCTCTGCCTGTCCAGTTGTTCCAATGTGGATTTGGAAGACCGCCTTATCTATGTGGAACCTCCTGTCGTTGTGCCCCCTCCAGACACGCCCGACGACGATGTTGTCTTTATCAAGCCCTGTGTCCTGATTGAGGATTTCACGGGCCAACGTTGCGTCAATTGTCCCAATGCCTCCAAAGAAATAGAAAACCTGAAGTCCCAGTACGGCGAAGACATGATTGTCGCAGTCGGCATTCACAGCGGCCCCCTGGCCGTGTTCCCGACGGCCAAAGTCGTAGGTCTGCGCACAGAGACAGGCGATGCCTACTATCAGTATTGGAACATCGAGGCCGAACCCACAGGCTACATCAATCGCACAGGCACCATCTCCACCATGGACCTCTGGCAGACACAGGTGCGTGCCGCTTTGCAGCGCACAGCCAATGTCCGTCTTGCGGCAAAAAACACATACGATGCCGACACCCGTACACTGACGATTCAGGTAGAAGCCTATGGCCGCGAAGCCGTCACCGGCAAACTGCAAGTCTGGCTCACAGAGAGCAACATCGTGGCCATGCAGATGATGCCCGACGGCACACTCAACCGCGACTACGTCCACAACCACGTCTTCCGCACCGCAGTCAATGGCACATGGGGCGATGATTTTGCGCTCAGCAAGGACGAAACCAAAACCGTCAGCTTTACGGTTCCCATAGACGAGGCATGGAAACCAGCCGACATCTCCACTGTTGCTTTCCTCTACAATGACAACGGAGTTCTGCAAGTGACAGAGTCTCCCCTTTAACCGTACAACCGCATAACCGTACAACCGCAAAACCGCAAAACCGTAAAACCACAAAAACTCATGAATAGACTATTTACCTCATTCTTGCTCTCTGTCCTCACAACCCTCTCGGTATGGGCACAGTCAGCCGAATTTCGTTTCCATGGCCAGCCCTTGGCCGATGGCGCAGTTGTCACACTCGACATGGAGGAAGACCCCTTTGAAATCGACCCTCCATTCTTTTCTTCCAACCCCTCCGAGAATCCCATGAACGGACTGATTCTTGTCAACCTTACAGATGCAAAGCTGTCGGGTGTCTCCATGCTCACGGTGGAAAAAAACACGCTGACCACCGACCCCCTTCAGTGGTGCATGGGTGGTTTGTGCGACCGCTTCACCGACACCGAGCACACCAAGAACTTCACGCTGCCCGCCAATGGTTCCATTCAGGTGCAGTTCGATGTCTATCCCACACGGGAAGGCGTGCTGGAGGCAACCATTGCAGCCATGGTAGGTTTGCGCCGCATCTCCGTCACAGTCCGTTGCGCCAACGTGCCCGACCAGGCTTGGTGGGGCAACTATGCCGACGGCTCCACGCTGAAGTCTGTCGGTGCCAGCACCAAGGACACCTACGACTGCGCAGCACTCTACCGTGCCTCACGCACCGAACTCAAGGGAGCCACCATCCACGGCGTGCGTTTCTATCTGAACGACAAGACCAACCTCTCCGATGTCAAGGTGTGGCTTTCTACCACTCGTCCAGCATCGGCTGACAAGGCCGACATAGCCTGTGTCAGTGTGGACCAGAGCCAGCTGAAGGACTATGTCCACGACGGAGCGATGATGGAAGTCCAGCTTCCTTCAGCCTATGCTGTGGAGAAAGACGTTTATGTCGGCTACTCCTTCAAGGTGAACACTCTGGCAACCGACTACGACAAGAACCCCGTGCTCTATTGCTCGGCGAAGATGGCCGACGGATTCTGGCTTCACGTGGGCAAGACCTCGTGGACAAACTACACATCATGGTATGGCAACCTCACTACACAGCTGCTCATCAGCAACCCCAACCTGAAGACCAACTCAGTGTCGGTCAACAACCTCACCAAGGCCGTTGGAGTGAAATCCCAGCAAGGCACCGTGATGGCCACAGGCATGACCGACGGCCTGGCTGGTGTCACGAGCATCGACTATATCGTCAGCATCGGCGGCACACCACAGCCAGAACGCCACTACACCCTGCCACAGCAAGTCACGGCATACGGTGCCAGCTTCACCTTCCCTGTGGAGTTCACGGCTCCAGCCACCTCTGGCACTTACTCCTACGACCTGCAGATTACGAAGGTCAACGGCCAATCCAACCTTGCCGAAATCACCAAGGCCACAGCCACGATGCTCACCCTCGACCGCACAGCCACACGCCGCAGTGTGATGGAGGAATATACAGGCACATGGTGTGGCTGGTGTCCGCGAGGCATGGTCGGCATGACCAATCTGGAGCGCGACTTCGGCGACCGCTTCATTGGCATTGCCATGCACAACGCCGACCCCATGGAGCAGTCCGTCTTCAGCAGTCTGATGACTGGCCGCTTCCCCAGCTGCCGCATTGACCGCACCGTTGAGTGCGAACCCTACCTGGGCACAGCCCGTGGCACCACCTTCGCCTCCGACATCGACTTCCGCCGTGCGCTCGAAACACCCACCGAGGCCGACCTCAGCCTCTTCGCCACATGGAGCGATGACAACTGCACAGAAATCAATCTCTCCCCCTCTGTTACCTTCCTCTACAGCACCAACAACGCATCCTACAGCCTCGCCTATTTCATTGTTGCCGACGGCCTTACGGGTACAGGCAGCAAGTGGAACCAAGTAAACTTCCTGCCCGGCAGTCAGTACACCGATGCAGACCTGGGCTTCTTCCGCAATGCAGCCAACCCCGTCGAAGGGCTTGTCTATAACCACGTAGCCATTGCTGGCCAGTCCGTCACACAGGGCGATGCCTCAGCCTTCGGCTCCTCCATTGTCAGCGGCAAGGAAATCACCACCACGACAACCATCCCGCTGAGCACCAGCGTGCAGAACCTCATTGCCGGCAACAAGGACAACCTCCGAGGCATTGTCCTCCTGCTCGACACCGAGACGGGCAAGGTGGTCAACGCAGCCCAGGCCCCAGTCATGAAGCGCATCACCATCGAAGACATCACCCAGCTCATCAACCAATACCTGGACAGCGACGATGGCACCATCACCGTAGGCGACATTACCGCCCTCATCGAGCGTTATCTCACACAAAAATAAAACTCACTAACTCATAACCGTAAACACACACAAAGAACATGAAAATCAAATCCTACCTCGCATCATTCTTATTGATGTTCAGCCTTGCAGCCTCTGCCCAAGATTACGTAAACACCTGGATTAAGGTAAAGCCCGTGCCAGAAAACAAAGGCCGCGTGTCGGCTGCATTCATGGCAACGTCCAATCCCCCACAGACCGTCAAGGAGTACGACGCAAAGGGCACTGTCCCCATCACCTACGGCACTGTCGTCATGATGTACATCTACACACGTGCCGCTGCGGGCTACACCGTTGGCGGAGTATATATTGACGATGGCGACGGCGTGTTCGACATCACCAAGGACCAACTCTTCGACGGGAGCATCACACCCCCAATCCTCTATGCGTTCAGTGTGGACGAAATAGACGAGAAGTACCTCTTCGACGACGACCTCCAAGCATCAATGGGTGCACAGCCCACCGAACCCCAGCAGACCCTCTTCGTCTATTTCACCGATGGTGTAGTAGCCGAACCCCTGCACGAAATCATGCGTGAAGATGGCGGCACAGTCAAGGTCAGCTCTCCCAACGCAAAGGGAGAAACCGTCTCGCTGACTGCCATCCCCGACGAAGGCTTTGCCTTTGATGCCTGGACTGATGCTGACAGCAACGTCGTGAGTCGCGAGAATCCCTTCACATTCGTTTCACAGGGCGGCGAACACTACTATGCCAACTTCTGCGACCAGTCGGCTCCCGTCATCGACTTTCCCGCTCAGGGTGGCTGGAAGGTGCTTCCCTTCGACCGCTACTACTGGTTGCCTTCCTACAGCGACCTCAACGATGCCTACGTTGTTCAGGTGAGTGCAGAAGACATCACACAGAACGAGGCTGGGCAGTTCTACATGAAAGGACTGGAGGAAGACGGCTATGGACGCTGGGGCGTTGGTTGCCGCATCGAATATCTGCGCCCAACGATGAGCCACCCCACCATCATGTGGGGAAAAGGGCAGGTTCGTTTTGCCAAGAAGTCCTTAGATGCACTGGTGGGCTACAACGACATTCTCTGGAGCACCACGGGCAGCGCGCAGAACCCGCGCCCCATCGTGAAGGACGACACAGCCGGCGAAGGCTACTATGCCTACGTGTTCAATGAAAAAGCTGGAGCCTTCATCCTCTATGGCCACACCGACCGCTTTGCCGACCCCTCTGCTCCCACCTCCATCAAGCTCCCCATGGACGTAGCCTACCTGTGGCTGCCAGTCCGTACCTTTGTGAAAGGCAGCGAAGTCAACATTCCCAAGGTCATCGGCCTCACTCCCGAAGCCTACGAACTGGGCATGAAAATCTACAACGGTGAAGACATTGAAGAACCCCTCATCACAGTGGAAGACATTTCCCGCCTCATCGACAGCTACCTCAGCGGCGACCCCGTCACCATCGAGGACATCACCCAGCTCATCGACAAATACCTCTCACAGAAATAATCCCCACCTTTCGGTTACATAAAAAGCGTTTCCAGCTCACACCAGAGCTGGAAACGCTTTTTATGTAAATCTTGGTGATACTGTTGCGATAATCATAAAAATAGCTTGCATTTTATTTTGTGTTCCACTTGGTTTGCACTATCTTTGCACGCAGAAACTAAACATCTTAGCAATATGAATGGAACTTCATTGAGAAAACCCTCTGCCGCGAGTGTGCCATACTGGGGAATGTTGCGCAGACTAAGCAAGCCCGTGAAGATAGAGCTGATGGCTCTGCTGAGCAACTCGCTGGCTTTCGATGACGAAGAGGATGCAGAGCCAGAACTGACTGAAGAGGAACGCAAGGCGGGACTGATGGCACTGGCTGGTTGCTGGGCCAACGACCCAGAAGATGCTGCCCGCATGGAGGCCGCAGTGAAGGAATGTCGCGCACACGATGGATTGCGTGAAGTGAACTTAGACGACTGACGGCCATGGAAAAGTATATACAGAGCCACGCCTTCGGGAACGTATTTCGTCCCGAAGGCGTGGCTCTCTTTGTTGTGCCTACTTCACTACAACCTTCTGCACAGTGCCGTCGGCCATGCGGCGGATGTTCACGCCGCGCTGGGGCTGTGCCAGTTGCTGGCCGTTGATGGAGTAGTCGGTGGGTTGCGTGCCCTCCTGCACCTTGATGCCAGCAATGCCCGTGCTGCTGCCGCCGCTTACCTTCACCTTGGCCGCGTTCTCAATGGTGCCCTTCGTCGGGTTCAGCAGCAGGGCCACAACGCTCAGCTTGCTCCGGTCCTGAATCAGCGTGTTCTGGCTCAAGTCCCACTGGTAGCTGAACAACTGGAGCTGACCGTTCAGGATAGGAGCCTCAATGCCGCCCAGCCCGTTGTCGATGCCAGCCACAGCCACAGCCACGTGGTTGTAGGCGATGTCTGTGATGTAGTGGGGCGCATTCCTGAACTCGGCCATGTCGTCATCGTCATATCCGCTGTTCGCCTGTGCATAGCGGTTGGCCTGCTGCCAGCCCGTGCCTTCCCCCTTCATGCCATCCTCCACCAGCACCAGCGCGATGCTGTAGTTCTGGCTCTTCGCGAAGTCGGTGTACCAGAACGTGGTCTGCACACCCACCTCAATGACATCCGTCTGCTGCTCACTCCACCGCGCCTCCACACCGAGGTCGGCCACAGCGGGCACAGCCAGCGCACGCGCCAAATCCTGGTTCACG
Organism: Bacteroidaceae bacterium; assembly: GCA_017453465.1. Classification (GTDB taxonomy): domain Bacteria; phylum Bacteroidota; class Bacteroidia; order Bacteroidales; family Bacteroidaceae; genus Minthosoma. The sequence goes on along the minus strand of JAFTEV010000008.1, from coordinate 16,294 downwards.
CTGAAGTGCTTCTCGTTGTTGATGCCGCCGTAGGGGTCGCACACCACGGTGCGGTCAATCACGCTGTTGGGCAGACCCGAAGCCATCCGTTTCACCCTGCTGCGCGCATAGTCGCCCACCTGCATCAGGTCGTCAATGTGGACGGCGATGCCGATGAAGCGGTCGCCAAACTCCTCCTCCAGTCGTCTCATGCCCACAATGCCGCGAGGACACCACGTGCACCACGTGCCCGTGAACTCCTCCATCACGCTGCGCCGTGTGCCCAGCCGTTCCAGCAGCACAATGCTGCCCGCTGTGCTCGCCTGTGCGCTCGCGTTGGGCTGTCCGTTCACCTTGGTGATGCTCAGCGTAGTGGCATACGCCTCCGCGCTCAGGGGCAGGTCAACAGGCAGGGTCACCGTCTTCGGCGCAAGGTAAGCCGTCAGTTCGCTGCCCTCAGGCAGAGTGTATTCGCGTTCAGCCAGCTCCGTGTCGCCCACCGTCAGCACATAGCCCACAGTCTTCACAGGCTCGGTGCCCGTCGGGGTCAGTGTCACGCTGAGCTGCCGGTCGGTGCCCCTCGCCATCGTCTGCGTACCCAGGCCGGACGGACTGACGCTGTACTCCGCCAGCCCATCGCTGCTCACCAGCGCTTGCATGGCCAGGTTGCCCATGTAGCTGTACATGTCGCCCCACATATAGTAGAATCCGTGCTTCGTGCCACCTCCGTCGCTGGAGCCATACACCTCACACGGACTCGTGCTGTAGCTGCTGCCCAGCGTCACGCTGAAACCGATGTAGGCACCCGACTGGGGCAATGTGGCCGGTTCGTCGAAATAGACCGTCGTGGCCTCTCCGTCGTGGTCCATGTCCAACACGTCAGCCACGTTCACCTCTTGCAGTGCAATGTCGGGGCGACCCCACGACCAGTCGAACACCTTCGTCGAAATCCACACGCGCAGACGGATGACAGCCGTCTTGTCGCTCAGCCAGAACCTGACGGCCTTCACCGTGCTTCCGCCCAGCAAGGGATGTCCCTGCGGCACAAACACAGCCATGTCGTTGGCTCCACGGCTCAGCGCACCCTTCGCCTCCATTCCCTGTTCGGGATTCCAGTAGCCCCACCACGTCTCGGCACCTCTGGCAGCGATGCTTACCGCCGCCAGTGCCACCATGAAAAGTAATTTCTTCACCATAAAAATAAAAGTTGAGTAGTTGTTTGATTCAATTCAAAACGCTGTGCAAAGATACATGAAATCAGCGAGAAAACCACTCTGTTCCCGTCAAATTAACATTTCCAACTTTCTCCCGCTTCCTGTCCTTCCCGCTCAGATAGGCAAATATTCTATAAATCATTGTTTGATTCTTATAAATCACACAATGATTCTTAAGAATCAAACAATGATTTACAAGAATCAAACAATGATTCTTAGTTTTATTGCCTATCTCGCTGCTTCCGTTCCTCACTCCCGCCCAATACATCCCTCATCCTGCCTGAAAAATTACAGGCTCGTCCCTCCCCAATATACCGCTGGGCGGTCTGGAAAAAAACAAGAAAAAACCAAAGAAAACCTGCCCATGGACAAACAAGGCTTGTTTTTTCTTGTTTTCTTTTGTTTTTTCTTGTTTTTCTAAAGACCGCCCAGCGGTATAAATCTTTTGTTTTTTCTGCCACGTCCAGCTCTATAATTTCATTCAATGCAGAAAAAAAGGCACAAATGTTTGGCAGTGAAGAAAAAAGTCCGTATTTTTGCAGCGTCAAATCGGAATCCGCGCCAACGGCAGCAAGCCCAAGGCCAGTGAGGACGAGGCGGCAGACATTTTGGTAATTTAGAGGAGCGTATGCTTTTTCTTGTGCCCTGAAACCTGGAAAATTTCAAATAGCAACAAGATGGCATAGTGAACTTCTCCACGCTGGTTAGCGTGGAATTGTTGTATCACTATATCTTTTGCTATGGGTGAATTCCAGGACCTCAGGACAGAGATGTAGAGCACGCACAGTTCTACGCTTCTTTTTGTCCCACATTATTTATATATATAGTAGCACCGCAAGGGACTGAGCGACTGCACAACCATGACCAGAAGAACATCCAAGATTTATTAACCTACCAGAAAACTTGGCGGCCTGTGGCTCTGTTGTGCCCCTCCGCCCGGTGCAAACAAATACTTGACAAACAACAACAACATCCAATATTTTTATTAATCCTAACAAATTAACTTATTTCTTTTTATGAAAAAATTTACTTTTAAGACGCTTCTCGCGGCTGCTGCTTTGTGCGTGGGAAGCGTAAATGCGTGGGCAGAGTCGCTTAATGCCACAGTTAAAATGACGTATGTAGATTATGACAAAGCTGATACTTCATACGGCGAAATTGCGGCAGGAGAAACAGCAAGAACTGGTTATAACAACATTAGTGGTGGTTCTGTTGAATTTAAAACCCTGGGATGGAATGTGAACTATATCACATACCTACAGGTTGATGCTTCTGCTCTTCCTTCTGGAGCAACCATCACCGCAGCCACCCTTTCTTTCCAACAGTCTGGTTCTACTGACAGCAAGCGTACAACTACTGTTGGTGCAGGTTATAACAGCTCAACATGGTCTAACACAATGACTTATAACACCGCTGATAAAAGTATAACGACATTAGGCGGTCTTGTTGGGACATCAACCAAATCAGCAAGTGTATTTGAGGATAAAGAAATCAATATTACATCCGCTTTTACAGGTGACGCTGATAATGTTGTTACTATTTTGCTTTATGAGACAGAAGCAGCAGGTTGTTATATAAAGAATCCCGCAGTTACAGTTACTTATACTCTTGCGACTCCACATAATGTTACCTTTACTGAGACAAATAGTGTAGCTGCTACAGTAAAGATTGGTGACACTGATGTTACATCAGGAACAATATTAGTTGATGGAGACTATTCTTTCACTGCTACTGCTGATGGTTATGAAACTTACAATGGTAACTTTACTGTCAGCGGAGCAGATAAAAATGTAGAATTCGCAATGACAGCTAAGACTCCTATAACCTCTATAACTGTAAACTACACATATAACGATGAAGTTGTTTTCTCTGAGGCACAACCTTCTGTCGCTGGTCTGTATGTAGGTGATAGCTATAATATTCCATTCCGCATGTATGTTATGAAAGATGGTACATTATATCAATCTACACAAAGGGGAAGCAGCCCATATTATGGCGAACCTACTACTTTGATTGCTAATAATGTTGTTGAAAAGGCTGTAACACCAGTAGATTTAGGTGGCGGAACAGTTGTTCTTTTCGAAGACTTAGATATGACAACAGCACAAAATGCAAACTATCGTGCTTCATATTGTAGTGCATACGACAACACTGCTTATACTTCTTCTGAAGATCTCCCCGCCGGTGTCTATACATTAATATGCAGAGTACAATCCCAAAATCGTGGCTCTAAGATCAAGATTGGTGATATAGAGTTTGACGTGCTTGCAGGTTTAGGCAAGGGTTCTTGGAGTAATGTTACAATATCAGATGTAAACGTTCCTACAGCAGGTAAACTGACGATTGCTGCTGGAGGTAGCAAAACAAGAGACGACTATGATGTTATCATTGCTGTGCTGAAATCTGTTCCAGCCACAATCGGTGCTACAGGCTATGCTACCTTTGCTTCTTCTGCTGCTCTTGACCTTTCAAAATTGCCAGATGGTCTGACAGCTTACTATGTTTCTTCTGTATCAGGTGAGTATGCTACATTGGCTGAAGCTAATACAGCTGTTCCTGCTGGTGAAGGTCTGTTGTTGAAGGGTACTGCTGGCGCAACCTACAATATTCCTGTTGCAGCAGAAGGTACTGCATTGGACGGCAATATGCTGGTAGGCTTGACTGAAACAACTACTATTACAGAAGGTAACTATGTCTTTGGTGCTATTCAGAGTGGCGAAGAATATACAGAAGTTGGTTTCCACAAAGTAGCAGCAGGTGGTTATGAACTTGCAGCAGGCAAGGCTTACCTGAAAACAACTGGTAGCAGTGCTAAGCTTCGTTTCGTCTTCGAAGGTGATGATGCAACTGCTATCAAGGCCATTGCAACAGAGGCTGCCCAAGACGGTGCCATCTACAACGTGGCTGGTCAGCGCGTGAATGCTGCTTACAAGGGCATCATCATCAAGAACGGCAAGAAGTATATTAACAAGTAAATCGGCAACAAAACTAATAACAGAAAGGAATCAGAACAATGAAAAAAGTATATATTGCACCCCGCGTTGAGGTGAACGAAATCAGCGCAGAACTGATGATTTGTGAATCACAAAAGCTTTACAGTACAGACACCAGTAATCCAAACTTCGTAAATCAAGGCAAGGACCGTGGCGACTACGAGCCAGAAGACGATGCCAGCTTTGGCGACCTCTGGTAAATACACAGGGTTGTTCCGCCCCCTATACAAGGGGACGACAACATATAATTAAGTTAATATGCCCACAACACAGGCCAGCCGTGAGGTTCGCCGGGCATTAGGTTGATTAAATTTGTTGATGTTCCTCCCCTTGCTGGGTGGACTTCATAGACAGATTTAGGGCAGTTCCTCCGCAGTGATGTGCAGGAACTGCTTTTTTGTGTGAGCTGTCAGTTTTTTGTGTTTGTTTTTGTTTATGTCAAAAGATTTTCTGATATTTGCATCAAAGTTTCGGTTATGATGCAAAATACAAGTAATCGCCCTGCTTCGGAGACTTACATTTGGAATGAGGGCTATGCGTATCCTACGGAAGAACAGCGGAAGTTGACTTTTGTTTGTTCGTGCATTGAGTCTGTGGCTTTGGCTCTTGGCATAAAGCCGTCGGAGGCTTATCGGCGCATGAAGGGGGTGGGGCTGATACAGGATTATATCGTGGCTTGCTACGATACGTTGCACACGGAGAGCAGGGCTAATGTCACTGCGGACATCGTTGAAACGCTGCTCTATTGGGAGGCTCGGAAAGGAGGCGCGAAATGATTGTCTATCATGGTTCAATCATGGAGGTCGCTGCGCCGCTGGCTTCCTTGGGGCGCAGAAATCTGGACTTTGGTCGGGGATTCTATGTCACTGACATTCGTGAACAGGCTGAACGCTGGGCAAAACGGATGGGTGCGAGGCGATTGGTTTCTCCGATTGTTAGTGTCTATGATTTTGACAAGGAAAAGGCAAAGGCGAATTGCCGTTACATGCGTTTCGGTGCTTACGACAGGGCCTGGCTTGACTTCATTGTGGCAAGCCGGAAGGGACGGACGGAGTGGCAAGCGTTTGATGTCATAGAAGGCGGGGTTGCCAATGATAATGTCATTGACACGGTGGAAGACTACATGAATGGCAGGATGTCGGCTGAGGCTGCATTGGTAGAGTTGTCGAAGCATCAGCCTAATAATCAGATTTGCATTCTTAGCCAAGCCGTGATTGACCAGTATTTACATTTTGTTGAATCAATAATTCTTTAGTCCTTATGTTGCGTCCAGATCAGATGTGGTATAAAATTGGTAATGTTGTTGCGGAACTTGCAGCCCAATTGAATGTTTCACCAGAGAAGGCTCTGGATTTGTTCTATACGTCGAAGACTTGTGAGGAGCTTCACAATCCTGACACTTTGCTCTATACTTTTGGAGATAAGTATATTGCTGACGAGGTGATAGCGGAATACAGAGGTGTCTGATAAACAGGAAAGCGATTTGACAAGTGCCAAATCGCTTTTCTGTTTGTTTCCCGTTTTGTAGGGACGTTATGCTTCGAGGGCTTTGAGCAGTAGGTCGGTGGCCTGGGCTGGGTCGCCGGTCTGGTCGAGCAGACTGACGAACTTGCTGCCGATGATGGCTCCGGCGGCGTTGGCTTGGGCCGAAAGGAGGGTCTGACGGTTGCTGATGCCGAAGCCAATCATGCAGGGGTGCTGCAGGTGCATGTTGTGGATGCGGTTGAAGTAGGCTTGCTTGGTGTCGTCGAAGCTGTGTTGTGCGCCTGTGGTGGAGGCTGAGCTGACCATGTAGATGAAGCCGTCTGTGTGCTGGTCGATGAAGCGGATGCGCTCGTCGCTGGTTTCGGGCGTGATGAGCATGATGATGCGCAGACCGTAGCGGTCGGCCACGGGCTTGTAGGTCTCCAAGTAGTCCCGGAAGGGAAGGTCGGGGATAATCATGCCGTCGATGCCTACTTCCGTGCAGCGTTGGCAGAAGGCTTCGAAGCCGAAGTGCATGATGGGGTTGAGGTAGCCCATGAGGATGAGTGGAATGGAGACTTCGGGGCGTATGCCTTCGAGCTGGCTGAAGAGTGTCTTGAGGCTCATGCCGTTTCGCAATGCTTTGGTGGCAGCGTTCTGTATGACGGGGCCGTCGGCCATGGGGTCGCTGAAGGGGATGCCTATTTCAATCATGTCGATGCCTCGCTGCTGGAGGGTCTTGATGGTGTGTGCCGTGCCTTGCAGTGTGGGGTGGCCGGCGCAGAAGTAGATGGAGAGGATGTTCTCTGTCTTTGTCTTGAAGAGTTGGTTTATTCTGTTCATGGGTGTGTGATTTGTTGCGTGAATGTTTGTATGGCTTGTATGTCTTTGCGGGCAGGGGCCGTCTCGAAGCGTGAGTTAAGGTCGATGCCGATGAACTGCGGATGGCGGAAGGCACGGACTCTCTCTGCATCGATTGGGCTTATGCCGCCCGTGAGGAGGAAGGGGGTGTTGCCGTGGTAGCTGTGGAGCAGCGTCCAGTCGAACTGTCTGCCGCTGCCGCCGTAGCTGTTGCATTGTGTTTCAAAGAGGAAGTAGTCGATGACGGGGGCGTAGGCTTCTGCGGCTTGGAAGGATGTCGCGCTGGACACTTGCAGGGCTTTGATGAGGCGCACGTCCTTGTCGAGTTGACTGCGGAGCGTTTGGCAGAAGGCCGGGGATTCGTTACCGTGCAGCTGGATGAGGTTCAGTTGGTAGTCGGCCAGATGTGCCATGATGTCGTCGATGGTGGAGTCCACGAACACGCCCACGCGCTGGCTGTGGCGTGGCAGGTAGGTTGGCGGTTCGCCCACGTAGCGCGGACTTCGGGGGTAGAAGATGAAGCCCATCCACTGTGCTATCTGGGCTTCGTCGAGCTGGCGGATGTTGTCGGCATACTTCATGCCGCATACTTTCAGAATCATGGTGCTGTGACTTGTTGGATGAATGTTTGCAGGGCCTGGCCTGGGTCGGGTGTGCGCATGAATGTTTCGCCGATGAGGAATCCACGGAAGCCTGCTTCGCGCAGCTGGCGCACGGTCTGGGGCTGGCTGATGCCCGACTCGCTGACGAGCAGGTAGTCTTGCGGCAGCTGTGCGGACAGGCGGAAGGAGTTCTGCACGTCGGTGTGGAAGGTGCCGAGATTGCGGTTGTTCACGCCTACCATGTCGATGTGGTCGGAGAGGTAGTCCAGTTCGGCCTCGGTGTGGACCTCCAGCAGGGTTTCCAGCTGGAGCTGGTGGGCTGTCTGTGCCAGCTGGCGACATTCGTCCTTGGTGAGGTCGGCGGCAATGAGCAGCACGGCATCGGCTCCTACGACCTTGGCTTGGAACAGTTGGTATTCGTCGATGATGAAGTCTTTGCGCAGGATGGGGCAGGAGCCTACGAGGGGACGTGCCTTTTGCAGGAATCTCAGGCTGCCGCCGAAGTAGTGCTCGTCGGTCAGGATGGAGAGGGCTGCAGCTCCGTGATGTGCGTAGGCGGGTGGAATGATGTCGGGCAGGCCGTCTTCTTTTATCCAGCCTTTCGAGGGGCTTTTGCGTTTGAACTCGGCAATGATGCCCGATGCGGACTGGGCCAGCGACTGGCGCATGGAGTGTGGGGCGGTGGCCGTGGCCAGCAGTTCTTCCACTTGTCTGTGGAGGACTGTCGGAGTGACGGCTTCTTTTTGTCGGGCTACTTCGATGCGCTTGTGGGCAACAATTTCTTGGAGGATGTCTTGCATAATAGGTAATCAGGAGTTGAGCTGGACGAACTTCTTGAAGGCGGAGAGTGCTTTGCCGCTTTCGAGCGATTCGCGGGCGATGGCTACCGACTCTTCGATGCTGAGGTTGGGGTCCATGATGGTGATGCCACAGGCGGCGTTGGCCAGGATGACACTCTTTTGGCTTTCGGTGGCTGTGCCTTCCAGCACGGAGTCGAAGATGGTCTTGGCTGTTTCGGGTGTGTCGCCGCCGTAGATTTCTTCGGGCTTGATGTAGTTGAAGCCGAGTTCCTTGGGTGTATAGACTTTCTCGAAGTAGTTGGTGCAGATTTTGAAGCCACTGGTCAGACTGATTTCATCGTAGCCGTCGTAGCTGGTGATGACACCGTAGTTGTCGCCAATCTTCTGGTGCAGGTTGGTGTAGAGGCGCAGCTGGCCCTGTGTGGCGGTGCCGTGGAGCGAGTTCTTGGGGTGGCAGGGGTTGACCATGGGGCCGAGCAGGTTGAAGCAAGTGGGCACGGCCATGGCTTTGCGTGTGGGGCCTACGTACTTCATGCCGTAGGCGAAGAGGGGTGCGTGGAAATAGCAGATGCCTGCTTCGTCGAGACTGCGGCGCAGGGTGGTTTCGTCGTCGGTGAACTTCACGCCGTGGGCTGCGAGGACGTTGCTGGCTCCGCTCACCGAGGTGCTGCCGCCGTTGCCGTGCTTGGTCACCTTGTAGCCAGCTCCAGCGATGACGAATGCCGAGCAGGTGGAGATGTTGAAGGTGTTCTTGCCGTCGCCGCCAGTGCCGACGATGTCGAGCGTGTTGTAGTCCTCCAGGTTGATGTACTTGCCTGTGTCGAGCAGTCCTTGACGGAAGCCGAGCATTTCGGCCACGGTGACACCGCGTGTCTGGATGGCCATGAGCAGGGCTGCGATTTGCTGTACGTTGTACTGTTCTTGGGTGATGCCCAGCATGATTTTGTGGGTGTCTTCCTGCGAGAGGGTCTCGCCGTTGATGAGTTTTTGAAGGTAGTGTTTCATTTGTGTGTTGGGGTTTTTGTGGTTTTTTCCGGCTTTTTCCGGCTTTTCTGGAATGCCCAGAATATCCGGGATGTCTGGGCTTTCCGGGCTTTTAGTGGGCGAGCCAGTTGCGGAGGATTTGTTTTCCTTGGGGCGTGAGTACGCTTTCGGGGTGGTACTGGATGCCTCGGATGTCGTAGTGCTTGTGGCGCAATGACATGATGTAGCCTTCGGGCGATTGGCTGGTCACTTCCAGGCAGTCGGGCAGGCTTTCTCGGTCAACCACCCAGGAGTGGTAGCGGCCTATTTCTATTTGGGTGGGTAGCCCCTGGAAGAGGTAGTCTGGCTGGGTGATGGTGCAGGGGGTGGCTACGCCGTGGAAGACCTCGCTGAGGTTGGTGAGCCGTCCGCCAAAGACTTCGCCGATGGCTTGGTGGCCAAGGCATACGCCGAGGATGGGTTTCTGTCCTGCGTAGGTCTTGATGACATCGAGCAGCAGTCCTGCTTCGCTGGGGATGCCGGGGCCTGGGGAAAGGATGATTTTGTCGAAGGGCTGGAGCGTATCCAGCGTGAATTTGTCGTTGCGCAGGACGGTAACTTCTGCGCCCAGCTCCTTGACAAGGTGACTCAGGTTGTAGGTGAATGAGTCGTAGTTGTCTATGATTACGATATTCATAACTAATTGGACAATTACAGTTTTACAATTGTTCTGCAATGCTGATGGCTTTGCGCAGTGCGCCAAGCTTGTTGTTGACTTCTTGCAGTTCGTACTCCACGTCACTCTTGGCTACGATGCCGCCGCCAGCTTGAAACCAGAGTTCGTTGTTGCGACTGACAAACGTGCGGATGGTGATGGCCTGGTTGATGTAGCCATTGAAACCGATGTTGCCGATGCAGCCGCCGTAGGCTCCACGGCAGTGCGGCTCGTACTGGCTGATGAGTTGCATGGCACGGACCTTGGGCGCACCTGAGAGTGTGCCGGCAGGGAAGGTGTCGATGAAGGTCTGCACGGGGTCGGCACCTTCGTTCAGCTGGCCGCTGACACGGCTGACAAGGTGGATGACGTGGCTGTAGAACTGCATGTCTTTGTAGAAATCCACCTGTACGCCGTGGCAATTGCGCGAGAGGTCGTTGCGTGCCAAATCGACCAGCATGACGTGTTCGGCATTTTCCTTCGGGTCGTTCTGCAGGTAGAGGGCGTTCTGCTTGTCCTGCTCGCTGTCGCCTGTGCGCTTGGTCGTGCCGGCAATGGGGTCGATGAAGGCTTTGCCGTCCTCGATGCGGCAGTGGGTTTCAGGGCTGGAACCGAAGATGCGGAAACCGCCGAAGTCCATGTAGAAAAGGTAGGGGGAGGGATTGACACTGCGCAGGGCGCGGTAGAGTTTGAAGTCGTCACCTTCGTAGCGTTGACAGAATCGGCGCGAAAGCACAATCTGGAAAACATCGCCGCGCAGACAATGCTGTATGCCTCGGCGGATGTTCTCGCGGTGTTCGTCGTCGGTGAGGGTGGATTGTGGTTCGCCCACGGGATGGAAGTCGAAGGTCTGATATGGGCGGCTGTTCACATCGCGCTCCAGCTGGTCGAGGTCATCCTGTTCACCGTCTTCAAGCAGTTCGATGAGTGTCAGTTCGTTGTTGAAGTGGTCGAACATGATATAGACCTTGTAGAGAATGTAGAGCAAGTCGGGCGCATCGTTCTTGCTCTGCGTTTCGTCCTTCACGGCAATGTCCTCGAAGTAGCGCACGGCATTGAAGGACGTGTAACCATAGATGCCGCAGTATTTGTTCAGTTCGCCGCCGACCTGAAAGCTGCTCAGAAAGTCGTTGATGCAGCTGGCAGTGTTGTAGTTCTGCGTGATAGGGGTGCTGGTTTGCTTACCGTCGGGATATTTGCAGATGCCCATGCCGTGCTCCACACTGACGCTGGCAATGGGGTGCAGACAGATGAAGGAGCGGGCGTTTTTGTTGTCGTGGTAGTCGGAACTTTCCATCAGTGCGCTCTGCGGATAGGCATCGCGCACACGGAGATAGACACTGACGGGAGTGTTGAGGTCGCCCAGGATTTTGCGTGTTGTCGTGTGATATTTGTATTGTGTCATGGCTGTGTGTGTATTATAGTTGATTGGAGATGTCTTTCTGATATTTCAGGTAAGTGTCGAGGTCTTTGTCGCCACGACCGCTGACGGTCAGCACTACGACGCTGTCTGGTGTGAACTGGTTTTTGATTTTTGGCAGGAGTGCCAGTGCGTGAGCACTTTCCAGGGCAGGAATGATGCCTTCCATGCGGGTGAGTTCAAAGGCGGCACGGAGTGCTTCGCCGTCGTTGGCAGCCAACACCTGTGCGCGGCTTGTTTCGTAGAGGTTGCAGTGGATGGGACCTGTGCCGGGGTAGTCGAGACCTGCGGAAATGGAGTAGGGTTCAACGATTTGGCCGTCTTCGGTCTGCATCAACTTGATGCGGCTGCCGTGCAGGATGCCGACGCTGCCCACTTGCAGCGAGGCGGCTGTCTGTCCGCTGTCGAGCCCCAGTCCACCGGCTTCGCCCAGCACAATCTTCACGCGCTCGTCGTCGATGTAGTGATAGATGGTGCCGGCTGCATTGCTTCCGCCACCCACACAGGCCACAAGGTAGTCGGGATAGTCGCGTCCAATCTTTTCCTGCAACTGCCATTTGATTTCTTCCGAGATGACACTTTGCAGACGGGCCACCATGTCGGGATAGGGGTGAGGCCCCACGGTGCTGCCTATAATATAAAATGTGTCAGCCGGATGGCAGCACCAGTCGCGGATGGCTTCGTTGGTAGCATCCTTCAGTGTCTTGTTGCCCGACTCTACAGGCACAACCGTTGCGCCCAGCATCTTCATGCGCTCCACGTTCACGTGTTGCCGCTGCACGTCCAGTGCTCCCTGATAGACGGTGCAGGGCATATTCATCAGCGCACAGGCCGTAGCTGTGGCCACACCGTGCTGGCCGGCTCCCGTCTCGGCAATGATGCGCTTCTTGCCCATCTTCTTGGCCAGCAGAATCTGTCCGAGTGCATTGTTAATCTTGTGTGCACCTGTGTGGTTCAGGTCTTCGCGTTTCAGGTAGAGCTGACAGCCATACTTTTCGCTCATCCGTTTAGCCAGATAGAGTGGGGAAGGGCGACCCACATAGTCCTTCAGCAAGGCATGATACGCTTGTTTGAAATCTTCGCTCTCAATGATAGGCAGGTACGCCTTCTTGAGGTCTTCTACGGTCTTGAAGAGAATTTCGGGCACGTATGCACCACCGAAATCTCCATAAAAGCCGTTCTCGTCAACTTGATAAGTCATTTTGTTTTTCTTGTTTATTTGTTATTACTCTGTTTCTTGCAAACCAGGGTTTGTAGTAACCGCCTAACCGTACAACCGCCCAACCGCCCATAAAAAACGAAGAAAGCCCATCGTAAGTACGACAGGCTTTCCTTTCTTCTATGCTATGTTTGTTGTGAAGGGGGCATAGGGGCGTGACCAGCTAACTTACGATTATTTTTAATCCCAAGCTCTGCCAACGCCAATATGTGCTGTTGTTCCTCTTCATCACAAAAATTGTTGTTTCTCTATGGTGAAACGATGTGTTTATTTAACCAAAACCTTCTGACCCTTTACAACGTAGATGCCCTTCTGCAGACGGTTAACTTCTGTTGCCTTGATGCCTGAAGCCACTTTTACGCCCGAAATGTTGTAAACATCCACGATGTCCGATTCGTTGGCAATGGATGTGATGCTTGTAGCGTCGTCAGCAGAAATGTGGTTCGTTGTCAGCATGGTGCTGTTGCCCGAAGAGAGCTGAATGAAACAACGAGTAGCAAAGAATCCGTTCTTTACATCATCTACGTTGACAAACTTAGCCTCTGCGTTGTCCTTGGCCAGCACGCCGTACAGACCTGTTGCATTGGTCTGCTTCTTTGCGCAAGACATAGTCACAGTTTCACCCGTTCCCTCAGCTGTGAAAGTGAGAGAAGCGTCTTCGTCCTGAATCAAAGCGTTGCTAACAGCCAGTTTCTTTGTTCCAGCCTCTCCATTATAATAAAGAATGTAGGGGACATTAGCCTTCAGACCATCTTCCTTGCAATCCTGAAAGTTCAGCTTGATGTTGGTGCCATCGTTTTCTACGCCAACCAGTCTCTCCAGCTTGCAGTCGCTGCCAAAAATTTCATTGAGTTCTTCTGCACTTACGCTGAAAGGCAAAGAAATGGTGTTCCAACCATTGAACACATAACGGCTAACAGACACGTTCAGAGCCTTGCCGTCATACTTTTCAAGGTTTGTGCCACTATAAGTACTCAGATTCAGAGTTCCCTGTGCATTTGCTGTCAAAGCAGATACTGCCAAGGCAGCAATAAAGTAAAGTTTCTTCATAATTGATACGTGTTTTAGTTTATATTTGGGCGCAAAGGTAATGATTTGTGTTTTACGCTCCAAACTTTTTTCAACTTTTTTCATCTGTAAAGGGTCAATTACACATTTTTTATATTAAATAAATAGTCTATAAGTCACTTCAAAACTGATTTGACGCATACAAACTGTCTGTACCGCATAGGCAATCCGCCGCTCTCGCGTAGGCAATGCGCCAGGTTTTATTGCCTACGCGAGAGCGATGCATTGCCTATGCGAGTGGGACGAAATGCCAATGTCGTGTGCTCTTTTCCTCATTTTATTGCTCACAAGTTTGTGAGTTTGCCATTAATTTGATAACTTTGCAACGGAATAGAAATCAAGAAAAAAAACTTATACTTATGAAAACAATTGTATCCTTTTGGTTGCTTTTGGCAGCTACGATGTTGCCCGCAACGAATCGTGCACAAACCATCAATGGCGATTTGAACCATAACAACACCCTTGATGTTGGTGATGTGACGATGCTTATTGACGGTTATCTCACGGGCGAATCAGAGTTAATCAGTGTTAACCCTTTTGAAGAAAGCAATGACCGCATTGTTGGTACATGGTACAAATCCCCGACAGAGAGTATCACGTTCCGTGAAGACGGCACGACAGATTACCTGCCCGACTGTACTTACAAGTATCTGCCTTTGCAAAGCCGAATTATTTTCTTAAATGCTGATGGCATTCCTGTGACAAGTTTGGTTGTGCCATACATCACGAAGAACTTTATTGCTGTGTTGCCTTTGGGCAGCAACGACTTTGTTATATACACAACAGCAGAGTTGCAACCCCTGAATAACGGGTATGAGTATGTTGACCTTGGCCTCTCCGTGAAGTGGGCGACCATGAATGTTGGCGCAAGTTCTCCTGAAGACTATGGGGACTATTTTGCATGGGGAGAAACTACAACAAAAAAGCCACCATACAACTGGGCGAATTATAAGTTTGGCAATCATTATACCTTAACTAAATATTGTACAGCGGAAAATTGTGGAATTGTTGATAACAAAACCAAACTTGAGTTGTGTGACGATGCAGCCAGTGTCAATTGGGGTGGCACATGGCGAATACCCTCCATTGAGGAAATAAAGGAACTGCAGGAAAAGTGTACATGGACATGGACTTCCCTGAACGGTGTGAACGGAATGAATGTTTTAGGCCCTTCGGGTAAATCAATCTTTTTGCCAGCAGCTGGATATTATTTTTATCCAGATGATGAATGGCCTAATGATGTTCGTAAGTCAGGAGCTTTTTGGTCAAATTCACTCGGATCAGATTATCGTCTTCCCTATTATGCCTCAGGTTTCTATTTTAGTCCAGAGTATAAATATTTTACTGCTCCATACCGATACGAAGGAAGAAGCATCCGTGCAGTGTGTCAATAGCTTGAAATAATTAGTGGTGTGCTCTCTCTGCATAACAGCAGAGAGGGCGCGCCACCTGTTTTCCGCGTTGGCCCCCCAAGTTCATCCGTCATCTTACCTCATCAGCAGCGCGCACGACCGGAGCACATTCACCACAAACGTCAGCAACGGCAATAGCTACAGCGGCCAGTACGTGTAGTTGACCAGCGACATCAGCGTTTCGCAGTCGGCGGGCAGTTGCAATTCAGCCGCGATACCGACTACAAGCCATTCAGCTGCACTTTCGACGGCGACGGCCACACACTGACCATCAACCGGAGCAAGCAGAGCCGTTTCGGTGCACCGTTCAAGTGCGTCAGCGGCGCCACCATCAAGAACCTGCACACGGCGGGCACCATCACCGGCACGGGCAACGACTACGGCAAACTACTGCCAGAACATCGAGTATTCGCTTTGCACAGCCGTTAGCGGACAAACCCTGTGCGCCCTGCGGATGGTCTCAGGGCCAGCCTCCGACATGCCCCTGTGAAGCACCTTTCCCTCCTTTATCAGCTGTGCAATGGTATCGGCCACCTCCTCGGGAGCCGTCTGCTTATCCACACGGTGCTGATGGTAGAGGTCGATGTGGTCGGTGCGCAACCGCTTTAGCGAACCCTCCACCGAGGCCAGGATGGTCTCTGGCCGCGAGTCGAGAGCCTGCTTGAAGTCCTTCAGCGCAATGCCGAACTTTGTGGCAATCTTCACTTCGTTTCTTATCGGCTCCAGCACCTCGCCCACCAACTCCTCGTTGGTGTAGGAACCGTAGCACTTTGCCGTGTCGAAGAACGTTACGCCCTGTTCGTCATGCGTCTTGCGAATCAACTCAATCCTCTCTTTTTTGTCACGCGCATCACCATAGCCGTGAATCATACCCATGCAGCCAAGCCCCAGGGTCGATACCTGCAAATCCGCGTGTGAGCGAGTGCCAAGCAAGCTGGCTTGCTGATGGCCGAGCGTGAGCGGATTATTCAAATCTTTGCCTAATATTCTCTGTTCCATATTGCTTATTGTTTTGATACGGCAAAATTACACAGAAAACCCGAAACTATTCTGATAATAATTTCGGGTCTTCTTTCACTTTTTGCCGAAAAAGACCACATCTTACCCATCTGGAGAATTTTGTGAAAATGGCCCCCTGAAAATTGTAAGGTACTGACCCCTGATAACGATTAGCTACTGACCCCTCTGTAACGATAAAAAAATGCCCCCCCGCAAATTCATGCAATTTGTGGGGGCTTTTTTGTATATTTGCCAAGCGTCTTTTGGAGGGGCGCGCTTTGACAAATATACTAACATTAAAACATTGTTGTGATAATGCACGGCAAAATTACAAAAATTCTACGACTTTACAGCCACGGAATGGGCATAAAGTCTATTAGTGCGACACTTGACCTGTCGCGTAACACAGAGAGAATGTATATCCGGTCCTATCAGGAACTCGGAAAGAGTATTAACGAATTGCTCCGTCTGGATGAGGAACATCTGCAGGAACTACTGTTCTGTGGACACGCCATTGAAGTCGTACCTTCTCAGAATGAACTGGATCTGCGTCCTCTGCTATCGGTCTGTGCCGGACGCCTGCGG
>JAFTEV010000042.1 GCA_017453465.1 Bacteroidaceae bacterium | reverse complement strand
AGATTCTCATCCATCGGTCTCCTGTATATCGTCGTTTTCTTCATGATTACGTCGTTTGGTACTGCAAAGGTACAAAATTATATCGAATTATCGTCAGAAATATCCGACTGTCAGTTAATTAATTTTTAGAACATCCCTTTAAATAAGGTTTTGACTGCAAAGGTAAGTATTTTTAATGAGGAATGAGGAAAGAGGAATGAGGAATTAACAGCAAATGGCGAACATTTAACAATTCACAACGCATAATAGGACAATTTATAGAGGAATGAGGAATTAGGAATTGATACCGAAGGGCACAGTAACCATTCCTCATTCCTAATTCCTAATTCCTCATTCCTAATTCCTCATTCCTAATTCCTCATTGCATCAGATACCTATCAATCAGTGCGGTGATGTCAGCAAGGGTGACGGTAGTGCCAGGCTGGAGGTATTGGTCTATGAGGGCAGTGATGTCCTTCAGGTAGATGGGCTGTGCCGAGAGCTTGGCTACGTAGGCGTCGAGGTCGCTGGCAAAGCCGATATGCTTGACGATGCTGGTGCCTGTGGTGGAGGTAAGTCCGAAGATGGTAGCTCCCTGGCAGATGCTGAACTCGTCGCCCTGGTTATTGCCGTCAAGCCCTGTGGCGGGCATGTCCCAAACAAAGATGAAGTCGATGTAGCGTTTGCCCGTGGCATCCTTTTTCACGACCTGGTAGGTCTTTGTGGGCTGCACGCTGGACCACTTGTTTACGCCATTGAGCCACCAGAGGTAGGACTTACCCGATGTGCGGCTGAGGTTCTGGCCCATGACCACAAGGTATTTCTGCTCCTGCCGCAGTGTGTAGTCGGTGTGTTCGTAATCTAACGAAAGACAGACGTTGTTAGCGTCTGTCCCTGATTGAATTGTAATAGTGTTCTGTTCGGTGTCGTAAGTAAACTTGTCGGCAGAGACACGGCCTGGGTCACCCGTTTGCCAGTCGGTGCAACGCCACTGATAGGCGTGGTCTTTGTAGTCCTTCAGCAAGCGGACATAGTAGAGACCTGGGCACAGCGTGGTAGCTGATGCCTGCAGACGGAAGACGATGCGGGGCTTGATGTTGCCCTTGCTGTCCAGCAGGGCTTTGGCTGGAATCTTGTATTCCACATTGTAGAAGCCCTTGCTGTCCTGCCCCTTCACGGAGTTGGGCACAGTGATGTCGGCCACAGGTTCACCTTCTATATAAATAGTGCCCATGCGTCCCTTGTCGGCCACGATGAATCGGCACATGATGGAGAGATTGGGGTCGGCCTTGTCGAGCTGACGAATGACGGAGTCGGGGATGGTGAGCGTATATTGGATATAGCCGCCAGCCTGAGCGTCACGATAAAATTCGCCATTGTAGGAACCCTTGCTCGACCCGCTGGAGTAAGCCACGTCGTGGCCTGCCTCGCTCTGCTGTTCGCCTGTGCCCACATAGTCAATGGTACGTTGGTTCAGCTCGGCTGCCAGTGCTTCCTCTCTGGCCATGTCGCTCTGGTTGTAGTCAGCTTCGTTCTGCTGATACCAATAGATAACATAGCGTGCGTGGTGCAGACTGAAGAAGGGTTCCAGCGTCAGTGTCTTGTGAGTGTTGAAGAACGACTTGCTGGCGTTGGGGGTGGGAGCAGGAGCTGTCAGCGTGAATTGCAACTTGCTGAGGTCTTTGGGCTTGATGAGCGAAAGCACTTCGTTGCGTTCACAAATCAGCAGGGGCGATGTGGTGAGGTCCATGCTGCTGGCCATGCTGCCTGGAGCGTGGTCCATGCGGCCTTCACGTCCATATTCGTTTTGCAACCTTTCATAGGAAAGTCCTGTCTGTTTGGCTTCGGCCTGTGTAGCGGCAGTTGTCTTGGCTGCCAACAGGATGGGACCATACTTGAAGGCTACGTAGTCGGGCAGATTGGGGCATTCCTCCATGCGGAGCTGCATGGGCAGGTTCACTTCGATTTCGTCACCCACCTTCCAGCTACCTGTGTAATAGTAGAATCCGTTTGCCGTCGTGGAACTGACGTTCTTCTTGGTACGCTCTTTGGCCGATGCACCTTCGGCCAGCCAGGATGGGCGGCGAATGGCGATGGTGTATGTTCCGGCCTTGGTAATAGTCAGCTTGGTCTTTTGCTCATAGGGGAAACTCGTTTCCTGCTTCACGCCGAACTTCTTGCTGTTCAGTTCAGAAGCCACGAAGAGGTTGACAAACAGCGTGTCACTGTTCGCAGAGTGGGTATAGACAAAGTGGCCATACTTAGCATGGTTCTCCATGCCTGTGCCCACACAGCACCACATTCCCTGGTTCACCTGCGAGTAAATCTTGTAGCCCTGCGGACGCAATGTAGTGAAATAGACATAGCCGCCCGTCTGCGGGTCTTGGGTAGAAAGGATGTGGTTGTACATCGTGCCTTCGTAGAAGTCGGCATACTTGCTGTTGTGTGTTTCGTCGAATAGGTCTTCCGAGAGTTTCAACATGTTATTGGAGTTGCACGACTCTGGGCCATTCAGGTTGGAGATGTATCGGCTGGCATTGGCAGCGGCCAGGAAGTGTTCGTCCACCGAGTTGCCACCGATGCAGACTGTGCGCTCGTCCGTCACATTCTGCCAGAAGTTATGAGCCGCTGTGCGGTAATTGTTGACGGTCTTTGCCATCGCAGCACTCTTGTCATTCGATACCTGCCATACACGCTCAAAGCCAATGTACTTCGGCACCTGCGTGTTGGCGTGCTTGCCGTCGAGGAATGTCTTGTTGACAGTGCTCATGCCGTCAATCATCTGCTGGTGGCTGTACTTCTTGGCTGCATCCAGATACTTCGTGTCGCCAAAAATCTTGTAGGCATCGGCCAGTGTCTCGTTCATGCCGCCATGCTCCCAGCCCAGCATGTTCTGCATGTCGCTGGTGGAAAGTTTGCTCACCACATTCACGCTCCAGTCCGAAAGTCCACGGAAAAGTTCCTTAGCCAGCGTACTGCCCGTATAAATGTAGGCATCGCGCAGTCCGGCCAACACCTTGTGCTGACAGTAGAACGGCACCCAGCCGCCATACTTCCTGAACTCCGTCATGTCGTTGGCATAGAGTCCCGTCCACACTTGGTTGATGGGCTGACCGCCAATGAATCCCTTCAGTCCCTGCGTGTTGTTGGCGTAGGCATTCTGGCAGTCCTTCATGATGTTGAGGCAGTAGTCCAGACGCTCCTTCAGCTGTGCTTTCATGCTCGCGTCAGTAGCAGCGGCATAGCCCAGAGCCAGGGCTGTGAGGTAGTGCCCACCCACGTGTCCTTCCAGACTCCAGCTGTCAAGTCCCCAGTTCGGGAACGACGGATGCTGATTGAGCCAGCCATAATACTTGCTCGAAGCCTGGGTGTGCAACCCTGCCTGACGGATGAACGGGGCCATCAGCCTGTCGGCATCATACTTCAGCAACAGCTTGTCGTTGATTTCCATTGCCGTCTTCAGCGGACTGTCGAGCAATGTCACTTCCGCCAAATCAAAGTGCTGCGGATAGAGTTGCGACTGTGCGTTAGCAGCCAAAGCAGAAGCCGCCATCGCCATTATCAATAATGTACGTTTCATAAGTATATATTATATGTTTTTTACGTCTCCAAGCAACCACCCACTAAGCCTCCCCTCAAGGGGGGAGGTTTGGAGGGGGCTACTACTTCTTCCAATACTTCTCCAGCTTCTTTGCCTCCTTCACCGTCAACGGAGCTACGGCAGCGTGCTTCTGTTCCTTGAAGTTTGCACGCTTCATCGGGCTTCCTTCCTCGCCAAAGTAGCCAATCATCTTGAAGGTCTTGAAGTCTGAAGTCTCCACAAAGCCGAAGTTGTGTGGATGACGGCTATAGTTGTCGAACATCACCACCCACTTGTCTTGCCCCAGCCGCTTCCAGCAGTTCGGAGCCTCATGCCCCTGCTTCTCACCGTCGTCGTAGAGGTCATCCTGCACGTAGGGGCCTGTCACCTTTCGGCTCGTGGCGTGCTTCACTGTGGCCGTCTTTTCATGCGACACATAGAACAGATGGTAAGTGTCGCCCACCTTCACGATGTCGCTGTCTATCACCGTGTAGCGTGGCACTCCGTCACCATTCAGCGGAGCCTCGAACAGCAACTTCGGCTCGCTCAGCATCTGCGTGAAGTCATCGTTCATATACACATAGTAAATCATGTTCACACCCGTCTTCATGCGGATAGTGAAATGCACCAGCAAGTGGCCAGCCTCATAGTCATAGACTGTTTCGGGTGCCCACACGCAGCCCACTTCGCTCCAGGGCACAGCATTGCCGTGGATGTCGGTGATGCCTGTGGAGCAGGTCAGGCGTGAAAAGTCCAAGTTCGTGCGCGTCCAGTGAATCAAGTCAAACGACTTCATCAGCACCAATCCACGGTTGTTGCCCCAACCATATTTCTGGCCGTCGCGTTCCCACTCCGTTGTGCGGTAAGCTGGAGCATCCTTCCAGCCAGCCCTGTCAGCAGCCTCACGCTGTGCAAAGATGTTCAGGTCGGTCATGGCCAAATAGAAGCCGCCGTCTGGTCCACGGAAAATGTGCGGATCGCGAATACCCTTCTGCTCCGCAATCGTGTCACCGCTAATCACGGGCTTGTCGTCGTTCAGCGATGTCCAGTTATAGCTGTCATAGCTCACCGCCATGTGCAACCCATGGTCGCAGTCCTTATGGTACACCATGATGTATGCACCCATGTCCGCCTCAGTCGGCACCTTGTTCTCATTCTTCTTGCCACCAGCCAAGGCGGTCATCGCCCCAAAAGCGGCCAGCACAAAACACATAGTTTTTCTCATACAAGTATTTTTTTATCATTTTTGGCCACAAAGATAAGCATAAATTGATTATTACCAACACAAAAGAGCACACAAATACCATTTTTGGAGCAAAATCGCAACATTCTGTAACAGAAACAACAGCAAAAAGCAACAGCCCCTGCACATCACTGCGGAGGGGCTGCTCTAAATCTGTTCGTGAACCTCCCTCCATCAGGAGAGGGAACATCCAACAAATTTATCAACCTAACGCCCAGCGAACCTCGCGGCTGGCAAAAACGGGCGAATTAACTTAATTCAAAAAAAATTTACTCTTATGTTGTTGCCCCTACGATGGGGCAGGTCAACCATATTTGTCTTACCAGAGGTCGCCGAAAGTGGCATCGTCTTCTGGCTCGTAGTCGCCACGGTTCTTGGTCGCTTTTTGGAAGCCAGGTTCAGAACCATTGATAGAATTACTTTTTACTTCAAATAGCGATTCGCAAATCAGTTGTGTTGCGCTGATTTCATTCACCTCAACGCAGGGTGCAATATATTCTTTTTTCATTGTTTTTTCCTTTCTTTATTTTTGATATTATTTGTTCAAATACTTCTTACCGTTCTTGATGATGATGCCCTTGTAAGCAGCATTCACACGCTGACCAGCCACGTTGTAGATAGCACCTTCAGCCACCTCAGAAGCCACGGTCTGAATGCCTGTTGCATCATCCTCAGCCAATGCGATGCGCAGCTTTGCACCAGCTGCAGCTGTAACGTAAACATCACCTGCATCCAATGAACCAGTGAAGTTGTAGAAGCCCAGACCATCGGCTGTAGTGTAAGCCAAGATGTATGCACCATCAATCGTGCCATTAGCGGTAGCTGCCCGCAGAGCATTATCGCTAAAGACATCAGTGCTTGTGGCTGTTGTTTCAGTCAATGTAATCTGATAGCCAGCAGCTGTAGTCTTCAAGATAACAGGAGTATTAGCAGGGATAATCTTACCTTCAACAGCAGTAATAACCACCTTGCCGCCGCTTACCTGTCCAGCCTTGTAGATAGTAGTGTTCTCATCTACTTCAAAGCTCTTTGTCTTATTGTAGAATGTCTTGTAGCCTTCAAGCTCAGCTGTAGAGGTAAGAGTCAGAATGTCGCCAGTCTTCTGAACATAAATAAGGTCAATACCACGACCGCTTGCAGGGTCTGAACAAGTAAATGTTATAGCCGTTTCTTCTGTCAAGACAAACTCACGACTCTTTATTAATGTCAGGAAATTTCCAGTACAATTTCCAGATGCGATTTGTTCATTTCCTGCACTTACAGTGTATGCAACTTGATGAGATGTATTATCACCGCCTATTGCACCGAGTGTAAAGATGTATTTACCCGCAGGAAGTGTTGTCAAACTACCTTCTGAACCATAAATAATTAAGCCATTAGAAACACGTGAAGTATACGTAGTCGCATTTGTCGAATTGCCACTTTCAAGATTTTCCGCTTCAGAAAGCATAAATAAATTATCAATTCCTTCTGAAGTGTAAGCCAGATTCCGAGTATACCCATCTTCGCTTACTGTGATAGATGTTTGCAAATTGTTATTAACAGGGGCAAGTCCTACAAGTGTCGTTTCGAATGCCTGATAGCGAGGATATGAAATAGTTATGGTGTTCAAATCTTCCCACACTTCACCACTGGTTTTCCATGCAAGTGTATTCTCTACGTCATCAGCAGTATACGAAGAAGTAATGGTATAATTCCACTTTTCTGCTTCGCGATAAGTTATTGTAAGAACTGTTGTCCCATCGTTTGCAATAGTCTTTCCTTCTGCATCATCTTTGACATAAATGTAGCGATTGCCGTTGACTTCAAAACTTTGTGTATCTGAAGCAACAAGGTTAATTGTTGCACCAACATCACCAGTACGAGAATCTGTCTTCAAAACTTCTTCACCACAAACCCAGTTCACAGTATAATCTGCTGTAGCAACCGAATAGTCACCTTCTGTTGTCGTAATTTTCAAGTTATCAAGTGAACTAGTAGTCTGTAAAGCCTAAAAGTTGACTAAAGACGTCTGTTTTATACACGAAATCCACTTCGACTTGTCTAGCAAGGAAATATTGTCGCAACACACTGATTATCAGGTAAACAACTTGCGTATGTCAAATATTTT
>JAFTEV010000041.1 GCA_017453465.1 Bacteroidaceae bacterium | reverse complement strand
TGTGATGTCAATAGTGAAAGTGGCCTGACTGCCAGCTTCGATTTCAACATCCTTTACACTGAGTGTTGGTTCCTGAGCGAATGCAGTCATACCTGCGAACAGGACGAAAAGAGTAGAGAAAATCTTTTTCATAATGTTTTTTGTTGTTTTTAGTGTTTCCCGCCCGCCTTTTTTAAACGGGCGGGAAACTGGGGTTAATAATGATTTTTAAATTTGTTTTCGATTAAAATTACTGATTGAGGTATTCGTCGATAAGTTCTGTGACAGTTTGGATATTGACTCCTTCTTCACCATTAAGATATCTTTCGATGAGTTTTGTAATGTCATCGACTGTGATTACAGCCTTACCGAAGTAAGTCAGAGTAAACTCATCAAGACAAGTCCACTGGCTACCTGCATCAGACCACTTCACACCAATTTTAGCAACGTTAGTTGGTTCAGAGAGCTTGAAGCTGATGGTGTAGAGCTGAGAAGTTGTAACGTTTGTTTCAGTATCGTTTACATAGAGGTAGCAGTCGCTTGCAGAAGAGTAAACGTATGCCTTAAGTTCGTATGCACCTGCGGGCAGATAAGCCAAAGACTGGTTGATATCTACAGTGCCGTTCACGTGCCACTTTTCAGCGTAGTAAGTACCCTGCTTGTTGTCGAAAGAGGTGTTGTTCTGAGCCTGTCCGTCAATAGTACCGCTATTAGTCCAGCCATTCAAGTTGCCTTCTTCGAATCCGTTGTTTACAATGACGCGAGTCATGTCAACAGGATTTTCCTTCGATGCACCTGTATAGTCAGGCACTCTCAGAGCACCAATGACAGCATTGATATTTTCAGTGAGTTCCTTCACTTCTTCTGTGCTGTAGTCAGTAATATCGTAGCCGTCAATTTCATCGTTCATGGCATCCCATGCAGCTTGAGCAGCAGATGTTGCACCCTCATAGTAGCTTTCTGCAGCAGTAGCGAAGTTTTCTGTAGCTTCACTATATGCAGCAACAGCAGCAACATTTTCCTGTGCAGCAGCAAGCGCAGCAGTTACCTTCTCCATAGATGCCTTCAGTGTTTCAATGTCTTCGCTCTCGATTGCAGCTTCTGCATCTTCCAGAACGCCTGAAGCCTCATTAACAGCAAAGCCTGTCATATCGTTTGCGTTGACTTCGAGATATGCGTTCAAGTCATCAATCTTAGCTTGAAGCATTCCAATAACAGCATCTACATCTTCACCAATGTAAGTGAGCTTGAAAGCAGACCAAAGTACCCAGTGAACTTTTTCACCATTAGAGGTAAGACCAATCGTCATTGTGCCGCCTTCGATAAGACCCTTTGCTGTCTGCTCATAGCGGCCAGCGCGGAATGCATAAGATGCACCTGACATACCGTCTGGAACATAGCCTGTAACTTCACCATTGTCAAACAACAGGTCCTTATTTGTTGTTCCACCCGTACTATAGAAGTCTTCAGTTGGATTACCACCGCTGAGGAAACAGTTTTCATAATCCACAGCATCTTCTTCAGGCATTACATCGCTGGCAATATTCTGAACAGGAGTTTGATAGTTGTTCATGAAAAGATTCACATTTGACTGCTCACTGCCGTCGTATGAACCATGAGCACCTGGACGCCAGAATGCCTGACAAGTGAGTGAATAAACACCATCAGGAATACCTGTTATAGTCTGAGACACTTCTACAACATTATCAAAGACTTCAACACAAGGATAATCTTTCAGACCACCGAATGTACCAGCCTTGTAAGTCCAGCCTGTAAATCCTTCCTTAAAACTAGCGTTCTTCAGCAGGGCTGAAACGTCCATACCTGGCTCCATAGCAGCAGCGAATGCCTCCTGGAACTTCTTGTCAACAGTTTCGATATAAGCATCGATGTCGGCAGTAGGAAGATTCATTTCTTCCAGAGCTACATCTGGTGTAATTTCTGGATAACCTTCAGAAGTAGTACCCTGAACGAAGTCGCACCAAGCACCAACCAATTCATTTCCTTCCATGCCCAGCTCACCAAACAGAGCTACCTTATTCTGCCATTCGCCTTCATCGTCAACAAGGGCAATCAGCTTTTCGTATGCAGCGATAGATGTCTTCAAAGTAGCAAGTGCCTCGCTAACCTTTGTCGTGTAACTCTCATAGTCAGCTGTAGCGGCCTTGGCTTCATTAATTACAGCTGCATAAGCATCCTTATCGGCCTTGTAAGCAATAATATTGTCAAGATCATCTACAGGGTAAGCCTCTTCTGCCTTTTCAATGGCTGCATCCAAGATAATCTTATCTGGATCTTCAGTTACTTCACCATAGTAGAAGAGCTGGAGGTTATCCATAGCAATCCAGTTGGCTGGCATCTTAGCATCGGCACTGCCAATGACACGCAGACCCAGTGTCATAGAACCACCTGTGTGTACAAATGTAAATTCGAAGTGTTCTGGAGCACCGTTCTTTGTGGCCATCGGGGTGAAATACTCCTTGCCATCCAATGAAGCCTTTGCGAAAAGCTGTACGTCATCAGGAAGACCATCAGGGTTAGTAGTATCTTGAATTCGGCCTTGGTTATTAGCGATTACATCTACAGCAAGCATATACTTACCAGCTGGCAAACCAGGAATAGTCTGAGTGACAGAGCCATCGCCAAGGTAGTTTGGAGAATTTGCATCCTTCCAAGCCTCAATGAAACCACTGATTGTTACTTCACCGTTAGTGTAAGTAGCACCCTGATAGCCAATATTGGTTGCCTCGGTTGAATTACCTGTATAAGTAATGTCCCAACCATTTGCATTTCCTGCGCTGAAATCATTGTTTACGAAGACACCAGAAACGTCATTCTTTTCACCTGGAGTAATGCCCTCAAAATACTCAGCAATTTCAACCCAGCGCCCTTTGTCGTATGCAGCAGCGGCAGCTGCGTTCAGTTCTTCAACAGTACTGTTCAGATTGTTATACACAGCATACTCGTCAGCAAGATTGGCAGCAGAAATGCCCTTGCTTTGTGCTTCCAGGATGCGAGCCTTCAATGTTTGAGCAGCAGCATAACATGCCATCATTGTCTGGCCCTCTTCAGAAGTAACGAAAGCATAATACTTTTCGTATGCCTCTGGTGAAACGGCAGCCCATTCATCGTAGAAAGTCTCTTCTGCGCTGATAGCACCTTCAGTGTCTATATCATAAAGATAAACAATCTTGTCAGCATCGTTGGCACGAATTCCAAAATACTGTCCTTCAGCTGAATTAGTGTATTGACACAGCTCAACATCTGGCTCTATCTTGATGTAATTACCACTGGCAGAAAATTTGAAATAGCGGTTAGCGTTAGCGTTATTATCTGTCCAAGTGCCACTCCATCCGTCTGTAAACGTGCAACGGAACTCTGAGAACTTGCTCACATAACTAACCAGCAAGTAAGTATTTTCGCTGGCTGTTTCAAAATTGCCCGTTTCGTCTGTGCCTGCAGGGTTAGTACGTGTAAAGATGACCTTAGCACCTACAGTGTCACATACGCTGGCACGAGTGCCATAGTAAGGAGCAGGATAGCTTGGAGCATCCCCACGATAATTTGTATAGAAGCCACCAGCTCCCACATTCCAAAGGTAGATTGTGTCTTCAACAGCAAATGACCTAAATTCAGGAGCATCTGGTTTTGGCCACTCAGCTGTGAAACTCTGTGCAAATGAAGCCATGCTCATTAGCACCGACCCAATTAAAAGTAATGATTTTTTCATAACTTTGTGATTGAAAAGATTAGTTAAACAATTAGTTAATAAATTAAGGTTTATATATTGTTCTTTTTATCTTATCGTGCGGGTTGTGGGTCATCTTCGTATTTCTCTGGATGAAAAAAGCGGTCTCCTGCTTTTGTATGCATAAAAACAAGAATGCCCATTGCTACGCAAAATAACACTATATAGAAAAATAGTAGCGGGTTCATATTTAGCTCCATCATTATTTTATTCTATCTTGCTTTATCTTCCGAAGCTGGAACTTCTCTTCTCGCGTTTTTTGTTTTGTTGGTGTCATTATGTCCACACCCTTTAGGGGATAGTCGGGGCAAAGTAACAGAAAAAAAATGATATGACAAATATTTTTCCCTTATTTTTTCTTTTTTTTTTCGTATTGTTACAAAATTACAATTTTTCTCGCACTTTTTTGACAAATATGGCTTTGCAATGTACAAAAAAACTCTCCACAGCATTGACTGCGGAGAGGAATCGGAGAGAGAGGGGGTGGCACTTTCGCCGTGGCTATTCGTTGCCTTCCTCTATGGATTCTATCATGTCCAGTTCACGGCCTGTGAGCTTTGCCATGATTTGTGCTTCAATCTCTTCCGAGAGTTCGGGATTGTCTTCCATGAGCTTTTTGGTGGCATCGCGACCCTGCGCCAGCTTGCTTTCTTGGTAGCTGAACCACGAGCCAGATTTCTTGATGATTCCTGTCGCTACGCCGAGGTCAACGATTTCGCCGCTCTTCGATATGCCTGTGCCAAACATGATGTCAAATTCGGCCTTGCGGAATGGCGGAGCCACCTTGTTCTTCACGACTTTCACCTTCACCTGATTGCCCAGCACTTCGTCGCCGTTCTTGATAGCACTGGACTTGCGTATGTCGAGACGAACCGAAGCGTAGAACTTCAGCGCATTGCCGCCCGTCGTGGTCTCTGGATTGCCGAACATCACACCAATCTTTTCGCGCAACTGGTTGATGAAGATGCAGGTAGTGTTGGTCTTTGCAATGGTGGAAGTGAGCTTGCGGAGTGCCTGACTCATCAAGCGAGCCTGCAGGCCAACCTTGTTCTCGCCCATGTCGCCCTCGATTTCTGCCTTCGGGGTGAGCGCAGCCACCGAGTCGATGACAATGATGTCCACGGCTGAAGAGCGAATCAGCTGGTCGGCTATTTCCAGTGCCTGCTCACCGTTGTCGGGCTGCGAAATCCAGAGGTTCTGCACATCTACACCCAGCTTTTCAGCATAGAAGCGGTCGAAGGCGTGCTCTGCATCAATAAAGGCAGCAATGCCCCCCTGCTTCTGACACTCGGCAATGGCATGGATGGCCAGTGTCGTTTTACCCGAAGATTCGGGACCGTAGATTTCAATGATTCTTCCCTTCGGATAGCCACCCACACCCAGTGCGGCGTTCAGTCCGATAGAGCCCGACGGGATTACGTCTATTTGTTCTATGTTTTCGTCACCAAGCTTCATGATGGAACCACGACCGAAGTTCTTTTCAATCTTGTCCATCGCAGCCTGTAGTGCTCTCAGTTTCTCTGCGTCTGCCATAGTTGTTGTTAAGTTTTTGAATTTGTATTTCGTAATTAAGTTTTCAGAGTTCCAGGTCGCCATCGTGGATTTCGTGCCAGGGCAGTCCCTGCTTGTTCAGCTGCTCCATGAATGGGTCGGGGTCGAACTCTTCCACATTCCACACGCCGGGACGCGACCACAGTCCCTTCAGGAACATCATCGCACCAATCATGGCTGGCACACCCGTCGTGTAACTTACGCCCTGCATACCCGTCTCTTCGTATGCGGCACGGTGGCTGCAATTATTATATATATAATATGTGTGCTCCTGGCCGCCCCTGAGTCCACGGATGCGACAGCCTATGCTGGTCTGGCCTTCGTAGTTCTCGCCCAGCTCCTGCGGATTGGGGAGCACGGCCTTCAGGAACTGCAAGGGCACAATCTTCACCTTCACGGGTCCCGTGCCATCGACAGCCTGTGCTTCGTACTCTATTTCGTCGATGCGCGACATGCCGATGTTCTGAATCACTTCAAGGTGAGTCAGGTATTGCTGGCCAAATGTCATCCAGAAGCGGGCACGCTTGATGGTGGGATAGTTCTTCACCAGCGACTCAATCTCCTCGTGGTGAAGCAAGTAGCTCTCCTTGGGACCAATTTCGGGGTAAGTGAGCGGCTGGTGAATTTCGAGCGGCTCGGTCTCCACCCACTTGCCGTCCTGCCAGTAGAGGCCCTTCTGGGTGATTTCGCGGATGTTGATTTCCGGGTTGAAGTTGGTGGCAAAAGCCTTGTGGTGGTCGCCTGCATTGCAATCGACAATGTCGAGATACTGAATCTCGTCGAAGTGGTGCTTGGCTGCGTATGCCGTGTAGATGCTGGTCACGCCGGGGTCGAAGCCACAGCCCAGGATGGCGCACAGACCTGCCTGTTCAAACCTTTCCTTGTAGGCCCACTGCCAAGAATATTCAAAGTGGGCCTCGTCCTTTGGCTCATAGTTGGCCGTGTCCAGATAGTTGACCCCAGCCTGCAGACAAGCCTCCATGATGGTCAGGTCTTGGTAAGGCAAAGCCAGGTTCATGCAGATGTCTGGTCGGAAAGCGTTGAACAGCCGGACCAGTTCGGGCACATTGTCGGCATCCACCCGCGCCGTCTTGATGCTCCCCTTGGGCACCAGACCCTTGGCTTCGATGGCATCGGCCAGCTTGCGGCATTTCGACTCCGTGCGCGAGGCAATCATGATTTCCGTAAACACATCACTGTTTTGTGCTACCTTGTGTGCAGCTACCGAGGCCACACCACCAGCACCTATAATCAATACTCTTCCCATGGTGATTCGTTTGTGATTATTGTTAAGATACAAAGGGTTCAGAATCTCACGCCATCTTGTCCATAGCCTGCTGCAAGTCGGCAATGATGTCTTCTGCATTCTCTATGCCGACCGAGAGGCGAACCAGGTCGGGGGCAACACCTGCCTCGCGCAGCTGCTCTTCGGAGAGCTGGCGATGGGTGTGGCTGGCGGGATGCAACACGCAAGTGCGGGCATCGGCAACGTGTGTGACGATGGAGATGAAGTCCAGGTTATCCATGAACTTGATGGCCTCTTCGCGGCTGCCCTTCAGTCCGAAGGCAATCACGCCACACGAGCCACCCGGCATGTACTTCTGCCCCAGGGCGTAGTATTTGTTAGAAGGCAGACCGCAGTAGTTTACCCAACCCACCTTCGGGTTCTTCTCCAGCCACTCGGCCACCTTCTGCGCGTTTTCGCAGTGTTGACGCATACGCAGGTGCAGCGTTTCCAGGCCGAGATTCAGCAAGAACGAGTTTTGCGGCGCAGGAATGGAGCCGAGGTCGCGCATCAGCTGGCTGACCAGCTTGGTGCAGTATGCCATCTTGCCGAAGGTCTTGGTGTAGGTGAGTCCGTGGTAAGACTCGTCGGGGGTGGTCAGTCCGTGGAACTTCTCGCCGTAGGCATCCCAGTCGAAGTTTCCGCTATCTACCACACAACCACCCACCTGTGTGGCATGGCCATCCATGTACTTCGTGGTGGAGTGGGTCACGATGTCGCACCCCCACTCGAAGGGGCGGCAGTTGATGGGGGTGGCAAATGTGTTGTCCACGATGAGGGGCACGCCGTGGCGATGGGCCATCTTAGCAAAACGCTCGATGTCGAAGACATTGCCGCCGGGGTTGCTGATGGTCTCGCCGAAGAAGCACTTCGTGTTGGGGCGGAACTCCTTCTCTATGCGCTCGTCGTCCCATTCGGGGTCCACGAAGGTGCACTCAATGCCCAGCTTCTTCATGGTCACGCCGAAGAGGTTGAACGTGCCGCCATAGATGGTGTTCGAGGTGATGAAGTGGTCGCCCGCCTCGCAGATGTTGAACACGGCATAGAAGTTGGCAGCCTGTCCGCTGCTGGTGAGCACTGCGCCCACTCCGCCCTCCAGGGCAGCAATCTTCTTGGCCACCGCGTCATTCGTGGGGTTGGCCAGACGGGTGTAGAAATAACCCTCGTCCTTCAGGTCGAACAGCCGAGCCATCTGCTCGCTGGTGTCATACTTGAAGGTTGTGCTCTGATAGATAGGCAACTGCTGAGGTTCGCCCTTTGTGGGTTTCCATCCGCCGTGGATGCAGATGGTTTCAAGGTTTCTTTTCATTGGTTGATGTCCTAAAATTTGATTTAATTTAAAAATTTGCGCAAAGTTACGAATTTTCATTAAGAATGAAGAATGAAGAATGAAGAAATTCTTATCTTTGTGCCATGAATCCCTTTTCTCCCATCCTCAGTATCACGGGTTCCGACAGCACAGGCGGTGCCGGAATCCAGGCCGACATCAAGACCATGCAACGTCTTGGTGCAGAGGCTCTGACCGTGGTGACGAGCGTGACCATGCAGAACACGCTGGGCATTCAGGAGTTTTTCGACCTGCCAGCCGACGTGGTGGGGCGGCAGATTGATGCCGTGGCCGACGATGCCGGCCCGCAGGTCGTGAAGATTGGCATGTTGCACAGCCTGGAAACGCTGGCCGTCGTCGTCCAGTGGTTGCGCCGATATGCTCCCCGCTGGGTGCTGTTCTCGCCCGTGGTCTTCTCCAGCCGTGAAGAGCAACTGATGGACGACGAGCTGATTGCCGCCGTATGCTCCCAGCTGCTCCCCCTCTGTTCGCTGGTGGTGGTTCGCCAGCGAGATGCAGCCCGCTTTCCGGCAGAACACATCGTGGTGGAGGAAGGCGGCCACGGACGGTGCAACGAGTGGTGCTCGGCCATTGCGGTCTATCTGAATCAGGGACTTAGCCTCGACGATGCCGTCAAGAAAGCGCATCGCACATTGCCGCCAGTCATGGCCGACAGCAACGATTTTTCACCCCGCTGGCTCTCGCTCTACCATGAATTTATGGAGATGCAGGAGAGCCGTTGCAAGAACAGCTACGATGTCAACTACTATGCCTCGCAGTTGCACGTCGGTAGCCGTTACTTGTCGCAAATCACCCGGAAGGTGGCTGGCCAATCCCCCAAAGCCATCATCGACGCAACACTGCTTGCCCGCATTCAGCAACTGCTCAGAGGCAGCAGCATGACCGTGCAGGAGATAGCCTACGCACTGGGCTTTTCGTCGCAGGCTCACCTCACGGCTTTCTTCAAGAAGGCAGTGGGAATGTCGCCCACCGCTTTCAGGCGAAACTAATCTTTACACATTTGTCATCATTCTTTACACACCTCGGAACAGGCACTTGCCCGTTTCGGGGAAAAGCCGTTACTTTGCAGCGAATGTCTCGCAGAACAGCCAGTTGTGCGCCCCACTCCACGGGCAGCGCGGAAACACGGGCAATGCTGCGGAGCCGAGCAAGCAATGTGGCTGGCTCGCGTAGGCAATTGTCCGCGAATGATTGCCTACACCGCAGCGACGAAAAGCCTACGCGGTAGCGGAACATTAGGAACATAAATCAGAGATTTGATCCACAAACACTTCTGACATTGGCAGCAAAATTTCAACAAAACACAAAACTTTCACAACAAAATTAACACTAAAAACATGGTTATGAACAACGACAGAACTACACTGAACCGCAACTTGGCACAGATGCTGAAAGGCGGAGTCATCATGGACGTAACAACCCCCGAACAGGCACGCATTGCCGAAGCTGCCGGCGCGTGCGCAGTCATGGCACTTGAACGCATTCCTGCCGACATCCGTGCAGCTGGCGGAGTGAGCCGCATGAGCGACCCCAAGATGATCAGGGGCATCCAGGAGGCCGTGAGCATCCCAGTCATGGCCAAGTGCCGCATCGGTCACATTGCGGAGGCCCAGATTCTGGAAGCCATCGAGATTGATTACATCGACGAGAGCGAGGTGCTCTCGCCCGCCGATGATGTGTATCACATTGACAAGCGGAAATTTAAGGTTCCCTTCGTCTGTGGAGCCAAAGACCTGGGCGAAGCACTGCGACGCATCAATGAGGGGGCGACCATGATTCGCACCAAGGGCGAACCCGGCACGGGCGACATTATTCAGGCCGTGCGACACATGCGCATGATGCAGAGCGAGATACGCCGACTGACTTCACTATCTACGGATGAACTCTACGAGGCAGCCAAACAGTTGCGGGTGCCCTTCGACCTCGTGCTGTATGTGCACGACCATGGCCGCCTGCCCGTCGTCAACTTTGCAGCCGGCGGTGTGGCCACCCCAGCCGATGCTGCCCTGATGATGCAGCTGGGAGCCGAGGGTGTCTTTGTGGGCAGCGGCATCTTCAAGAGTGGCAACCCGGAGAAACGTGCCCAAGCCATCGTGAAGGCTGTGACCAACTACAACGACCCCAAGACCCTGGCCATGCTCAGCGAGGACCTGGGCGAAGCCATGGTGGGCATCAACGAACAGGAAATAGAACTGCTGATGGCAGAACGCGGAAAATGAAGATAGCCATTTTAGCCCTGCAAGGAGCATTTGCTGAACACCAGCAGATGCTCCAACGGCTTGGAGCCGAAACGTTTCTGGTTCGCAACCTGCAAGATTTCAGCCAACCCAAGGATGGCCTCATCATCCCTGGCGGCGAAAGCACGGCCATGCTGCGCATAATGAACGACGAAGGGTTGCTGCTGCCCATCCAGACCGAAATTCTGCATGGACTGCCCGTCTTTGGCACTTGTGCGGGCATGATTCTGCTGGCCAAGCAGGTGGAGGGCGAGCAACGCCGTCGCCTGGCCACTATGGACATCTGTGTGCGTCGCAACGCCTACGGGCGGCAACTGGGCAGCTTCAGCACCGAAGGGGAATTTCGCGGCATCCCGACACCTCCCCTCCTGCCCATGACCTTCATCCGTGCCCCTTATATAAATAATGTGGAAGCCGATGTCGAGATACTTTCCGTCATTGATGGTCACATCGTTGCTGCCCGTCAAGACAAGCAGCTGGTCTGCTCCTTCCATCCCGAACTGACCAGTGACCCACGCATCCACCAGTACTTTCTGAACCTCTGCTGAACACTTTTTTTACAAAATGTTTGGTAGTTTCGTCCAAACCGCCTACCTTTGCAACGCTTTTCCAAGCAAAGCCCACTGCTTCAGTAGCTCAGTTGGTTAGAGCACATGACTGTTAATCATGGGGTCGTTGGTTCAAGCCCATCCTGAAGCGCCTTAGAAAGAGTCCTGTAGGTCAATGACTTACGGGACTTTTCTTTTTCTCACATTTCAAAGTTGCACCCATTTTGCACCCACAACTTTGCAGAAATCCCTCAAAAGATTCTGCAAAAGATAATCTATGCAGAGCGTTGTCAAGTTCTAACGTTGACAAGTTGAAAACACTCATGATGTTTCAACCGTCAACCAACCTCAATTACCCTATCCGCTTACCCATTACGGCACAAACTAAAACGTTATCATAAAATATTTGCTAATTTTCTTTGAATATTCAACTAAAAAGTTTAATTTTGCAGCAGAATAGAATAAATATATCATAATGGCTACGAAAGAAGAAGTACAGCGTTTCCTAAATCAAATGAAGGAAAAGATCAAAGTCTTCGGAATTATATATAGGTGAGTTCTAAAAATTAATATTTATGAGTGGAAGCCGTACCTTCAGAATCAGTTCAGTTGGTTTCAGTGCCTCAAAGGGCATCGTTGGCTCGCGAAAGAGTTCGTTTATCCACTCATTTGACTTGATTATTTGACGT
>JAFTEV010000007.1 GCA_017453465.1 Bacteroidaceae bacterium | reverse complement strand
GCTTTTATAGGGAAACGAATATGAATAATATGAATAATTTTTCCATTTTAGGACATAAATATTCTTGATGGGACCCATTATTATTCATATTATTCATATTCGTTTCCAATAATTCATCGCCAAGGGCGATTCGCTGAATAGCTACGAATTACACTAATTACACGAATTTTCTTTATACAAATGCTGGTTGGTAAACACGACACCGCAAAATGAGAAATTCGTTTAATTCGTGTAATTCGCTGTCAAAAAAAAATTGAATGTCATGGAAAAGTACAGATTTCAGTTGTTGATGGACGAGGCGTATGCCGACTGCTGGACGGGACGCTTCAGTGTGGAGCGCGGCGGGCAGAGTCGCATGGAGCTGCTGCGCGTGGTGGTGAGGCGGGGGTTTGCCCTGTTGCCAGGCGGCAGGGGCGTGGAGGAGCTGTGCGGTGACTACAGGGTGGCGCCCCGGTCGCAGCCGATGGCGATGGTGCTGCGGGTGGGGCGGGGCGGCCTGCCTGTGTTCTGGCACACGGGCAGCCGTATGCCCCACACGCGGGAGCGTGCGCTGTTTGCGCTGGTGCCGCAGGGGATGGGGCTGCATGAGTGCAGCGAGAGGTTCAGGGAGCAGATGGAGCGTGTGCAGATGCTGTGCGGCAAGGAGGTGCTCTGTTCGGTGCGCTGGCAGGTGGAGCACAGGCATGAAGAACGTTTCTTCGACTCGCCCGCCACGCAGATGGCCGACCCCTTCGAGGCGTGGGACGAATGTTGATTTGTTACGATTGTTACAGTTGTTACAGGGGTGTTTCAGCCCCTATGGTACATGATTGAAAAAAAAAGAAACGGCATTGGAAGGTGTCGTTTCTTTTTTTGAGTAACTTTGCGGCATGAAACGGTTTTTTGTGCTTTCGTTGTGGACTTGCTTGTGTGCAGTCCATGTGCTGGCGGTGGATTTGACGCACTGCCAGATTGTGGTGCCCGATGGTCAGCCAGCTTTGGCGGGACGGATGGCACGTGTGCTGAGCGAGGATGTGGAGCGGGTGACGGGTGTGCGTCCCGTGGTGGTGAGGGTGGACGGCGGACGTGGGCACAGGGTTGTGCTGCGTGTGGGCGGACTGGACGGACGGGAGCGTTACGACATCCGCACGGAGGGCACAAGGCTGACGATTACGGGCAGCGACCCACGGGGGCTGGCCTATGGTGTGCTGCACGTGAGCGAGCGCATCGGGGTGAGTCCGTGGTACTGGTGGGCTGATGTGCCTGTGGTGAAGCGGCAGAAGCTGGACTACAAGGAGAACGTCACGTCGAAGGAGCCGAGCGTGCGGTATCGTGGCTTCTTCATCAATGATGAGGACTGGGGGCTGAAGACGTGGGCTGCGGAGAATTTCGAGCGGGATTTGCAGGATATAGGCCCCAGGACGTATGACAAGGTGTGCGAGCTGATTCTGCGGCTGAAGGGGAATATGCTGGCTCCGGCCATGCACTCGTGCACGGGGGCTTTCTACAGCCACCCGGAGAGTCAGCGCGCGGCGGCGGCATGGGGCATCATGATTACGACGAGCCACTGCGAGCCGTTGCTGCTGAACAATGCGGCGAGGTCGGAGTGGGACAAGGAGCGCGACGGGGAGTGGAACTACCTGACGAACAGGGACAAGATATGGCAGAAGTTTGACGACCGCTTGCGCGAGACGGCGCAGTATGACAATATCTACACGGTGGGGATGCGTGGACTGCACGACGAAGCCATGAAGGGCTCGACCGACCCGCAGGTGAGGGCGCGGACGCTGGAGCGGGTGTTTGCCGACCAGCGGGAGATTCTGGCGCGCAGGAAAGGGCGCAGTGCGGAACGGATTCCGCAGATTTTTGTGCCCTACAAGGAAACGCTTGACATTTATGATGCAGGACTGCATGTGCCGGAGGACGTGACGCTGGTGTGGCCCGACGATAACTATGGCTACATGAAGCGGGTGAGCAACGAGGCAGAGCGGCAGCGCAGTGGCGGTAGCGGCGTGTATTACCACTTGAGCTATCTGGGCACGCCGCACGATTACCTCTGGATGAACACCACGCCGCCGATGCTGATGTACGAAGAACTGCTGAAGGCTTACAAGGCTGGGGCAGACCGCTACTGGCTGCTGAACGTGGGCGACATCAAGCCGATGGAGCTGGGTGTGCAGCTGTTTTTCGACATGGCTTGGGACTTCGGCCAGTTCAGCTACGAAACGGTGAACAGCTGGCAAGCCGCATGGCTGGCTGGCGTGTTTGGCGCGAAGTACAGGAAGGATTTCCAGCAGATTCTCGACACACATTACCGCTTGGCTTGGGACAGGAAGCCAGAGTATATGGGCTACGAAATGGAGTGGAGTAGTGAGGAGGACAACAAGCTGCACGACTCCGACTTCTCGTTTGCCGACGGCTCTGCCCAGCGGCGACTGGATGACTACCGGCAGATTGCTGACCGCTGCGAGCGGATAGAGCGCAGTTTGCCGAAGGAGTGGCGCACAGCTTTCTTCGAGCTGCTCAGCTACAGCGTGAAGTCGGCCCACCAGATGAACAGGAAGTTCCTCATGGCGCAGCGGAATCACGAAACGGGCAGTGCGGAGGCTGGGCGTGAGGCACAGGCCGCGCACGACAGCATCGGGGCGTTGCTCAGAGAGTACAACACGATGCTGGGCGGAAAGTGGCAGGGCATGATGTCAGAGGTTCCGCCGGGCTTTTGTGCGAAATATCAGCAAATGCCGAATCTGGTGACGGCACCGACAGACACCTTCCGTCTGCCCGATAGCCAGCGGCATACGCTGTTCTACAATCAGTTGGATTTAAGGAAACAGAAGGTGCGTGCGCCGTTCCGTCTGCTGGAGGGAATGGGCACAGATTGGGTGGTGCTGCAGCTGGGCCAGCCGCACGACGCAGTGCAGGATGCTGGCAGCTTGTCGTCCGACCATGTGGACCTGCCGTTTGAAGCCGTGGGCGACAGCGTGAGCCTGTGCATCAGCTGTGTACCGATGTGGCCCGTGAGCCGCGAGCGCAGCAACCGTCTGGGCGTAAGTGTGGATGGCGCAGTGCCTGTGGTGCTGGAGAATGAGATTGAAGAATGGTCCTGGCCCTGGAAATTGCAGGTGCTGGAGAACAGGAAGGATTTTGTGCTGACCCTGCCCCTGAAGGGCACGCAGCGCAGACACAGGTTGTCGCTCATCGTGGGCGACCCTGGGCAAATGGTTCAGAAAGTGAGTTATCGAATAAAATAAAACCTAAAAAACGTATGAATCAAACTACAAACACAGAGACGGGCAGCCGAATGTATTTGCTGTCCATCGTAATGGTTGCCGTGCTGGGGGGCTTGCTCTTCGGCTACGACACGGCTGTGATTTCGGGTGCCGAAAAAGGCTTGCAGGCTTTCTTCAAGGGAGCTGCCGACTTTGAGTACACCGACTACATGCATGGTTTCACTTCGTCGTCGGCCCTCATCGGCTGCATCATCGGCTCGGCTCTGTCGGGTGTGTTGGCTTCCAACTTGGGGCGCAAGCGCTCGCTCATCCTGGCTGGCGTACTCTTTTTCGTGTCGGCTTTCGGCAGCATGACGCCGGAGTTCCTGCTTTTCCCATACGGCGAGCCTACGTATTCGCTGCTGGTGGTGTTCAACATCTACCGTGTCATTGGCGGCATCGGTGTGGGGCTGGCTTCGGCCATCTGTCCGATGTACATTGGCGAGGTGGCACCGTCGGGCATCCGTGGAATGCTCGTCAGCTGGAACCAGTTTGCCATCATCTTCGGCCAGCTGGTGGTCTATTTCGTCAACTTCGTCATTCTGGGCAGCCATGCCAACCCCGTCTATGATGCAGCAGGCAGCATTGCCAACATGGTGGACGCACAGTGGACCATCGAGACAGGCTGGCGATATATGTTCGGTTCCGAAATGGTGCCGGCAGGACTGTTTGCCTTCCTCATCTGCTTCGTGCCTGAAACACCGCGCTATCTCGTGATGATAGGTCAGGACCAGAAGGCACTGGGCATCTTGGGCCGCATCAACGGCACGACCAAGGCTACACAGATTTTGCAGGACATCAAGGACACCATCACCGTCAAGACGGAACGCCTCTTCACCTACGGCTTCCTCTGCATCTTTGTGGGTATCATGCTCAGCGTGTTCCAGCAGGCTGTGGGCATCAACGCCGTGCTCTACTATGCACCGCGCATCTTCAAGGACATGGGCATGGACAACGAAATGGAGTTCACCGTGGTCATGGGCATTGTCAACATCCTCTTCACGCTCGTTGCCGTCTTCACGGTGGAGAAGTGGGGACGCAAGCCTCTGCTCATCAGCGGCAGCATCGGCATGGCACTGGGAGCCTGTGGTGTGGCTGTCACCTTTGGTCACGCTGGCATGGAACTGCTCACGGCAGTCAGCATCATGGTCTATTCCGCTTCCTTCATGTTCTCGTGGGGACCCATCTGCTGGGTACTCATAGCCGAGATTTTCCCCAACACCATACGTGGTGCAGCCGTGGCCATCGCCGTGGCATTCCAGTGGATATTCAACTTCATCGTCAGCAGTTCCTTTGTGCCCATGTTCAATATGCACCTCACGCCTGGTGACGACTTCGGCCACTGGTTCACCTACGGACTCTACGGATTCATCTGCTTGCTGGCTGCCCTGTTTGTCTGGCGACTGGTGCCCGAAACCAAGGGCAAGACGCTGGAGGACATGAGTCGCTTGTGGAAAAAACAATAGTGCCTTATGAAACGAAACGTGTTTTTTACCATCGTCTCGCTGCTTTGCTTGGTGGGCGGGACAAGTGCCGCACCGAAGGCCGACCCAGACCAGACTCTCTGGTACGACCATCCTGCCACGTGTTGGCTGGAAGCCCTTCCGCTGGGCAATTCGCGCATGGGTGCCATGGTCTATGGCGGCACCGAGACAGAAGAGATTCAGCTGAACGAAGAAACCTTCTGGAGCGGCGGCCCCTACCAGAACAACAGCCCGACGGCACTGGAACACCTCACCGAGGTGCGCAGTCTCATCTTCGACGGACGCGAGCAAGAGGCTTCCGACCTGCTCAACCGTGAATTTGTGAAGGGGCCACACGGCATGAGGTTCCTCACCGTGGGTAGTCTGATGCTCCACTTTGGCCATGCCGACGTGAAGGACTATCGGCGTGAGCTGGACCTCCAGACGGCTGTCAACACCACCAGCTATATATATAATAATGTGAAGTACACTCGCCGTGCCATCACCTCTTTGGCCGACGGCCTGCTGCTTGTCCACATCAAGGCCAGCAAGCGCGGGGCACTCCGCTTCAGCCTTACCCACAAATGCCAGTTCCCCCTCACCGTGGAAGCAAAGGGCACATCGCTCCTGGCCACCGTGCAGGGCGTGGACCAGGAAGGCATCAAGGCCGCGCTGACCGCCCAGTGCCGCACCGACATCAAGACCGACGGCACAGTGACCGCCACGGGCGAAACCCTCACCGTGGAGAATGCCACCGAAGCCACCCTCTACGTCTCGGCAGCCACCAACTTCGTGAACTACCACGATGTCAGCGGCGATGCAGCCCAGAAGAACCAGCAATACCTCGCCCCAGCCGAAGCCCAGACCTTCGCCCAGCTCCTGCAGCGGCACCAAGCCAAATACCGCCAGCAATACGGGCGCGTCAGCCTCACCCTGAACACCCCCGGAAAAACCGGTAAACCCGGACTTTCCGGAAATTCCGCCCAATCCCCCTCCTCCCTCCCCACCAACCTCCGCCTCGACCGTTTCTACGGCTCCAACGACGTGGGCATGGTGGCCCTCCTCTTCAACTATGGTCGCTACCTGCTCATCTCCAGCTCCCAGCCCGGAGGCCAGCCGGCCAACCTGCAGGGCGTGTGGAACGACAAGAAGAATGCGCCCTGGGACAGCAAATATACCATCAACATCAATGCCGAGATGAACTACTGGCCAGCCGAGGTGTGCAACCTCTCCGAGACGGCACAGCCCCTCTTCGCCATGATTCGCGACCTCAGCGTGACGGGCGCAGAGACAGCCCGCAAGATGTATGGTTGCCGTGGCTGGGTGGCCCACCACAACACCGACCTTTGGCGCATAGCCGGTCCCGTCGATGGCGCAGCCTGGGGCTGCTTCCCCAACGGTGGAGCCTGGCTCGCCACACACCTCTGGGAGCACTACCTCTTCACCCTCGACAAGGACTTCCTGCGCGAATACTATCCCGTGCTGAAAGGCGTTGCCGACTTCTACCTGGACTACATGGTGGAGCGCGACGGCCAGTTGCTTGTCGTTCCCTCCGTCTCGCCCGAACATGGCGGAAAGGGCAAGTCAACGCCCGTCACGGCAGGCTGCACGATGGACAACCAGATTGCACGCGACGCACTCTCCCAAGCACTTTCGGCAGCCCAGCTGCTCGGCCTCGATGCCGACTATCAGCCCAAGCTGCAACGAGCCATTGCCATGTTGCCGCCCATGAAGGTAGGGCAGTATGGCCAGCTGCAAGAGTGGCGTGAAGACTGGGACGACCCCAAGGACGAACACCGCCACATCAGCCACCTCTACGGACTCCATCCCTCCAACCAGATTTCTCCCTTCCGCACACCCGACCTGTGGAAGGCTGCTGGCATCACACTCCGTCAGCGTGGCGACCAGGCCACGGGCTGGAGCCTGGGCTGGAAGACTAACTTCTGGGCTCGTATGCTCGACGGCAACCATGCCTACCGCATCATTCAGAACATGCTCCGTCTGCTGCCCAACGAAGGCCGCGAGCGCGACTACCCCGACGGGCGCACCTTCCCGAACCTTTTCGACGCGCACCCGCCCTTCCAGATTGACGGAAACTTCGGCGTGACGGCTGGCATCTGCGAAATGCTCCTTCAGAGCCACGACGGAGCCGTCCACCTTCTGCCAGCCCTGCCCGATGCGTGGTCCGCAGGTTCAGTGCGTGGTCTCAAGGCCCGTGGCGGCTACGAAGTCTCCATGCAGTGGCAGGACGGAAAACTCCTCTCTGCCACCATCATCCCACAGGCCGACGGCACACTGCGACTCCGCAGTCACACGCCCCTCACCGCCAGGGGGCTCACGCAGGTTTCCACCCACACGACCCCCGCAGTGACAGACTACGAAATCTCAGTGAAAGCAGGACAAAGCATAACAGTGAAAGGACTTTAACCAAAGTCCTTTCACTGTTTATTAACACCACGTGGATTTTTTCTTTTACCACAGATTGCCCAGATAATTCTAAAAGGAACAATTCTGTGTAATCTGTGCAATCTGTGGTAAAATAATCCGTGCAATCTTAGTGCACTTCCATCTTAGAAAACAAGTTAATCACCGCGACCCCAGCCATAATCAAGGCAAGCCCGATGTAGGCAGGGACATCGGGCACCTGCTTGAAGAACACAGCCCCAATGAACGTGATGAACACAATGCCCAGCGCACTCCAGATGGCGTATGCCAGGCCGATGGGGATGGTGTGCAGGGCTTGCGACAGCAGATATAGCGACAACAGGTAGCCCACCACCATGGCGATGGTAGGCAGAGGCTTTGTAAACTGCTCAGACAGGCCGAGCATCGAGGTGGCAAACGTCTCCACGGCGATGGCACCTAACAGGAATAACCATTCATTCATTTTCGATTGACCAATTTTGATTATTGCTGCAAAGTTACAATAATTTTGCCATGTTGAGAAATTTATCAGCATAATCCTGCAAAAAACTCTTTCTCTTTCCATTTTCATTTCTGCCTCTTTCCACTCCCGTTTCTATCTTTTCTCACTCCTGCTTCTCTCTCCTTCCGCTTTCATCTCTTTCTCTTTCCGCTCCCATTTCTATCTTTTCTCACTCCCGCTTCACCTACTTTTTCCCCCTTCTTCCTACCAAAACCTCCCAGTGTAGCAAACAAAGTTGACGACATCCATGCTTTCCCTCTTCAGACAGGGCGATTTCTCTTTTTTCTCTCAACTGTTATTTGGTCAAATCGGAGGAAAATGTGACCTTTGTATGAAAAAAAGTTGTAATTTCCGTGCAGTCTTTTGGAGGAAGTGGTATCTTTGTTAGTAGAGGCAGTGAGATTTTGATGGACATAGAAGAACTCATAGAGCGAGGGCGACAAGGCGAGGAGACTGCACTTGGGAGCTTATATAGGGCATATCACCAACAAATGACGGGGATATGCCAACACATTGTTGGCAATCGACAGGTGGCAGAGGAATTGGCACATGATGCATTTCTTCTGGCCTTTGCCAAGATGAATCAGTTGCATAACCCACAACGATTTGAGGCATGGCTGACAAGCATCACCACCAATGTGGCCCGACGATATGTGCAGCGTCACCATGAGCCGGCGATGCTTTCACTTTCCGTGCTGTCAGAAGAAGAACTGCCACAAGAAACAAATTCAACCGAAGACAAGCCTCTGCCAACGATGGCCGAACTGACGGCAGCTGTAGATGCGCTGCCCAAAGGTTACGGGCAGGTGTTCAAGTTGGCTGTCATCCAAGAAATGTCGCACAAGGAAATAGCCGAAATCCTTGGCATTGCTGCCCACTCGTCATCCTCGCAACTGTCAAGAGCAAAGAAAATGTTGCAAAAGTCACTTGCACAGTATTGGTTGCTATGGCTTCTGCCGCTTCTGCTGCCACTCGGCATCTACCTATATAAAAAGGGAAAAACTATTGACGTTTCGCAGCCTGTAGTGATTAAGTCTGACACTGTGCAAGATGAAGAAGAAACTCCAAGAATAGAGCAAGGAGTTCCTGCCACTCCGAGGACTGCTCCACGGTATGTGGCTGTTGCTCCTGGCAGGGGTCTTGCTGTCGATAGTCTTGCACCTATTGACACGCTTCATCACATTGCTGAAGAAACAGAGTGTACCGACTCTGCAACCATTC
Organism: Bacteroidaceae bacterium; assembly: GCA_017453465.1. Taxonomy (GTDB): domain Bacteria; phylum Bacteroidota; class Bacteroidia; order Bacteroidales; family Bacteroidaceae; genus Minthosoma. The sequence continues at coordinate 7,517 of JAFTEV010000007.1, read as the reverse complement.
CACAAGACAAGCAACTGCAGCCCGGCTTGCGTCTTGAAAAGGAAACAATCGCTGAACAATTCCCTGGAAAGCCTGTAGAAGTAAAGGACAAGGGGCAGAAGTGGTCGGTAGATTTAGCATACAATGGCAGCATGGGTGAACTGAATGCTAATAGTCCGTTTGTATTCACTGAACGTGAAATCACTGAGGGTGAAATGCCAGGCATAATAAGTGAGCTTCCGCGTGTCCGTTCCTTTGAAAGATGGAGCGATTATGCCGAAGCATTACAGAGCGGAACGTTGGATGTTGACTACAAGATGTATCAAATCCTGCTGAAGATTGCCCAAAACAATGCCACTCAACCGGGGGCGGACGAAATCAAACGCAATACGCACCACTACATGCCTATAACCTTCTCGTTGGCATTGAAATACAAACTGAGTAACCGCTTTGGTTTAGAGACAGGTTTGAACTACAGCCGTCTGAAGTCGGAAACTGAGATTGGTGCTGGCGGAAACGCTATCCGCAAGCAACAAACCATCCACTATCTCGGCATACCATTGAGGGGTACATATAATATATATAATGTGGGGCGTTGGAACTTCTATGGAAGTCTTGGTGCGAAGTTGGAGATTCCTGTCTATGCACCATTCAGCACCAGTTATTATGTGGACGGCATGAAAGAACTGGAAGAGAAGGCTACGCTCCATGCTCCATTGCAATGGTCGGCTGGCGCAGGACTTGGTTTGCAGTACAACTTTACGCCCAACATCGGCTTCTTTGTAGAACCGAGTTTGCAGTATTACATTCCTACTGGCAGCGGCATAGAAACCTACCGCACGGAGCATCCGTTCACGTTCTCCTTGCCGCTGGGTATCCGCATAACGTGGTAATTTTCTTCCCGAAAATCATGCAGTCTTTTCTTGCTTTGCGGTATCTCTCACAATAGAGAACCAAAACAAGAAAAGACAATGCAACAGCGACATTTGAACCGCAGGCAATACTTCTGCGAGTTGGCAAACACGGCCCGCGAGTTTTACACAGACAACCTGCAACCACACATCACTTTGTCAGCAGACACTCGCGTATTGGAAATAGGTTGTGGCGAGGGCGGCAATCTGCTTCCTTTCGCAGAAAAAGGGTGTCAGGTAAGAGGGATGGACATTTGCCAAGTGCGTATCAACGAAGCTCAGACGTTCTTTGCAGAATGTCATCAACAAGGAACTTTCATCTGCAAAGATTTCCTTCTTGCAGAGAAGCCAATAGAAGAAGTTGACCGCTACGACCTCATACTTGTTCACGACGTAATAGAGCATATTGCTCCATCTTGCAAACGTGAGTTTCTTCTTCACATCAAGGATTTTCTGAAGGCGGGCGGCATCGTGTTCTTCGGCTTTCCTGCCTGGCAGAACCCATTCGGCGGTCATCAGCAAATAAGCGTCGGTTTTGCCTCCAAACTTCCCTTCATCCATCTATTGCCCAAGCCAATCTACCGAGCAATGTTGAAGTTGGGCGGAGCCACGGGCGACAACATTGATGAACTGATGGACATCCGAGCTTCGCGTATGACGATAGAGAACTTTGAACGACAGGTTTCTGAAGCAGGGTACACCATTTGCCAGCGTACGCTTTGGCTCATCAATCCACATTACAAGCAGAAGTTCCACATGATTCCTCGAAAATTGTGGAGTTGCTTTGCCGATATTCCATATTTACGCAACTTCTATACTACTTCAGCATGGTATTTGCTTCGTCAAACTCTGGTAAAAACTACTGGCAGTGAGGACTCTTGATGGCAAGAAGGCTGACCTGTGGCTATAGGCGGCTCATCACAAATCTTTCTGTTTTTTGTCAGCGTTTCGCGGATTTTGCTTATCTTTGCACCGTGATTACAAAACATCTTTAGGATTATGGAAACAACGACAACAGCCGTGCCTGGACAGTTGCTGGTAAGCATCAGCGATATGTCGATGCTGCGGGACATCAAGAAGGCCATTAGCATGGTCAGGGGCGTGACCAAGGTGAAGGCGCAGCGCATCAAGCCACGTCTCTACGACCCCGAAACGGGTAAGTATCTCAACGAGGAAACGATGAAGGTCATCGAGGATGCGCACAATGGCATCGGGGTGACGCACTACAACTCACTGCAGGACTTCTACAAAGAAATGGGACTATAGCGATGACTTATCAAGTTGTACTTTCCAACCGCTTTAAAAAGGATTTCCGCCAATGTATGAAGCGGGGACTCAACATGAAGCTGCTCACTGATGCGATGGACATCCTCGAAGCCACTGGCTCATTGCCGGCTCAGTATCGCCCGCACAAATTGTCGGGCGACATGGATGGTATTTGGGAGTGTCACATCAAGTCTGATTGGCTGATGACGTGGGAGCAAAGCGACACGCAGCTGACACTCTTGTTCCTCCGAACTGGCACCCATGTGGACTTGCTCTGAGATTATCCAGACTGCAACCGACACATTAGGGGGAGTGATAAAAGAAACAGGAGAGCATATCATCACGATATACTCTCCTGTGCTTGGCTGAGCAAATTGTTTTACTAACTAACCTATTAACCTTAACCTGAAAGAATTTGTATGCAATTTGCTGGCCAGTGTGGTGTTCCTGTTGGGGAACATTCTCCTTGGACTGTCCTTCTGTTGTCGAAGTGGTCTTGGAGAATCTTGAATAAAACCTATTAACCTAACTATTAACCTAATGTTCCTTGTTTTTTTTACGATGCAAAGTTACGGCTTTTTATGGCGTTACATTTTATCTGGCGTTACATAAACTTGTCCGTAACTGCCAAATGTGCTGTTTTTGAGGAAATAATGAGGTCAGGAGGTCTTGATGTTGGCGTTTTGATACTCGCTGGGTGTCATTCCGTAGAGAGCCTTGAAGCTGGTGGAGAAGGTGCTGAGGGTCTTGAAGCCCGTGGCATCGCTGACGCTGGTGATGTCGAGGTGCTTCTCGCGCAGCAGTCGGGCTGCTTCTTTCAGACGGATGGTCTTGAGGAAGTCGCGTGGCGACTGTCCGGTAAGTTCTTTTATCTTGCGGTAGAAGTGTACGCGGCTGATGCCTACGAGGTCGGCAAACATTTCTACACTGAGGTCGGGGTTGTCCATGTTCTGGTTGATGACCTTCATGACGCGCTCCATGAGGTGCTCGTCGGGCGAGGTGATTTCTACTTTCTCAATCTTCTCTTCGGTCTTCTGTTCCGTGGTGTATTTGCCCTGGAGCAGGAGTCGGCTCTGGAGCAGGTTGATGGCCGTGGTGCGCAGTACGTCGATGTTGAACGGTTTGCTGACGTATGCGTCGGCTCCGCCTGAGAGTCCGTCGATGCGGTCGGCATCGCTGCCCAGCGCGGTGATGAGGATGACGGGGATGTGGCTGGTGAGCGGGTTCTGCTTGATGCGCTGGCAGAGGGTGAGGCCGTCCATGACGGGCATCATGCGGTCGCTGATGACGAGGTTCACCTTGTCGGGGTTCTTCTGGATGTATTCCCAGCCTTCGGCTCCGTTGGTGCACTCGGAGAGGACCATGTCGTGTGAGAGTTCGCTGTGAAGGTATTGGCGGATGGCTGCGTCGTCTTCCACGATAAGTACGTTGCGGTGCTTTACGCCGCGCAGTTTCTCGATGGGCAGAAGGATGCCGCCCACTTCTTCGTCTGTGGTCTTGGACTCTGGTGCGTTGGGCGTGTCAGTTTCTTGCTGTGGTTCCGCACTGGGTGTTCCTTCGGGCTGTGCGGTGTCTTCCTTGGGTGGCTGTGGCTTTCTGGCTGGGATGTGTGGCAAATCGACCACGAACATGGTGCCTTGCCCCGTGGGGTTGTCGGCCACGGTGATGGTGCCCTTAAAGAGTTGCACGAGCAGGTAGGTGAGGTTGAGGCCGATGCCTGTGCCGAGGTAGCCGTTCTGGTGGCTGGCGGAGTAGAATCGCTCAAAGATTTTTGTTTTGTCGGTGTCGCTGATGCCGCAGCCTGTGTCGCTGATGTGGAGCACGATGTGATTTTTGTCGGCTTCAAGGTTGACCGCGATGCTTCCGCCGTCGGGTGTGAACTTGAAGGCGTTGCTGAGCAGGTTCATCAGGATTTTGTCGAGGTTGTCGGTGTCGGTCTTTACGTAGAGCGAATCGACATTGTGGCGGAACTGGAAGTCAATGTTCCGCTGTGTGGTGGCCGAAGCGAACACGTCGCAGGTGTTCTGGATGAATGGCACAAGGTCGATGGTGGTGTATTCGAGCCGGTACTGGCCTTTTTCAATCTTGCGCACGTCCATGAGTTGGTTGACGAGTCGCAGGATGCGCTTGGCGTTCTGATGGATGAGGCGGTAGTTGCGCTGGTGTGGTTCGTCCTTGTCCATGCCCATGAGTTTTTCGAGCGGTGCCATGATGAGTGTCATGGGGGTGCGGATTTCGTGGCTGATGTTCATGAAGAACTGGATGCGTGCGTCGTTGATTTCTTGCTCCTGTCGGTGGCGTATGAGCACACGGCGGGCTGTCACTTGGCGGCGTACTACGTGGTAGAGTGCCCACACAGCGAGTATGCCGAGGACGAGGTAGATGAGCAGTGCCAGTGGCGAGGTGTACCAGGGATGGTGGATGGTGATGGTGAGCGTGCGTTCTTCCGACACGGACTGGTAGGAGCGTGCGCGAATCTTCAGGTGGTAGAGGCCAGGGGTGAGGCCCTGGATGATGATGTGGCCGGTGTTGCCTTCCTGCGTCTGCCAGTTTCTGCCGTCGAAGCTGTATTCGTATGTGATGTGGCGGTTGTTGGCTCTGGGGGCATAGACCTCCACGGAGAAGTGGTTGTCGGAGGGGGCGAGGTTCACCATGGATGTCTCGTTGATGTGGCCGGAGAGAATCTCGTAGGAGCCTGACTTGTCGCCTTGGTGTACGATTTTGTTGTTGAGGTAGAAATCGACAAGCTGAATCTTGAAACTGTTGGCGGTCTTCAGTTTGTCGATGTTTGTTTTCTGGAAATAGGTGATGCCGCCAATGCCGCCGAAGTAGAGGTTGCCATCGACAGCGACTGAGGTGCGCTGGCCAAATTCGTTGTCTTGCAGGCCGTCTTCGTTGAAGAAGTTTTCAAATGTTTCGTTCTGGGTGTTGAAGTAGGAGAGGCCGTTGTTTGTGCCCAGCCACAGGTTCTCGTCTTGTATTTCTATGCTGTTGATGGTCTGGTTGGGCAGTCCGCTGTCTTCCTTGTAGCTCTTGAGCGTGTTTGTCTTGGTGTTGAGCTGGTGGAGTCCGTCGTTTGTGCCAAGCCAGAGGTTTCCGTGTGCATCGAATTTCATGCAGAGCACTGCACTGCGCACGAGGTGTATGCTCTGTGGCGTTAGCTTTTCCTTTCCTTGTTTGTAAACTTCCAGTCCGTTGGCTGTGGCGGCGTAGAGCAGCTGGCCGCGTGTCTGTATGCAGTAAACAAAGTGGTTGGGGTCGATGAAGTCAGCAGCCTGGATGTTGCCATTGTGGTTGGTATATTGTACCAGTGCATCGGTGTGGGGATTGTAGCGGAAGAACCCCATGCCCAGTGTGGCAATCCAGAGGTCTCCGCTGGCTGCGTCCTTGGTGATGTCGGATATGCGGTTGACATTGTGGTGCGAGTGGGTGAAGGTTCCTGTCGTGGTGTTCATGGACCAGAGGCCGTCGAAGTATCCGCCCATCCAGAGTGTGCCGTTGGTGTCTTCGAAGAGTGTGTTGATGGTGGAGGGGAGGTTTTTTCCTGCTTCGGGCTGCCAGTGGTAGCTGGAGGTTCCGTCTGTGGTGATTTTGTAGAGTCCGTCGTGGTCGGTTGCTACCCAGAGCTTTCCATTGACGGAGGGTGCAATGGCTGTGACGGGTGCAGTTCCGATGGAATTCTTGGTGATGGAGTTGCGCCCGATGTATTCAAAGGCTGACTGGTTGATGGCCTTCATCATGACTCCGCGCCAGTAGATGCCAATCCACACGTTGCCAAATGAGTCGCTGATGGCATCTTTCACGTTGGATGTGGCCAGGTTGAAGTCGCTGGTCTGAATGGTGCTTTGAGTGATTTTGCCTGTCCGCTCGTCATAGATTTTCAGTCCGTGGCCGTCGGTGCAGATGAAGATACGTCCGTTGGTCCATGGGCGTATGCTCCAGAGGTTGTAGTTAGTGTCTCCAGGAGAGACAGACTCGAATTTGCCCGTTTGTTTGTTGTAAACCAACAAGCCCGACTGTTCGCAGCCCAGGTAGAGCTTGCCCGATTGTCCTAAGCAGAAGTTTCGGGGAGTGTCGGGCACGTCTATCTTTTTATATCCTTTCTTTGTCTTCAGATAGACTTCGTGCTCGTTGTTGATAATCCAGAGGTTCTTTTCGCTGTCTTCGAAGATTTGGCCAGGGCTGACATTGTTCGTTATGTAGGTCAGCTCTTGCTTTGCATAGAGATTTCCTTTTGCGTCTGACTCTATCTGGATGCTGCCATGTCCGGCAATGCAGGCTATAACCTTTCCGTTGCTGAGCCTGTTGATGGAAGAAATGTACACGCGGATGGTGTCACCGCTTGGTGAGATGAAAGGGACGGGGGAGAATTTGTTTGTGGCATAGTTGTATGATTGGATGCCGTTGCCTGTGCCAATCAAGATGTGGTCGGAGTCGTACTCAAACACACAGAGTACGATGTTGCTCATCAAGCTTTGTGGGTCGTTGTTGCTGTGGCGATAGACGTTCATCTTCACACCGTCGTAACGGTTGAGTCCATCGCGTGTGCCAATCCAGATGTTGTGGCGGCTGTCTTCGTAAAGCGTCTGCACGCAACTGTTTACAAGTCCTTGCTTAGAGGTGAACAGTGCCATGTTTTGTGCCACAGCATTACAAACGGAGAAAAGTGATAAAAAGAAGGGCAAAAAAAGATGCAGCTTACAGCTTTTCGTAGAGTTCCCCTTTTTTTGCGCCTTTGTATCAAGGTTAGGTCTGAAATTCATGTTAGTTAGTGATTTTGTGGCAAAATTACAAAAAAATAGTGCAAGCCCCAAAGAACTTGCACTATTTTTTTGTAAATAATAGGTAAAGTCAATGTGTTGCTATGCACACATTTTCGGTGAATCCTTACTTAACAATCACCTTCTTTACTTCACCGTTAGCAAACTTCACGATGTTGATACCCTTCTGGAGGCCGTTCTGCTGTGCTCCAGAAACGCTGTAAACTTCAGAAATCTGAGCCTTGTCAGCAGAGAGAGACTCGATGCCTACAGGGTTGGTAACCTTGATGTTGAAAGTCACATCAGGAATCTTGATAAGGCCAACCTCGCGGTCGTAAGCTGAAAGTTCGATGGTTTCGAGTGAACCAGTGTATTCACCTGTGGCCATGTCGCTTGCTGCCTCTACAGTAACTTCGAGCAGCGAGCCTTCATCGTTCTTGAACTGACGGTTGCCAGCTGTGTCAAGGATAGCATACTTAACTCGGTTAGGTGCGTGCAGCTTTGGAGACACACTGTGAGTGAAACCAGTACGAGTCTTGCCAATGACATCACCTTCAAAGAGCATCAGTCCGTATTCGTCTTCTGCGAAAGTCATGCCTTC
>JAFTEV010000040.1 GCA_017453465.1 Bacteroidaceae bacterium | reverse complement strand
TTGGCAAGTTCAGCCGCCGCGCATCGAAACGCACGGCTGACACCAGACCACGAAACGAGTTCTTTGACATACTGAGACAAGACGGATATAAAAATCTGAGGGATTCTGCGTTAATCTCGCAGAAATGTTGTATCTTTGCACCGTCAAATTCAAGATAGCTAAGAAGATGGAAGCAACGACAACAATCGCCAAGAGCCGCACTCGCGAGGAAATCCTTGCGTGGCTGCAGCAGGCGAGGGAGCGCAAAGAGGCGTTCCAGCGCAGAGTGAACGAAGAGTGGGAAGCACGCCAGCGCAGCAAGAAGGCTGCCGCCGAGACGGGCTACTATGACATCGAATGGGTGTAAGCCCATGAATAGACTCGACCTTGAAGCCGTCAACAGCCATTCGCCCTACGACGTACACAGCATGGGCGACCAGTACGTATTCGTGACCGACACGGGCATTGAGTACCACGTGGGCTTTGAACTGGACTCCAACCCGTACTACACTGCCTACTGGTTCAACCTCGCCAATCCCGAACAGCAGAAATCGCCCGGCGACAAGAAGATTCCCCAGACGGTCATCTGCATCATCGAAGAGTTCTTCCGACAGACCCCCGACATCATGCTCTAATGTGCAGCACGGCTAACGACCAGCAGGCGCAGCGCGCAAGGCTGTTCCTCCGCTGGTTCAACGGCTACGAGCAACGGCAACGCTATCTCATCAAGGCCGTAGAAGTGAAAGGCGACGACATACGAAAGGACTACGTGGCTCTCATCATACAGCGCACGAACCCGCAACTCGATGAAATCGTTGCCCGCTACGACAGCGAGATAGCAATGTTCAACGAGTTCAAGCCGTAGCCTCCACCGTACCTCCCCTCACACCACATTATCCGCCGAGATTCTCAATCAATGAGAGCCTCGGCGGTTTGCTTTTGTCCGTCTGTCTCAGGTAGTGTCAGAAGACGAAAAACAACAAACAAAATAATTCAAACAAAAAAATTATGAAAGCAAAAGTAATTTCAATTCTCGCCCTGCTGCTTACCGTGACGCAGGGGGCGTGGGCAGCTAACCCCGAGGGAATGGCTGACGAATGTACCAGCCACCCTGATTCCCTTTACGTTAGAGGCTGGGTTTTTGACCCAGACAATAAGAACACTAACATTGATGTTCATGTCTATATCTATTCGGATGCAGCCTGCACCTCGGTGGTGAAATCGTTTAACTTAGGGGAAACCTCAGTAGCCGATGCAGGTCTCGTAAGCAGTAATGGACTCGGCTCTGGTGTCACACCACGCTTCGCAAAATATATTGATGTCTCAAACCTGACTGTTGGCACGACCTACTATGTGAAGTTTTTTGCCATAAATATAGGCAGTTCAGAAGGCAATCCCGAGTTAGCATACTCAAACACGACGACTGTGACTCCGCAGTCACTTACCGTCTTTAAGGTCACCATTCAAGCCCCCTACAATGTAACATACAATGCTAACAGTGGCAGCGGAGCACCCTCAGAACAGAAGAAGCTCTACGGCATCAACCTCACGCTGAGCAGCACACAGCCAACGCGCACGGGCTATACCTTCAACGGATGGAACACTGCATCCAACGGCAGCGGTACGAACTATGCAGCAGGTGCCACCTATTCGGCTAATGCTGGTGCCACTCTCTACGCCAAGTGGACACCTGTGAACTACACTATCACCTATGACCTTGACGGCGGTAGTGTTGCTTCAGAGAATCCTACAAGCTACACTGTGGAGAGCGCAGCCATCACACTGAACAATCCTACAAAGGAGGGCTATACCTTTGCGGGATGGACTGGCACTGGCCTCGGCTCTGCCTCTACATCGGTAACCATCGCAAGCGGTTCTACTGGCGATCGCTCATACACTGCTACATACAATGCCATTCCTACTCACTCGGCTACATGGGATGCTACGGATACAGAGGCAGGCAACTGGACTGTCAGCCCTGCTACTCCTTACGAGGGACAGGAGGTCACTGCCACCTACAGCGGCTCGCGCCACGTGAAGAGCGTGAAGTATGTGGGTGTTCCCTCGCTCACGGCTCCTACAGCCAAGACAGGACTTGTATATACTGGTGCTGCTCAGGCGCTGGTTAATGCTGGTTCTACTACTGGCGGCGAGTTGCAGTATAAACTCGGTGCGGAAGGTGAATACTCATCCGACGTGCCTACTGCTACCAATGCCGGAACCTACACCGTATATTACAAGGTTGATGGCTCAGACGGATTTAAGGACATCGACGAGGCAAGCGTGGAAGTGACTATAGACAAGGCGACGCCAACTATTACGCTCAGCCCGACAAGTCTCAGTTTTGCGGCCTCTGACTATCAAAATAGCACGAAGACCTTTACCGTCAACCGCACTGGTACTGGCACAATCACTGTCACCTCTGGCACTACCAGCGTTGTCACCGTCAGCGGCACCTCTACCGTAACCGTGAAGCGCATCACTGGTGGCGCAGGCTCAAGTACCATCACGGTCAGCGTTGAAGCCACCGATAACTATGCAGCCACCAGTAAGACACTTACCGCTTCGACTACTGCCATCTGTGTTTCGTCGCTCAGTGCCCTGAAAACTGCCGTTAATGCCGCCAATGGCGACCTTACTTATCTTCGCAACAATTACAACGGCAAGTATGTCACATCGAGTGGTGCTATGCAAGACAACACAAGCGGAGCCATCGGCATCATCACCTACATCTCAAGCACAGCCGTTGATACGGACTTTTCCGACAGCCGCATCTTCGTATTAGCACTGACCGATGCCAGCACGAGTGCATATCAGTACAAAACAGATACAGAAGAACTCACATATAATAACCTGACTGCCCTGAACGGATACACAGCAACTGAACACTGGCATAAATGGCCTGACGATTTCCCTGCTTCAGAAGCAGCCCGCAATTACAGCGCAAGCCGCCCAAGTGGAGCCAGCTCATGGTTCCTGCCATCAAGAGGCCAGTGGCTGCTTGGAGGTACAGGTGTGGTAAGCGATGTTATGAAGCAGACGCTCACAGCAGGACAGGTCTATTGGACGAGCACAGCACTCTCTTCATCACAGGCAACACAGAATTTCGGTCAAGTGTACGATTACAAATGGGGCGGCATCGGTCAAGACGGTCGCACCATTGAGCGTTACGTCCGCTCAGCCTTCGTATATTAACCCTCTCAATAAGTATTTATAGCGATAAAAACAAAAAACAAATATGAAAACAAGAATAATTTCAATTCTCGCCCTCCTGCTGACGGTTGCGCAGGGCACATGGGCTCAGACAGAACTGACTCCTAACGCAGAGAAGACCGCGTGGACCCTCGCCTCCGCTCCCGCATTCGATTTCGAGCTGCAAGCCGAGTACTACGACGAAGTGACACTGACCGACGTTAAGGGCATCACAGACCTAACAGCATACGCCGGACAGGAAATCTGGGTGAACTACACTCGTGCGTTCACAGCTGACAAGCCCTCGACCGTGTGTCTGCCATTCGCATACACGAAGAAGGAGGACGATGGCTCGTTCTACGAATTCAGCGGCATCTCGCAGGACGGCGAGACGGGCGAGTACATTGCTACGATGACCGAACCCAGCACCACGACTCTGACCGCCAACACGCCGTACCTGTATAACGCTGCGACGACGGGCGACGCTGACTTCAGCGGCATATACACCATACCTGCCGACCTCACGGCTGGCACGACCACGAGCGGCGACTGGACGTTCAAGGGTACTTACAGCACCATCGAGTGGTCTTCTGCTCCCTCGGCACCCACCTACGGCTTCTCTGCACAGGCCGCTAACGACGGCATCACGCAGGGCCAGTTCGTGAAAGTGGGCAGTTACGTGCGCATCAAGCCCATGCGAGCCTACTTGGAGTACAACGGAACTGACAGCCAGTTTGAGTCACGCGCCCGGAACCGCGCCGCCGCTGCTGATGACACCCTGCCCGAAACCATCAGCGTGCGCCTCATCGGTGCCGATGGCGTGGTGACTGGCATTGCTACGCTCAACACCCGCACAGGCGAGGTGACCACCGAAGGATGATACACCCTCGACGGCAAGCGACTCAGCAGCAAGCCCACCCGCAGGGGCATCTATATCAACAATGGCAAAAAGATTGTAGTAAAATAAAGACAAAGGAGGACATAACCATGATAAAGAAGAATTATCAGAAGCCCGCAATGAAGGTAGTGAAACTTCAGCAGTTGCAGATGCTCTGCAGCAGCCCAGGCCCAGCAACCCTGCGAGGCCACGCCAAGAGCGGCGAGGAAAGCGAGGACACCTGGTACGACCTGGAGTAAGGACTTGCTTATTTTCCCCAAGCTGACAGAAGGAGATAGCGGATGGTACAATTATTATGATGTATCGTCCGCTATTTCCTTCTGTCTGCTTCTGCCCCCTTTCCACCTCTGCATGGATGCCGACTCCTGGCCTTTGCTCCGCAGGATGCTCACACGACACAGAGGAACAAAAAACTTTATGGTTATCGGTAAATACCACCAAAGTTCTTTTTAACCTTTAGCGACGAAGTCAATGATATCTGTTTTTTTCAACACAAATTACACGAAATTTCACGAAGCCTACCGGATGGTTTCGTGTGGTTCGTCACCGTCGAGGTGTTTTGTGTAAATTCTTTTGATCCGCATAAATTCGTGAAGTTTCGTGTAATTCATGTTGAAAAAACAAATATCATTCGTGTTGAAAAAGTCAATACCCTTCGTATTGAAAAAATATTAGTGGTACCGATTACGGATAGTCATAAAAGCAATGCGGATGCACATTTTCAGCCATTTTGACAGGACTTTACGGAAAAAGTTGTACCTTTGACCCGAAATTTCAATCTGCAAGGAAATCGAAAAGCATTATCTTTATGCCGTTGCGCCATAGCAACAAGCGTGTAACCGAAACGAAAGAACACCATGATTAAAGAACTGCAACTCCGTCTGCTGCCCCAACAGGCAGTGAACGAACAAAGCATCAAGGCATATCTGGCACAAGAGTACGCCGTCAGCCCGGAGAGTCTGACCGCCGTGCGCGTGCTGAAGCGCAGTGTGGATGCCCGCCAGCGCACCATCTTTGTGAACCTGAAAGTGCGCCTGTATATCAATGAGCAGCCCACAGACGATGCGTTTCAGCGCACGGACTACCCCAACGTGGCGGGCCGAGAACAGGCCATCGTCGTGGGCGCAGGACCGGGCGGACTGTTCGCCGCGCTGCGGCTGATAGAACTGGGCGTTTGCCCCGTGGTTGTGGAGCGCGGCAAGAACGTGCACGACCGCCGCAAGGACATTGCCCAGATAAGCCGCACGCACGCCGTGAACCCTGAGTCAAATTACTCCTTCGGCGAGGGCGGCGCGGGTGCGTTCTCCGACGGAAAGCTCTACACGCGCAGCAAGAAGCGGGGCAACGTGGAGAAGATTTTGAACGTATTTTGCCAGCACGGAGCTTCCACCAGCATCCTCTCCGATGCCCATCCCCACCTGGGCACCGACAAACTGCCAGGCATCATCGAGGCCATGCGCGAGACCATCATCCGCTGTGGCGGACAGGTGTATTTCGAGACGAAGATGCAGCGGCTGCTCGTCAGCGGCAACACCGTGGAGGGCATCAACTGCGGCGACCAGGAGTTTTACGGCCCCGTGATATTGGCCACAGGCCACAGCGCACGCGATGTCTATCGCTACCTCCATGCACAGGGCATAGAACTGGAGGCCAAAGACCTGGCCGTGGGTGTGCGACTGGAGCACCCCAGCCACCGCATCGACCAGATTCAGTATCACCGCAGCGAGGGGCGCGGCCTGTTCCTGCCCGCAGCCGAATACAGCTTTGTCACGCAGGTAGAGGGGCGCGGCGTATATAGCTTCTGCATGTGTCCCGGCGGCACGGTGGTTCCCGCCGCCAGCAGTCCGCAGCAGATTGTGGTGAACGGCATGAGCAACTCGCAACGCAATTCGCCCTGGAGCAATTCGGGCATGGTCGTGGAGCTGCACGCCACAGACCTCGACGAGCCTTCACTGAAGGGACTGCCCCCCCTGCCCGAAACGGAAGCGGTAGGCGGTTCGCTGGCCATGCTGGAGTTTCAGGAACGCCTCGAATACACGGCTTGGCTGCAAGGCAACATGCGCCAGACGGCTCCCGCCCAGCGCATGGCACATTTTGTAAACAACAAAGGTAGTTACGACCTGCCCGCCACGTCCTACACGCCTGGGCTTGTGAGCACCCCCATCCACTTCTGGATGCCCCAGTTCATCACGTCCCGTCTGCAACAGGGCTTCAAGCACTTCGGCAAGCAGTCGCACGGCTTCCTCACCAACGACGCAGTGCTGATAGGCGTGGAGACCCGCACCTCCGCCCCCGTCCGCATCCTGCGCGACCACGACACACTCCAGCACATCCGTCTTCAGGGCCTCTTCCCCTGCGGCGAAGGAGCAGGCTACGCCGGCGGCATCGTCTCCGCCGCCATCGACGGAGAACGCTGTGCCGAAATGCTGGCCGAATACTTGGCGGACGTACGGCAAGGATGAACTTCTAATGCTCGTCTGGAATCTGTCTGTAACTTACGCTTGTTCTCCAATACTTGCAGCTTTAGGAGACTGCTTGATGCTGGGAAATATCCAACAATCGCCGAACCTCTCCATGAATGGAAGTTCGGCGATTGCACGTTTGTAGTATGTCTGTTAGGCTTAAAACTCTGCTGTCTTCGGTGTGCGCGGGAAGGGAATGACATCGCGGATGTTCTGCATTCCGGTGACGAAGAGGATGAGACGCTCAAAGCCGAGGCCGAAGCCTGCGTGGGGGCAGCTGCCATATTTGCGGGTGTCGAGATACCACCACATGTCCTTCATCGGGATGTTGCGCTCATGGATTTCGTTCATCAGTTTGTTGTAGTCTTCTTCACGAACCGAGCCGCCGATGATTTCGCCAATCTGCGGGAAGAGCACGTCGGTGCCCTGCACGGTCTGTGCCATCTCCTTGCCGTCGAGCACGGGGTTCTGGTCGTCAATCTTCATGTAGAAGGCTTTGATGGCCTTGGGATAGTGAGTCATGATGACGGGCTTCTTGAAGTGTTCTTCCACCAGATAGCGTTCATGTTCGCTGGCCAGGTCGTCGCCCCAGTTGCAGGGGAACTCAAACTTCTTGCCGTCCTTGATGGCTTGCTGCAGGATGCGAATGCCCTCGGTGTAGTCGAGGCGCACGAAGTCTTCACGAAGCACGCCTTCGAGTCGCTCAATGAGTCCCTTGTCAATCATCTTGTTGAGGAACTCCAGGTCGGCTTTGCAGTTGTCGAGTGCCCAACGCACACAGTACTTGATGAAGTCTTCTTCCAAGTCCATCAGGTCGTCCAAGTCCATGAAGGCGATTTCTGGTTCAATCATCCAGAACTCTGCCAGGTGGCGCGGCGTGTTGCTGTTTTCGGCACGGAACGTGGGGCCAAAGGTGTAGATGGCTCCAAGTGCCGTGGCTCCCAGTTCGCCTTCCAGCTGGCCAGAGACGGTGAGCGATGTCTGCTTGCCGAAGAAGTCGTCGTCGTAGATGATGCTGCCGTTCTCGTCTTTCTTCAGGTCGTAGAGGTTCTTGGTCGTGACCTGGAACATCTGGCCTGCGCCCTCGCAGTCGCTGGCCGTGATGATGGGGGTGTGGAAGTAGAAATAGCCGTGCTCGTGGAAGTAGGTGTGGATGGCCATGGCCATGTTGTGACGAATGCGCATCACGGCACCGAATGTGTTGGTGCGCAGACGCATGTGGGCGTGCTGGCGCATATACTCAAAGGTCTGTCCCTTCTTCTGCATGGGGTAGTCGGCAGGACACTCGCCAAACACTTTAATCTCGGTGGCCTGTACTTCGACTGCTTGTCCAGAACCGATGGATTCGACCATTGTACCTGTTACGGAGAGACAAGCCCCCGTGGTGATGAGCTTCATCATTTCGGGGTCGAACTTCTCTACATCGGCCACCACTTGTACGGTCTTGATGGTAGAACCATCGTTGAGGGCGATGAAGTTGACAGATTTGCTGCCACGCTTTGAACGCACCCAACCCATCACCGTGACTTCTGTGCCGTAGTCGGTACGCTGGAGTAGGTCTATGATTTTTACTCGTTTCATTTTCTTTATTTACTTGTAATTTTATTCGTAACTGCCCATGTGAAGCATGGCCACTTCTTGCTCGGTGAGGAATCGCCAGTCACCACGCTTGAGTCCCTTCTTGGTCAGTCCTGCAAACATCACGCGGTCGAGCTTGCAAACCTTGTAGCCCAGATGTTCAAAGATACGGCGCACGATGCGGTTCTTGCCTGAATGAATCTCGATGCCTATCTGCTTGCGGTCTGTGTCACTGGCATATGCAATGTCGTCGGCCTTAATGACACCATCTTCCAGTTCTATGCCTTCTGCAATCTTTCGAAGGTCGTCTGCTGTACAGTTTTTGTCGAGATAGACGTGGTAAATCTTTTTCTTCAAGAACTTGGGATGAGTCAACTGACTGGCCAATTCGCCGTCGTTGGTGAAAAGCAACACACCCGTTGTGTTGCGGTCGAGTCGCCCTACGGGATAGATACGCTCGCGGCAGCAGTTCTTCACCAAGTCCATCACAGTCTTGCGCTGCTGCGGGTCGTCACTGGTTGTCACATAGTCCTTGGGCTTGTTGAGCAGGACATACACTTTCTTCTCTATGCTGACAAGCTGGTCGTGGAAGTGCACCTCGTCCGTGCGCTGCACCTTGGTGCCCAGTTCTGTCACCACAGTGCCGTTCACACTGACCACGCCAGCCTGAATAAACTGGTCGGCCTCACGGCGCGAGCAAACACCTGCGTTAGCCAAGAACTTGTTCAAGCGAATAGGTGCATTGGGGTCTTCCAAGTATTCCTTATACTCAATCTGCTTCTTCATGCTATACTTAGCATTCGGATTGTAGTCTGGAGTATGCTGACGCTGCTGATAGCCGCCACGCTGCTGATAACCACCACGGTTCTGATTGTTGTAACCGCCACGGCTCTGGTTGTTGTAGCCGCCACGCTGCTGATAGGCACCGCGCTGCTGATAGCCACCACGACCCTGGTTGTTGTAACCACCACGCGACTGATAGCCACCTTCGTTATCCTGACCATCACGATAATAGCGATTACGCTGTCCGTTGTAGCCGCCACGCTGCTGATAGCCACCCTGCTGCTGGTAACCACCACGCTGCTGATAGCCACCACGCGATTGATAGCCGCCACGGTTTTGCTGATAGCCGCCGCGCTGCTGGTAGCCGCCTTCTTCCGAATTACGGTTGAAACTTGCAGGACGGAATCCCTCGCTTTGGTTTGCCGAATAGGCACGTTCCGAGCGATTGAAACGTGGACGCTGTGGGCGACCTTCACGGCCCTGATTGTTCTCACGGTTGTAAGGGCGATAACCTTCGCGGCCACCGCCGTTCTCTGTGTTTTCTGCGGCAGACTTGTTCTGCCATTCTTCTAATTCTGACATAATTCTATCCGTCAATTTGCCATTAAAACAAATTGTACTACTAAATGATTTATAAAAATGTGTTTATTTAAAAAAGTAATTACGTTCAAATGCCCGTATAACTATGGGGCGTAATGGCACGCAACTCTTCCTTCACGCTTTCGCTGACTTCGAGGCCGTCGATGAACTGGCTGATTGACTCCTCTGTAATGGCAGCATTCGTGCGCGTAAGTGCCTTCAATGCCTCGTAGGGATGGGGATATGCCTCACGGCGCAGAATCGTCTGGATGCCCTCTGCACAAACAGCCCAGCAGTTGTCAAGATCGCGGCGAATAGCCTCTTCGTTGAGCAGCAACTTGCGCAGCCCCTTCAGCGTGGACTGAATGGAAATCAGCATGTGCCCCATGGGGACTCCCACATTGCGCAGCACAGTCGAATCAGTAAGGTCACGCTGCAAGCGACTGACAGGCAACTTCTGCCCCAGGAACGAAAGAATTGCGTTGGCGACACCCAGATTGCCCTCCGAATTTTCAAAGTCAATCGGGTTCACCTTGTGTGGCATAGCCGAAGAACCCACCTCACCGGCCTTGATTTTCTGCTTGAAATACTCCATGGAGACGTACATCCAGAAGTCACGGTCCATATCAATGATGACCGTGTTAATGCGCTTCATGGCATCGAAAACCGCGCCCAGATTGTCGTAGTTAGAAATCTGTGTCGTCCACTGCTCACGTTCCAGTCCCAACTTTTCGCTGACAAACCGGTTGCCAAACTGCTTCCAGTCGTATTCTGGGTAAGCCACGTGGTGCGCATTGAAATTTCCTGTAGCACCGCCAAACTTGGCTGTAATTTTACAGGCTTTCAACTGAGCAAGCTGTTCGCGAAGACGATACACATACACTTCTATCTCCTTGCCCAGACGGGTAGGGCTGGCTGGTTGGCCATGGGTCTTGGCCAACATAGCCACATCCTTCCACTCATCAGCATAAGTTTCCAACTGGGCAATGAGTTCCTCCAGCAGTGGGTAATACACATCGTGCAGTGCCTCCTTAATGGACAGCGGCACACTGGTATTGTTGATGTCCTGACTGGTCAGGCCAAAATGAATGAACTCCTTGTACTGCTCAAAACCACCTATCTTGTCCAGTTCTTCCTTGATGAAGTACTCCACAGCCTTCACGTCGTGGTTTGTCACCTTTTCAATGTCCTTCACTCTACGGGCATCAGTCTCAGAAAAAGTGCGATAGATATTACGCAGCGGCTCAAAAAGGTTTGTGTCAAAGCCACTCAACTGCGGAAGCGGAAGTTCACAAAGTGTGATGAAATACTCTATTTCAACCCTTACACGGTATTTGATGAGTGCATATTCTGAGAAATAGTCGGACAAGCCCTCAGTCTTGCCATGATAACGACCGTCAATAGGCGAAACAGCCGTAAGTGCATTAAGTTCCATGAATGAATGAAAATCTTTTCTACTATACTATTCTTATATATAATGTGAGCGTCATCAAGACGCGAATTGTATTTGTGTCACTATGATTCCGAACCAATCTATTCAATAATGCGCAAAGGTACGAATTTTGCATGAGGAAAGAGGCAGGATAAACAAACTTTCTCTGAAACACTCCGTTTGTTTTAATCTTATTTAACAAGAAAAGGGCTTTCCTGCACGCACAGCCCCAGAATTATCACCCCTTCAGAAGATAAGGAATGCGAAAAGCCGTATAAACTTCAATGACGACAAAACACGTAAATGGCACAAGCCACGACGAGGGGAACACATAGATGTTCTGCCCCAGATGGTAAGTGTGGCGCACAAACATAAACACTGCCGCCATCAGCAACAGCACCATGCCAATGTTGCGCTGGCGAAGCAGACGGCGCATATTGAGTTGCTTCCGCACAGGCGTTTCTGCCAATATAGCTTCCCCACCCTGTGCCCATCGCCCAACGGCAAACAGCACTGTGCCTACGGCAAAAAGATACGACACCATGGCATGATGGGTAATCCACATGGCAGCAGCCAGCACAACAAGCGTCTCGCCGCCCATCTCCATGTAGCCCCAAAGCTTTCTGCTCATCTCATTCTTCATCTTCAATCACGAAAATATCCTCGTCGGGAGTTTTCATGTAGTAACGCTCACGGGCAATCTGCCTCAACGCCTCTGGATCCGTCTTCAGGCTGTTGAGCATGGCGTTATCCTTGTTGAACCTGCGCTGATACGCCTCTATTTCGCCCCGCAGCTTGCTGATTTCCTGCTGTTGTGCATAGCGATTGATAAGGCTGCTTTCGCCAAAGAAAGTGATGGCCACGGCAAACAGCAGGAACGCAAAGACATACTTCAGTTTGAAGAGAATTACTTTGATACTATATTTCATAATCCAGGATTTTTATGGAGAAAGGTTTTCTTATTTCAGTTTTGCTCTAATTATATTCACAGAGTAGGAAGGCACATTGAACAGCAGCTTGCTGCCCTGTTGTGCCAGATGCACTTCGCCCTTTCGGGGAACAATCTTTTCGGGGTCATCCAGCGTATTCTCGTCATTGCCGTCAGCCGAACTGAGGCGTTCCAGCGTAGCCGAAGCTGCCTGACAGTTTTTCAGGTTGACCGTACCGTCGGTGGGTCCCCACCCCGTGTTGACCACCTTTATGATGAGTTCGTTGCTGTTTTCGTCCAGTGTGGTGCTGGCAAACACGCCCTTCATCATGCTGTGCTGCAAGCGGCCACCAAACTCCAGCTTGCCGTCGATGTAGCAAGTGATGCTGTCGCCGTCCACATCTACTTGCAGGTCATACCAGCGACCCTCCTCCACACGGAAGTCCTTGCCGCCTGTCAGCTGAATGCGTCCGCCGCCATTGCCCTGCTCAATGTCGTTGCGAGAGTTTGACCATCCGCCCACATTGAACCAGTTGTAGTTGTCGCTGTCCTTGTAGCCAAACATCAGCAGGAAGCCCTCGTTGCCGCGCTGCTTCTGAGCACGCACCTTGTAAGTGTACTTCTTGTCGGTGAATGTCTCTGGCGAAATCAGCATGGCTGGTTCCAAGCGTGAACGCTGGCTCACCTCGTTGCCCTGTCCGCGCCATTCGCCCTTCACGCTCTGCCACTTCGAGAGGTCTGACAGCTCAACAGTCTTTCCATCTACAATGTATTGGGCATCGGCATACCTCACGTTGGTGTTCCATGTAGCCAGTCCCAAGTGTACAGGCTGTTCCTTCTCCTCCGTGATGGGCTGTTCGGGCAGTTTGCAAGTCCAGTCAGTCCGCACAACCCGTGTGCCGATGTTGTTGGGGAAGAGCTTCTGCACATAGTAGGAAGGTGTGCCCATGCAGTCTTTTGAATTGAAACGAATCATGTCGGGAGCCCATGCCACATTATTCTCATTGACAAATATCGGAGCATAGGAGTTCAGCGGAACCACGTCGCTATTGTTCTCCATACCCATCATATAGACAGCCTCGCCCAGTGCGGCGTTCAGGTTGCCCACCTTGCCAAACTGACTGGTCACGGCATATTCGCCCACATACACCTTGTACCGTGAGCGGTCATACGTGTCATACTTGTGGAACCGGTCGGCAAACCACTTCGGGTTGCGGTAGTAGTGTTCGTCCACCATTTCCACAGGATACTCATTGCGCCACGACGGATTGTCCGTCCCCCACGACTCCACGTTGCCAATGCAGTGCATATTGGGGTACTTGGCCTTGATGCACTCATAGAACATCTTGTATCGCTTCGGATAGTCAATAGACTGGTCACGGTTCGAGTCTATGAAGAAGTTGTAGTTTTCGTTGCCAATCTCCAGATACTCAATATTGAATGGCTCAGGATGTCCGTTCTTGGCACGCAGCGCACCATACTTCGTCGTCACGTCACCATTGGCATACTCCAGGGCATTCATGCACTCGTCAATCCACGATTGCAGCGAATCCAGCGGCGTGTATCCACCGTGCCAGATGCCCACATTGACCACATACAGCGGCTTGGCACCAAGGTCCTCGGCCAGTTGCAAATATTCATGGAAACCGATGCCATCCGTCGTGCGGTAGCCCCAGTTCACATACATGTGTCCAGGACGTTCCTCAATGGGGCCAATAGTACGTTCCCAGCGGAAGGCATTCTCAGGACTCCGCTGTCCCTCCACAAAGCAGCCACCAGGGAAACGCATGAACTTCGGGTGCATGTCGGCCAGCATGTGCGCCAAGTCTGGACGCATACCATTCTCCCGACCCTTGAAAGTAGGCGGAAACAGGCTCACCACATCCAGCTGAAACACACCCGGTGTATTGGTAACGAGGTCGAACACCGCTTTCGGCTCGTTGCCCGTAGCCTTGATAGTGGCCGTATATTTCTGCCACTTCTCAGTCAGCTTCACAGGGATATTCACCTCGCCCAGATTGCTGATAATGCCATCCGTGCGAAGCAGAGCCTTCAGCGTGCCCTTATACTTCTTGTCACTCTTTGCCCAGAACGACAACTTGTACTCACGCCCCTTCACCACATTCATGCCCCAATAGCCCTCGTTGCTCACGCCAGCCATGTCGTGGCCGCCAGCCTTCGTCACGATGACTCGCAGCGACCGCTCATGCGCCCCGTTCAGCGGGTCTTCGGCAGTCAGCTCAATCTTAGCCATGCTGTTCTGGTTGTGCACAGCCTTCCAGTGCACAGGCTCCCGCTCGTTGTCCTCAAACGAGCGATTCTGAATCAGTTCGGCATACAGACCTCCGTCCGCTGCATGATTGATGTCCTCGAAGAAGATACCATAATGCGTAGGCGAAATCTTAGGCCCCAGATTCTTCGCGTCAATCGTGATGTCAACCTGAGCCTGAGCTGCCATGGCCATCAACACCGAGGCCGTAGAGAGAATGTGTTTCAGTTTCATGTTCTTGTATTCTTTTTCGCTTACAAAGTTGTGAAAAGATAACGTTTTCACGGTTCTAAGGTTGCAAGGCTACTCATCTTACCCCCAACCACAAAACCGCAAATCATCTGCAAAGATGACAAAAAAGTGTCAAACTAACAATTTTTTCCCAACAAAAGAGTGAAGAAACCCCGAAAAACTATCATTTCCATGCGTTCTTATCAAATTCTCCGTTGCCTTGCATGACACTCAAAGAGAACAGACTGTCTATGCGTCAGCAAATACCATGCCGTCTTCGAGGGTGACTTGCAACTTGGTGTACTCGCTGTGGAAATCATGTTGCAAGCGGTCCAGATAGCGGGCACTCTCCCACTTGCACATAGGCAGGTCGTGCAGCAGATAGTTGCCACAAGTCTGCGGCTCTGTAGCGGGCACCTTCTCCTGCGCAAGTATCCACTGCAAGCACTCAATCGTAAGGCCACGCATATCCTCGACAGTGTATGCTCCCGTCATAATGACATACATGCCTGTGAGACAACCCATCGGCCCCACATAGACCACATCGTCCTTGACCCTGCTATTGCGAAACCACGTAGCCATCAGGTGCTCCAGACTATGCAGAGCCGCAGGAGCAACAGCAGGTTCCTTATTCGGTTCAGTGATGCGCAGGTCAAACGTCGTAAAATCCTTATCCTCGCGTGACACATAGATACCTGGCTTCAGGCAAGTATGGTCAATCGTAAAACTTTGTATGACTTCCATATATTATATATAAGGTATAATTGTGATTACGCTATTGAAAGGACACGTCGGTCAAAAGATAAACCAAACTCATGCAACTATATTGACGTTGTCTCTGGCTGGATAGCTGCTGTTTGTAACAAAGCTGCGTGTCACAGAGAATGACTTCTGCCCTTTTATAACGAGCACTTCAATCGCATCTTCGTTAACCTCCAAATAGGTTTTTATCTGAATTGCCAAAAGGCGTGCATTATAATCCGAACAAATATTCATTTACACAGAATTTTCATTCCAGCCAATGCAGTGCCTTTTCCTTTATCTTCTCATACCATTCCACTTCACTTCCGCAAGTTCTGGCGAAATCGTTGGATGCTTCAAAGAAATTACGTATGTGTTGCGGATTGGGCGTATAACTGGACTTGTAAGAATCCTCTACCATCTTGCGGAAAACCTGCAAGGGCAGCGGAATGATAGTCGATTTGCCCCCGTACATAGCAAGGTTGATGTGGTGCAACGCAAAGAAATGGCTGACACAAGCATCGTTGATAGTCGGTGCTACAAACAGACAATAGCAGGGCTTGCCGCTTTCCTTCTTCAACTTACCGAGGTGACGAGTCACTGGCTCGCCCTCCATTTCGTACTGTTTCTGACCGCTTGCCATCGTCACCTCCACACAAACCATGTAGTCACCATAGTCACAAACTATGTCGGACATATTTCCAGCGGCAGTTGATAGGGGCTGACCGTAGTCATCGAAGTTGAAGTTGGATTGTATGTCGCCACCATCAAGCATCGTCATT
The DNA here is from genome assembly GCA_017453465.1 of Bacteroidaceae bacterium. Classification (GTDB taxonomy): domain Bacteria; phylum Bacteroidota; class Bacteroidia; order Bacteroidales; family Bacteroidaceae; genus Minthosoma. The sequence continues at coordinate 31,653 of JAFTEV010000040.1, read as the reverse complement.
GCTCTCCATGTGTTCCATTCAAGCATAAGTGGAGCATCGAATATTTCTTTCTTCTCAATCTTGTCATAAATCTCCTGAATTTCGTTATATTGACGATAGTTTTTGATTTCTGCAACTTGCTCTATTATACTCTGATTCTTGCGCTGTTCTAATAAGTCTGCCAAAAAATCTTTCAGCTCATCAAGTGATGCAGACGCAGCAATAGAAACAGAGGGGAACTCCGCACGGATTTTGTCTTCCAACATTTGGCGGTCATCCGTAAGAAGCCTTGGCAAGTCAGCATTACCAAGATATGCCGTATATGCCGCACTATCTTCTACGAAAACAGGCTCACGATTAACATTCTGCAAAATGTAATCCACATCAGCGATACGCTCTGGCACAAGGGATAATGATTTACCAACATGTGAGACATTTACAAGTCCAGTTATACGAAGGTATCGGAAGCAAGCATCAGCATAGTCGCGCATGTTACTTGACTGAGTGCGTAGGAAATTATCCAATGACGCATCATTGCTCTCGCGCGTTTTTGTCTCGCCTCGCTGAATACGTTCATTATAAATTCTACGAAGCTCAGAATTCAGATATTCCGTCTTGAAGTTTCGATAGCTCCCTACATGTTGAGCTTTAGCAATGCGGAATTGCTCAATCTTTTTTACAATATTGCCGAAGTCATGATAGTTGGTCAATTGCATACCAAACATCTGTAGTTCATCAAAATTCAGTGTTCCCATCGTCCGAACAAGCCGCAGCATTTCAAGATAGGGCTTCACACAGAACTCTGCGGCCTTATTCGTTGGTTTGTGGTAAGGTGAAGGCACTTGGAATTTCAGCATTTGGCGCAGAAAAACCTCGTCTGTGCGGCGAGATGTCAGTAGCTTATGACCTGCGGATGTTAACTGCAAAGTTGGCTCCAAAAGCACAAATCCGAGCGACTTGGGTGCTCTGTTGATACGGTCACGGGCACTAAAAGCAGGGTCATTTGCCCCCTGTCCGTTAAAGAAGTCCTCGTCGCGGAGTACCCCCATAAAGGCATATTGCGTTTTAGAATTCCATACTTGCCCGTTGAAATGCTTGATTAGCAACTCAATTTCGGGAATCATCTTTTCGGGTGTTCTTGGCGATGTAGTCAAGAACAGCAGTTGACTGTTAATGGGTTTTGCCATATTCTTCTGGTCCTGGTTCAAAGCATCTAAGTTGACTCGTCTCTGGTATGTAGTTCTCCCCTTCTTCGGGTTCAAAAACTTCCACATTATCCCAATCTTTGCGATAGTTCATCACTATTGCGTGTTTGGCCTCCGACTTGAAACGGTTGCGAATATTGACGGCGTAACTCTTATCATACTCGTCAACAATGTCTTTGCCGTAGAGTTCTTCTATAAGTGGAGTGCGGGCGATAACCATCATTGCTTTACAAGGAAGCTCATAAAATGCTTTGGCGAGACGACGATGCTCTGTCTCATTGAAGCCGTCTTTATACTCTTGGTTGCCGTAGTCGGAAAAAGTACAATCGTATGGAGGATCGAGGAAAACGAAATCATCCTCCCTGCACATTGCGAATATCTTGCTGTAGTCCAAATTGAATATCTTAGCTCGCTTCAACAACATACTATGCGATAAAGAAACCGCATCGGTATTTAAATGAGGGTATCGACCGAATGGCACGTTAAATTCACCATTGGCATTATAGCGAATCATGCCAGAATAAGCCGTTTTGTTGATGTAGTAGTAAAGTGCAGCGTCGGAATAGTATTGCTTCTCCGTTCCGTTGAACTGAGCACGTAGGTGGTAATACATCGCCTCGTTCTTGTCTTCTACTCTATCTTCTGGATATTTCTTTTTTAAAGCATCGAACTCATAGCGATATTGCATATAGAGCTTTTCTATCTCGTCAAGTTCTTCTCGCAGCTTCGGATAATGATTTCTCACCCCTTTGTAGAATTTGATTAGCTTCTCGTTAATGTCATTGATGATAGCCTCACGTGGTTCCAAGAAGAAAAAGAGTGCACCACCTCCAAAGAAAGGCTCAATATATCGGCCACGAAAACGAGGGATATACCACCTTATGTTTGGTATCTCCTTAGACTTTCCTCCTCTATATTTGATCATTGGTTTCATTTCTCAAGCGGTTTTTGGCCACAAAGTTAGTTATTTTTTATTAGGTTCATGCACATATTGATTAAAATCACTTAACATTAACCGAATTTAGAGATTCTCTATCGAAGAGAACTGCGCATTTCGGCGGCAATGTTTACATGATGAGACTACAAAGCAAAAAGGGGAAAACCACATGGTCAGTAAATAAAAAATCGCCCGGCGCGAGAGTGCCAGACGATTTTTTGTGCAATGCGAAGATTGCAAAAGCGTGTTCTGATTACTTCAGAGAGTAAGCGAATGGATCCTTCTCGTCACCTGTTTCAGCGGCGGCAATCTTGTCCTCGCGGAGCAACCAGCCAAGACCGAGGAGGAAGTCCTTCTCTGTGAGCTTGGTAGCTTTCTTGATTTGCTTAAATGTGAGTGCTGTCTCAGATGCTGAGAGCGTGTTCCAAAGGAGACCTGCAATGTTTCCTGCTTTTTCCTGTAACATAATCTTATACCTTTTAAAATTGTTAAAACGATAATTGTTTTTGATTTTAGTTTTCTACCAAAATGCACTGCAAAGGTAAAGACTATTTGTGAAAGCAACAAATATTTTCAAGGAAAATTTGTGTCCGCACACATAAAATTTTCAAAAAATGCCTATTTTTGTCCGTTTTCACGGTATCAGATGCAATTTTCAAGTCGTTTTCAATGAAATAACATTTCTGTGGAGACGGGATGCAAATGCCGTAAAATGTCAGCAAAACTGCTCATTAAAACCAGCGACACTGCGAAATGAAAGCAGCGAGATAGGCAAAGAAACTAAGAATCATTGTTTGATTCTTGTAAATCATTGTTTGATTCTTAAGAATCATTGTTTGATTTACAAGAATCAAACAATGATTTATAGAATAATTGCCTATGCGAGCCAGAAGAGAAGGAAGTAAGAGAAAGTTTGTTGCAAAGTGCGAGCGAGATTGGAGGGCTGAAAAAGCAGTGCGACACAGGGGGGAGAGAAAGAAATCGCACATTTATGGAGGGAAAATGTTGAATAAACGCGGATTTTTTACTACATTTGCCGCGATTTAACAAACTACACATTATTTATATTATATGAAGAAGATTTTAGCAGCGGTGCTGATTGCACTGGCTGGCTCTGTGGGGGCAAGCACGATGCACTGCACGGAGCGTGATGGCGGCCTTCGGAGCCGCAACGAGGTGGCTGCCGTGGAGCAGCAGAAGGAGTATGACATCCGCTACACCGTCAGGTTTGACACGGCGGCACACTACTTGAATGTCAGGATGGAATACACGTCGGCGGCTGCGGCGGATGCAGCGGAGCTGGTGCTCAACATGCCGATGTGGACTCCAGGCTACTATGAGATGCTGAACTTCCCGAAGCACCTGTGCGACTTTGCAGCTATGGACACGGACGGAAAGTCGTTGGCATGGCGAAAGGAGGGGATGAACCGCTGGCGCATCAGTCTGCCGGCGAGCGGCAAGGTGTGTGCCACATGGCGCATCTATGCCAACCGCCGCGACGTGGCATCGAGCCGCGTGGAAGGAGGGATTGCATTCGTGGCACCGGCGGGCGTGTTCATGCACGTTGACGGACAGACCATGCACCCCGTCACGGTGCGTTTCGACATACCTTCGAACTGGGCACACATCGCCACAGGACTGCAGGCCCACCAGGATGACAGCCATGCCTTCACCGCCAAGGACTTCGATACGCTGTACGACTCGCCCTTCCTGCTGGGCAACTTCTACGTGAGCCACTTCACACACGAAGGGCACCCCTACGAGTTTGCGCTGGAGACCCCCGACGGCGTGGAGGAAATGGGGCTGGAGCGCGACTTCAAGAAGATTGTCAGTGCAGCCACGCGGCTGATGGGCGATGTGCCTTACGAGAACTACAGCCTCATCCACATGGGCAAAGGCGGAGGCGGCCTGGAGCACCTCAATTCACAGGCGTGCTACACCGACGGCACATACCGCTTTGCCTCGCGCCGCCATGAGGTGAAGTTCCTGGCCTTTGTCGCACACGAATACTTCCACCTCTACAACGTGAAGTGCATACGCCCGGCAGAGCTGTGGCCCTTCGACTATGACCACGAAGCCATCACGCCCATGCTCTGGGTGAGTGAGGGACTGACGTGCTACTACGAGTTCCGACTGCTCCGGCAGGCCGGCATTGCCACGCCCGACGAGTCGCTGGAGCTGCTCTCTACATACTTCGGCCTGTATGCGCCCTACGAGGGGCAGCGGCACATGAGTCTGAGGCAGAGCAGCTACGACATCTGGCTCAACTTCATGAACGACGACGAGAATGCGCGTGACGTGCGTGTGAACTACTACTTCAAGGGCCCCATCGTAGGGCTGCTCATGGACATCGACATTCGCCGCAAGACACAGCAGAAACATTCGCTCGACGACGTGATGCGTCTGCTCTACAACCGCTACTACAAGCAGTTGCAGTGCGGATTCACCGAGGAAAACTTCTGGGCGGCTGTGGAGGAAGTGGCCGGACAGCCCATGCCGGCACTGCGCCGATTGGTTGACTCGACCGATGACATTGACTACGACAGCTACCTGCACGAGGCCGGACTGCGCATTGACCCGACGGACTGGAGCATTCGCAAGGTGGAAAATCCCGACAAGCAGCAACAGGCGTTCCTAAAGGCTATGGAGCTGCTGTAGTGCACAGGCTCTTTTCCCTGCAAACATACATTTGAACTCCACTTTCTCTGGGTATAAAATAAAGACCACAGATTACGCGGATTACACGGATTTCTTTTATGATAATTTTGACGAATTTCACAGATTGCCCTTTCCCCGAAAGTTCCATCAGACAGACCTCCATGAGCCGATTTGAGGCTCTCTGAATCTGTGTAATCAGACTGGAATTGGCTAAAAAATCCGAGTAATCTGAGAAATCTGTGGTAAAATAACGCGGCAAAACTTGAACATTTTACCTTTATATAAGACATGAAGCAACTATTGACTGCGACTTTGGTGGCACTGACCTGCCCCCTCAGTGTGAGCCTGGCTCAGCAGGTGCAGAACGACGCTACGGCTCCGCTCCACCTGATGCGACCAGCCTATAAGTATCCCTACGGTGTGCCACAGGCCAGCGAGGTGAAAGCCACGATGGAGCGCGTGAAGAACTATCTGGAGGCTACGACATTTGCCCAGCTGGACGAGACGGGACGGCTGCTGAAGCGGGGCAACTTCCGGCTGACGAGCTACGAATGGGGTGTGACCTACTCGGCCATGCTGCGGGCCGGCGAACTGACAGGGGATGCGTCGTACACGAAGTACGCCGCCGACCGTATGCTGTTCCTGGCTCAGCAGGCTCCGAAGTTTAAGGCGTGGCTGGACAAAGGGGAACAGATTGACCCGCTGATGCGGCAAGTGGTTCGCCCCGCAGCACTCGACGATGCGGGAGCCATCAGCTGTGCCATGATGAAATACGGCAAAGAGGGGCTGGCAAAGAAGGACCGCCAGCTGCTGGACGAACAGATAGAACGGTACTACGACTACATTGCCAACCAGCAATACCGCTACAAGGACGGACAGTTTGCACGGATGCGCCCCGTGGCCAACACGGTGTGGCTCGACGATATGTTCATGGGCATTCCGGCACTGGCCCTGCACGGCAATGTGGACGAGGCCCTGCGGCAGTTTCAGCTGTTCCACGAAAAGATGTGGGTACCGGCCAAGAAGCTGTACCGACATGGCTGGGTGGAGCCGCAGAAGCCTGTGGAGGCAGGCGGCTACCTGCCCTCCTTCTTCTGGGGGCGTGCCAACGGCTGGGCACTGCTCACGGCTTGCGAACTGCTGGACGTGAGGGAGGACCCGATGGTTATGCGCTGCTTCAAGGAACACCTGGCCGGGCTGATGCCGCTACAGGACTTCGACGGCGCATGGCACCAGTTGCTCGACAACAACCTGACGTATCTGGAGACTTCCTGCACGGCCATCTACTGCTACTGCCTGGCTCATGCCATCAACAAGGGTTGGATTGAACCGGAACAGTACATTGGCCAGACGCTGCTGGCATGGCACTATGTCAATGCCCACGTCAATCAGCAGGGGCAGGTGGAAGGTACCTGCGTGGGCACGGGACTGGCCTTCGACCCCGCCTTCTATGCCTACCGCCCTGTGAACAACTATGCCGCCCACGGCTATGGCCCCGTCCTCTGGGCCGGCGCAGAGGTTTACAAGCTGGTCAGCACGTTGTGCCTGAAGACCAACGATTCTGCCGTGCACTACTACCTCGAAGACCCAGGGACGAATGAGCCGATATTTGAGGTGAAATGAGAGTTGAGAGACTATGCACAACAACGAAATGAACCTGGCATGGCAGTTTGTGGCCAACACCCATGTGTCAGTATTTCTCACGGGAAAGGCGGGCACAGGGAAGACCACATTCCTGCGCAAACTGAAGGAACTGACACCGAAGCGAATGGTGGTGCTGGCTCCGACGGGCGTGGCAGCCATCAATGCCGAGGGACAAACCATACACTCGTTCTTTCAGCTGCCCTTTGGCCCCTGCATTCCGGGGAAGAGCAAGGAACAGTCGCGCATGTACAGCATGAGCAAACAGAAGAAGGCACTCATCCGCTCGCTCGACCTCGTGGTCATCGACGAGATTTCGATGGTGCGCTGCGACCTGCTCGATGCCATCGACACGGAACTGCGCAAATACCGCGACCGCTCGAAGCCCTTTGGCGGCGTGCAGCTGCTGCTCATCGGCGACCTGCAGCAGTTAGCTCCCGTGGCCAAGGACAGCGAGTGGGCGTTGCTCGAACCCTACTACGACACGCCCTACTTCTTTGGCAGCCGAGCCTTGCAACAGATTCAGTATGTCACCGTGGAACTGAAACACATCTACCGACAGCAGGATTCTGCCTTCATTGACATTCTTGCACACATCCGCGCTGGCCAGATTGACGAGCCGACCCTCCGTCGGCTGAACGCCCGCTACCTGCCAAACTTTGTGCCCGACGACGCGGAAGAGTGGATTCGCCTCACAACCCACAACCACATCGCCAACGACTACAACCAGAGACGACTGCACACACTGAAGGGGCAGCCGTATGTGTTTGAAGCAGAAATCCACAAGAACTTCCCTGAAACCTCCTACCCCGCCGACAAAAGTCTGGAACTGAAAGTAGGCGCACAAGTCATGTTCGTCAAGAACGACCCTTCGACCGCCCACGAATACTACAACGGCAAAATCGGCACCGTGCTGGGATTCCAGCATGACAGCGTGGTGGTCAAGTGCAAAGGCGACACCCGCAACATCGAGGTGCCACGACTGACGTGGGAAAACACCCGATACACCATCGACCCCGTGACCAAAGACGTGAAGGAGACCGTCGAAGGCACCTTCACGCAGTACCCCCTGCGACTGGCCTGGGCCATTACCGTGCACAAGAGCCAGGGCCTCACCTTCGACCACGCCATAGTAGATATCACCTATTCCTTCGCCCACGGCCAGGTATATGTAGCCCTGAGCCGCTGCCGCACCCTCGAAGGCATGGTGCTGACCCGCCCCCTTGAACTGAAAGCCGTCATCACCGACCCCAGCGTGAATGCCTACATCGCGGAGGAACTGAAGGAGGCCGAACTGTCGGCCAGCAAACTGCCTAAACTGCGCCACGACTACTACCTCAGCCTGCTGAACGAAATGTTCAACTTCGATGCCCTGACGTGGGACTTCCGCCACCTCGTCCGCGTGGTGGACGAACACCTCTACAGCAGCTACCCCACCCTGCTGCAGCAGATGAAGGAAGCTCTGCCACGCATCGACGGAGAACTGGCAGCCGTGGCCGCCAAGTTTCAGGTGCAGTACCAGGGAATGATGGCCCACAGCCCCAACCCTTACCAAGACGAAGCCCTGCAAGAACGCATCAAGGCCGCAGCCAAGTATTTCAGCGAGAAAATCACCGACATCTTCGCCGCCTACCTCAGCCAGAAGAACATCAACATCGGCAACAAGACGGTGAGCACACAATACAACAACGCACTCGACACCTTCATGCAAAGCTACAAAGTGAAGGCCGGCGTAATGTCACGAGCCACCAGCGACGGCTTCAGTGTGAAAAGCTACCTAAACAACAAAGCCACAGCCCTGCTTGACGACCTGAAGCCCACCAAGGAACAAGCCAAAAACCGCAAAACCGCAAAACCGCAAAACCCCACAACCGCACAACCGCAAAGCGAAGCGACCGCAAAACCGCAAAGCGAAGCGACTGCAAAACGACAAAAGGGCGACTCGCAGCGCACATCCTTCCAAATGTTCAACGAAGGCAAAACCATCAAGGAAATTGCCGCCGAGCGCAAGATTTCGCCCTCAACCGTAGAAAGCCACATCGCCCACTTCGTTGCCACCGGCCAGCTGGACGTAAGCCGCATCGTCAGCAGCCAGCACCAGAAATTCATCCGTGGCATCATCCGCTCCTTCGACCGCAGCTACACACTCAGCGACATCAAGGGACTGCTGCCCAGCGACTACACCTACCTTGAAATCAAAGCTGTCATAGCCGACATCAACAAAACAAATCATAATTAACAATTAACAATTCACAATTTGAGTATCAAACCACAGATACTCAAATTGTGAATTGTGAATTGTAAATTGTAAATTGCAAAATTGTCAAATGAAAAAACTCCTCGCATTCCTCATCCCCCTGTGCTGCACAGCGTGCACAGCCGACACCATCACCGTGACCTACAGCGAAGGCCATAGCCCCGTGGTTTCACCAGCCGAAATCGACGGACTCAAAATCACCGTGAAGAACGGCGATGTGAAAATAAAAGACTGGCGAGACGACACCACCACACCGCTCACCTTCGTGCTCAAAGGTACAAGCAGCAACGGCTCGTTCAAGCTCAACACCGAAGCCAAGACCCGCATTCAGCTGGAGGGACTCAACCTCACCAGCCAGGCAGGAGCACCCCTCCACCTGAAGAACAAGAAGAAAGCAGAACTCATCGCAGCCGACGACACACAGAACACCCTGACCATCGCAGCCTGCACCGACACAGCCAAACAGAAAGCCGCCGCCATCTGGACCAAAGACAAGCTACTGCTTTCGGGCAAAGGCACCCTGAACATCATCAGCCAGGCCAACGGCTGCAAAGGCATCAACTGCAAAGACGACCTTACCATTGAAGACCTCACGCTCAACGTGGAAACACTGGGCGACAACCTCGGCGTGGACACCACCCGCCAGGCGGGGCCAGGCGGACCACCCCCAAACTTCAACCCAGACGACCTGCCGGAGGAGGTGAAGGCGCACTTTGAAGAAATGCGCAAACACTTTGAAGGGATGGCACAGCAGGGGGAACACCCCATGATGGGCCCTCCTCCCATGGGCGGCGGCCCCTTCGGTAAACAAAAATACATGAACACCTGCAAAGGCATCAAGGCCAAAGGCATACTCACCATCAACTCAGGCACCGTCTCCGTCACCACCCACTCACGCGGCGCAGAGGGGTTGGAAGGCAAACAAGGCATCAACATCAACGGCGGCACCGTCCTTGTGCACGCCATGGACGACGCCATCAACTCAGGCGGACAAATTTTCTTCAACGGCGGCCACACCCAAGCCATCAGCATCAGCAATGATGCCGTCGATTCAAACGCAGGAGGCGACAACCCCGCCATCATCATCACGGGCGGCACCGTCCTTGCCTGGAGCCAGAACGGTCCGCCAGAAGAAGGACTCGACTGCGACTTCAGCCCCATCCAAGTGACAGGCGGCACCATCCTCTCCGTCGGAGCCGGCATGGGCGACATGCCCTCCGTGCCCACCACAGAGACCGCCCTTCAGCCCACCGTCCTGCTCACGGGCCTCGACATCCAGAAAGACCAACCCATTACCCTTCACGAAACAAACAAGAAAGGCCAGCCCACAGGCCAGCCCCTCTTCAGCTACACCGTCCCCTTCGACTTCCAGTCCAGCTCCAGCCTCATCACCTGCCCCACTTTCCGGGTAGGCGGTAGCTACATCGTGAAATCAGGCTCCAACACCTACACCTTCACGCTGACCCAGCCATTTACCGTCAGCCGACAAGGGGGAGCACGAAGCCGCTAAAGCGACCGCAAGCCCCCTCTTCTGGCACGCAGGCTATTTTGTTTGAACACAGAAACACAGAGACACAGAGGTGGACAATGCTTAATGAACAATGCATTGTCCACCTCTGTGTCTCTGTGCCTCTGTGTTCATTTTATAGAAGCCACCTGCCGTGAGTAGTTAGTCTCGGTCGTAGGCATCGAGCTTGTCGAGGTAGTAGCGGCGCAGCTGGGTCCATTTGTAGTAGGGGTGCTGGCTGCGGTCAATGGGGAGTGTGGCTTCTTTTTCGTTGAGGAGGACTTTCACGAGGATGTCATCGGCTACGAGCTGGCCGGGCTTTGCCTTTCGGGGACGGTAGAAGACCATCTGGATGTTGCAGGCCATGGGGTAGATGCGGTAGTTGACCCAGTAGTCTTCGAGGTGGTCGAGGTCTTCGACGCGCACGCCGCAGGAGTCGAGTTCCATGAGACAGGCGAGGGGCATGACGCAGACTTCATGGCCGAAGCGGAGGCTGGCTCCGTTGGTGTAGGTGGGGCTGGAGAGAACGGTGTCAGCGGTTTCAATCATGTTGCGCAGCAGGTAGCGCTGGTTGTAGGCCATGTTGCCGTCAGTCTGGGGGGCATGGGCGTAGCCCAGGTACCAGTCGATGTTTTTCCACCGCCACTGGTCGTAGGCTTCCTCTTCGGTGAAGATGGGGTAAAGGTCTTCGCCGAAGCTGTGGCTCTGCATGTTGGTGGTCACGTTGAAAAGGGCGCGCATGAAGGAGCCGGCACGGAATTCGTGGTTGTTCCAGAAGGTCTCGTCGCTGAAGAGGCTGCGGCAGAGGCGTTCCGGGTGGGTGTATTTCTGGCGGTAGTGGTCGGCTATTTTGCCGCGCTTGCGACCCGACCGGGAGACTTTGCCGTCCCAGTCGTGGTTGAGGTACCACTGGAATTTTTCGCTCACGTCGTTGTGCATCTTCAGTGTGGGGTTGAAGGCGGTGAGTTCTTCACACTCGGCCACCATGGAGAGGATGCAGCGGATGACGACAGTGCTGCGTGCATCGACCTGGGCTGTGGGTCCACGGAAAATTTCGGGGAAGTTCTCGGCCATGCGCCGTCCGATGCCGTGGTGCTGCTGTTCGCCGATGTCGGAGAGGTCACCCAGTCGGTCGCGTGTGGAGGGGTAGAAACGTTCCAGCTTGTCCAGCACTTGCTGGCCCAGGGGGGTGAGTTTGCCTGCGTCGCGGGCTTCGCGCAGGGTGTTCATGGGTCCTGTGTAGTCGCCGTCGTTAAGGAGCCAGCGTGAGCCGTGCCGCCCGTAGTGGTTCATGTAGAAGGGTTCGTAGCCCTTGGGGGCCGGGGTGAGCTTTTCGGTCGGCGCGATGTAGGCCATGTGGTTGCTGGCCGAGCGCAGGATGTTTTCGTGGATTTCCTGCCGTGCCGTCTGAGCAGAGGCAGGGGCAGTGAGTGCACAGAAAAGAATGGCGGGAATGAGGATGTTTTTCATTTTTCAATCTTCAATTTATTTGTGGGGCAAAGATACGGATTTTTTCTGACACACACATATTTGTGGGAAAAGATTCTTGCTTTTCTCTTAAAAAACGTCAGCAATGGGTCGGAATCGCGTAGGCAATGGTTTGGGAATGATTGCCTACGCGAGAGCGACGCATTGCCTACGCGATTCGGAGACATTGCAAGCGCAATGTCCTCAGTTTGTTGCTGTCAGCTCATTCTGAGGCAATAAACGGCTGTTTCTGTTCGGAAGAAAAATGTTTTTTGTTGCAATAAACTAATTTTAACACAGCTTTTTTGCTATCGGCTGCGGTATTTCTTGGGGGAGACGCCTTTCAGACGAGAGAAGAATTTGCTGAAAGAGGGGGTGTCGGCAAAGTGGAGGCGGTCGGCTATCTGGGTGATGCTGAGGGAGGTGGTGCGGAGCAGGAAGGAGGCTTCCATGAGGAGCAGCTGGTTGATGTAGTCCACGACGGTGCGGCCTGTGACTTGTCGCACAATGCGCGAGAGGTAGTCATCGGTGATGTGGAGCCTGTGGGCATAGAACTGGATGCCGTGGTGGGCGGCAAAGTGGTGGGGCAGCAGACGCATGAAGTCGAGGAAGATTTCTTCCACCCGCTGGGGGACGCGGTGGTGGCGGAAGGCTTGGTCCTGTGCGCTCTGCATGTCGAGCAAGAATACGCCGTAGAGCATCTGGAGGATTTCGTTCTTGTAGATGTGGTCGGTGTGGATGATGTCGATGATGTCGCGCATCTTCTGGCTCAGGCGGTGAGCCACGTCGGGGGGGAGTTTCAGCTTGGGTTCGTGGAGTTGTACCAGGGGATTGTAGGCCAGGCTGACGAGGTCGCGGACAGAGGGGGTGCGGAAAGTCGTTTCTTCGTCGGCCAGCAGACAGATGCCTCGGTAGTTTTCTGAGGCGGAGACGATGGTGACGGGTAGCCCAGGGGAATAGATGTAGAGGTCGTCGGGCTGGAGTGTGAGTTCGTGTCCATTATATATAATGTCGAGCCAGCCGTCGGTGACCAGCGTGAAGGTGTAGGCGGCCATGTAGCCGTGTGTTTCGTTGGCTCGATAGGTGATGGCTGCATCGGTTTCGCTACAGAACATCTTGCCGTCCCAGTTTTTTATGGGCGGCTCTCCGTGCATTAGTATCCAGGCTTCTTTTAGGGTGTACATGGGGGGAGTGGCGGTTGGACGGTTAAGCGGTTGGACGGTTATTCCACCGAGGAACCGCAAAACCGTTAAGCGAAGCGACCGCAAAACCGCAAAACCGTTGCAAAGTTACGACTAAAAATCATAGGCTGTTCGCTTTCAGACAAGTTTTGTGCGCCATGGGATGTGATTTACTCACAAAAATGGCGTAATTTTGCAGCTGAAAAGCTAAACTTATATATTAACCTCTAAAAAACAATGATGATTATGGACAAGAAGAAGACAATCGAGACGTTGCAGTTTTTTGCTACAGGACTGACAGAAGGTGCACTGGTGCACAAGTTGCAGGGACAGATTTTCAAGTCGCAAGGCTTTACGAAGCTGGGCGAGAAGTACATCAACCACTTCAATGAGGAGATGGGCTGGGTAGAGAAGTTTGTTGAACGTCTGCTCGACCTGGGCGGCGAAGTGAAGTTTGAGGGCGCGAAGTCACGCGAACTGTGCTGCGACCCCGTGGAGTACATCAAGGCTGACCTCGCCATTCAGGAGGCTGGCGTGGAGCTGCTCTACAAGTGCATGGCCACGTTGCACGACGACCCCACCACTTACGACATCATGAAAGCTTACCTGGCCGACGAGGAGGAAGACCTCTACTGGAGCCAGGGCACACTGGATGTGATTGAGAAGATTGGTGTGCAGAATTGGCTGTTTACTCAAATCTAATATATAATAAGGTATATGGAAGCAATACAGAAAGTTTACGACTTCTTGGAGAACGCCAAGACATTCTATCTGGCCACAGCAGAAGGTGATCAGCCACGTGTACGCCCATACGGAGCGATGCTTTTCTTCGAGGGTAAGATTTACATCATGGCTTTTGGCAAAACGAATGCCACTCGCCAGATTGCAGCCAACCAGAAGGCTGAGATTTGTGCTTTCAAGGGACAGACGCTGCGCATTGAGTGCAAGCTGGTGGAGGACAACCGCACTGAAGTGGGCAAGGCTCTGGTGGACAAGATGCCTGTGCTGAAACCTGCGCTTGGCGAGAATGGCGAAAACGGTGTGATGTACTATCTGGCTGATGCCACTGCTACGTTCTTCCAGATGATGGAACCCGTGGAAACAATCAAATTCTAAAATCTACAGAAGACCATGAAGGAACAAGTATTACAGGCCATGCGTGAAGCAAGCAAGCCAGTCTCGGCTGGCGAAGTGACCAAGGCACTGGGTGCCGACCGCAAGGAGGTGGACAAGGCTTTTGCCGAACTGAAGAAAGAGGGTGCCATTGTGTCGCCCGTGCGCTGCAAGTGGGAACCTGCAAAGTGAAAAAAGGATACCAGTTTATGGAAATTAAAGCAATCCGTATGTTCGACGGCGGTTTCATGAACCAGCCGTTTGCCTTTGGCGGTGAAGAAGGCAAGGAGAAGTTCGATGAACAGATTATTTACCGCAGCAGTCTGCAAAACTTCCTGATTGACACTGGGCAGGAGGTGATTCTGGTAGATACAGGCTTTGAGACCGGCATGGCTGCACCTGCCAAGAAGCTGGGTGCCCCACTCTACATGGGTGAACGTGTGGCCGACTACATGGTTTCGCTGGAGGCTCTGGGCTACAAGCCTGAGCAAGTGACAAAGATTCTGCTCACCCACAAGCATCCCGACCACGCCGGAGCCTTGAAGTATTTCCCCAATGCCACCCTCTACATGTCGTCCGAAGAAGCTGATGCACTGAAGCTTGAGGGCAGCAACATTGTGCGTGTTTCTTACAAAGACGGTGCTTACCACAACTTTCCCAAGGCAGAAAAGATTGCCGACGGCATCTGGCTGATTGAGGCAAAGGGGCACACGAAGGGCAACAGCATTGTGATTGCAGAGGCGGATGGTCTCTACTACATGATGCACGGCGACGTGACTTACTGCGACGCTGCCCTGAAAGCCAACAAGCTGAGCATTGTCTTTGAGGACAAGCAGGCAGCACGCGAAACACTCGACCGAGTGCGCGAGTTTGTGGCCAATAATCCTACAGTCTATCTTTCCACCCACTGCCCCGAAGGTTATGAGAACCTGGAGCTAAAGCGGGTAATGAAGTTATAGGTTAGCACAGAGAGCACAGAGAAGACGGAGGACACAGAGATAATAGTTACAAATCTCTGTGTCCTCCGTCTTCTCTGTGCTCTCTGTGCTAAACTAGACTGCTTGCTCCACGTTCCACACAAAGGCACGGAGACCCAGCAGTGGATTGTCGGTGTCGAGCTGGCGCAGACGGGTGAGCAGGGGCTGGACTTGTGCATCTTCCACAATGGTGAAGATGGCACTGTTCATGGATGGCCAGGCATGGCTGCCCAGGTGGGGTTCGCCTGTCTTTGAGCCACGGCCTCCTGCGTCTTCCAGGAGTGTGTAGCCTCTGGCGTTGGAGGCATCAAGGGCTTCAATCACGTTTTCGTGATGCGCCTTGTCGTATGCTATAAATACTGTCTTCATCTTTACGTTTTATTTAAACTGTTCCTCTTCCTTGTGAGCCTTCCAGTAGGCGTTGAGTTCGCGCTGCTGCTTCAGCTTCCGACGTTGGCGCTTGATACCCACACCGCCGAAGATGCAGAACATGGAGGGCGTATAAATCAGCGTGAGGATGGTGGAAGCCGTCAGACCGCCAATGATGCTGATGCCCATCGGTCGCCACATTTCGGCACCGACACCTTGGCTGGCTGCCATAGGCACCATACCGAGGATGGTGGTGAGCGAAGTCATAAGGATGGGGCGCAGACGGCTGCGGGCTGCTGCCACGGAAGCACGGATGAGTCCGTAGCCTCGTTCACGCAGAAGCTGCGTGTAGTCGATGAGCACAATACCATTCTTCACCACAATACCAATCAGCATGATACCGCCCAGCATCGACATGATGTTGAGGTTGGTGCCTGTCAGCAAGAGGGCATAGATGATGCCGGCAAAAGCGAAGGGCACCGTAATCATGATGATGAACGGATAGGTGAGCGACTCGAACTGTGCTGCCATCACGATAAACACCAAGAGGAGGATGAGGATACCAAGCGTGCCGAGGTCGCGGTTGGAGTCTTGCTGGTCTTCGTAGGAACCAGCCACCTGCACATAGACACCATTGGGCATATCCATCTTTTCGTAGATGGCACGTCCATACTCCACACCATCGCTGAGGGCATAGCCGTCCTTGAGCACAGCCGAAACCGTGACCACGCGCTGGCGGTCTTTGCGCTCGATGGTTGGAGGAATGTCGCTCTCGCTGATAGTGGCGATGTCGCGCACACGGACATTGCCCTTGGTTGTGGGCACAAGCATGTTGAGCAGGTCGTCCTCACTGATGCGGGCATCGGGTTCGTAGCGCACTTTAATGTCATACTCGTCACCGTCCTCACGGTAGTACGACATGAGCGAACCCGTGATAAGGTTGCGCACGGCTGTAGATGCGTCGCTCATGCCAATGCCCAGTTCTGCCAGTTTGTCGCGGTCGAACTGGAGAACAAGTTCGGGCTGGAAGTCGGAGCGGGAAATGTTGGTCTGACCCACCATTTCGCTTTCGGCGAGTTTGGCTGCCAGCTCTTCGGCAACGGCTCCCGTGGCATTCATGTCGTAACCATAGATTTCAAAGGTGGCCGTGCTCTGTCCGCCCATGCCGCGACCCTGACGGCCACCCAGCAAGACCTGGAACTTGGCCAGTTCGGGCATGGCCTTGCAGTCTTCGCGCATTTCGTCGCAAATCTTCACCAAGCCCTTCTTACGCTGGTTCGACGGCACAAACTGGATGTTGAACGAAGCAATGTGCGTACCGTTGTCGCTGAGCGAAGCAAAGGTGTTGTTGTCGCCTGCCTGTCCCACCGTGAAGTTGCAAGCTTGCAGGTCTTTGCCGTAACGCTCCATCCACTTGTCGGCCAGCCGCTGGGCTATCTCCTTGGTCACCTCCTTGCGTGTGCCAATGGGGGTCTGCAACGTGACACCCACACGGCCAGAGTCGTTGGCGGGGAAAAATTCACTCTTGATGCCAACCACCTTCATCATCACGATAGCCGAGGCAAAGAAGACGACGCACAGGCCAATGACCGTCCAGCGATGGCGTACGGCCCAGTTAATCATGCCTTCATAGCCGTCATCCAGCTTGTCGAGTGCATGAGAGATGGGGGTGTAGAATGCCTTGAAAATCTTGCTCTGCTTCTTCTGCAAACGCAACATCTGTGAACACAACATCGGGGTGAACGACAGAGCTGATGTGGTGGAAATGGTCATAATGACACACATCATCCAGCCCAACTGCTTGAAGAGCACACCCGACATTCCCGTCACCATGGTCAGCGGGAAGAACACGGCAATCATCGTCAGCGTAGAGGCGATAACTGAAATGGCCACCTCATTCGTGGCATGGATGGCCGCCTGCTTGGGCGACGAACCACGCTCGATGTGGGTCGTCACGTTCTCCAAGACCACAATAGCGTCGTCCACCACATTACCGATGGCGATGGACAGACACGACAGCGAAATCATGTTGAGCGAACCGCCCGTAGCATACAGATAGATGAACGAGGCAATGAGCGACATCGGGATGGTGATGGTGATGATGAGCGTGGCACGCCAGCGTCCCAGAAAGACGAACACCACAAGAATGACGAAAATCATGGCGTACATGATGGTCTCGGTCAGTGTGTCAATGGTGTTCAGGATGTTCTCCGACGTGTTGATCATCATCTGCAGGTTCACGTCGGAAGGCAGGTTCTTGCGCAGTTCGGGCAACATCGAGATGACCTTGTTCGAGATAGCCACCGAGTTGGCACCGCTCTGCTTCTGGATGATGACGATAGCTCCTTGCTTGCCGTTGGTGAATGTCTGCTGTGCACGCTCCTCCACATTATCCACAATGCGGGCCACGTCGCGCAGATAGACCTTAGCTCCGTTCTTCGAGCCTACGACCACGTTCAGCATCTGCTGCGGGTCGGTAAATTCGCCTTCCACACGCACCGTGTAGGTCGTCGTACCTATATCAATGGAACCATTCGTCACATTTCGGTTCTCGGCAGCAATGGCTGCACTCACCTGGGCTGCACTCAGTCCGTATGCCTCCATCTTCACGGGGTCCATATAGACGTTGATTTCGCGCTCTGGTGCACCGGCAATGGACACCGTGCCCACACCGTCGATGCGTGCCAGGGGGTTGGCCACATTGTCGTCCAGAATCTTGTAGAGTGCCTGCTGGCTCTCCTCGGCCTGCACCGACAGGAGCACAATAGGAATCATGTCGGTAGAGAACTTGAAGATAATCGGCGTGTTAGCATCGTTAGGCAGCGAGTTGCTCACCATGTCGAGTTTGTCGCGCACGTCGTTGGTCAGCACGTCGATGTCGTGACCATACTCAAACTCCATCGTGATGACACTGACGTTCTCACGCGAATTAGACGTGATGTGCTTCAGGTGCTCCACGGAGTTCAGCGTGTTCTCCAGCGGGCGCGTCAGGTTGTTTTCTATATCGTTGGCCGATGCACCATTATAATACGTGAAAATCATGATGGTGTTCGTCTCGATGTCCGGATAGAGGTCAATCGGGAGCTTCAGCAACGAGAACAAGCCCAGAATAACGACTGCCAAGAAGCAGAGGCTTGTCATAATCGGTCGTTTGACCGCACCTTCGTATAGACTCATATATTTAAATTAGGAATGAGGAATTAGGAATGAGGAATGAGGAATGAGGAATGAGAAATGTGAACTTTCCGAAAAGCAAGTATCAATTCCTAATTCCTCATTCCTAATTCCTAATTATTTTACCACTTCTACTTCGCGGCCATTTGCCAAACGGGTCTGGCCAGCAATTACTACTTGGTCGCCAGAATTGACGCCGCTGAATATCTCATACTTGTCGTCGATGTGCTTGCCCAGCTGCACCTTGTTGTAGCTGACCTTACCATCCTTATATACATACACGTAGCGGTCGCCGGCACCAATCTGCTTCACCAGGGCCTGGTCGGGCACCAGCACGTGGCTGACACTGCCGAAGTTCACCGTTGCACGCGCAAACATGCCGGGGCGCACCTTCTGCTGCGCATTGTTGATGGTAATCTCCACGGGGAACGTGTGGGTTGCAGCATCGACCGAGGGATAGACAATCGTCACCTTGCCCACAAAAGACTCGCCCTCGTAGGCATCGAGCGAAATGTCCACCGTCTGGCCCACCTTCACCTTCGTGTAGTAGTTCTCCGAGATGTTGACGATGAGCTTCACGGGATTGGTCTGCTCGATGGTCAGCACAGGCTTGCCCGTGCTGTACATGTCGCCGTCGTCATAGTTGCGAGCCGTCACCACGCCGCTGATGGGGGCCACCAGCTGGGTGTTCTGCACCAGCTGCTTGTACTGCGTAGCCAGCACATCGAGCTGCGTGCGGGCGTTGTCATACTCGGCTTTGCTGGCACCGCCCACCTGGTAGAGCTGCTCCGTGCGGTTAAACTCCACCTGCTGGTTGTCCACCTGCAACTTCACCTGGCGCAGG
Source organism: Bacteroidaceae bacterium (assembly GCA_017453465.1). Lineage (GTDB taxonomy): Bacteria > Bacteroidota > Bacteroidia > Bacteroidales > Bacteroidaceae > Minthosoma. The sequence continues at coordinate 12,344 of JAFTEV010000040.1, read as the reverse complement.
TTGCTGGCATCCAGCTGCACCAGCACCTGCCCCTTCCGCACGATGTCGCCCACATCCACATAGATTTTCTCAATGCGGTAGGGAGTGTTCGGGGCAATGTTGTTCTTCAGGTCACTTTCCACTGTTGCCGTATAAGTCTCCGTCTGAGGAATCTCGGCACTCGTCGCCGTGGCAATCTTCACCTGGGGCTTCTGCTCGCCAGCAGCAGCCTCCTTGTTCTCGGTGCTGCCACCACAAGCGGTCAGCAGGACGGCGCCAGCAAGCGACAATACGTAATACTTTAACTTCATTGTATTGAATTTCTGTTTTTTGTTTCCTACTTTATTTAATGTATGTCTCGCGTCCCAGCGTATAGTCCAGGTCGGCCTTGTTCGTCAGGTAGTCGTAGATGGACTGCACGTAGGTCAGCTCGGCCTGAATCTGCGCCGTCTCGCTCTGGTTCAGCTCCAGGATGGTGCCGCGTCCCACCTCGTAACGCTTGCTGCTAATCAGCACCGCCTTCTCTGCCTGGCGCACAGCCTCGGCATTGGAACTTACCTGCGCAATGGTGCTGGCCATGTTCTTGCGGTAGCTCTCGGCAGCCATCGTCAACTGGCGGCGCGTGTCGAGGCGCGTGTCCTCCAGCCGAGCCAGCTGCACACGGTTCGACTTCAGCTTGGTCCAGTTGTCGGCGTGGAAGATGGGCACACTGACCGACAGAGCCAGCGTAGCACTGGGCGAATACTGATAGCCAAAGATGTTCCAGTCGGGATTCGACACCGACTGATATTGTCCGCTGAGCGAGAGGCCAATGGTCGGCATAAAGTTCGTCTTCAGCAGCTTGCGGGTGCGCAAGAGCAGTGCCATGTTCTGGTCCAGCTGGCGCAGGCTGGAGTTGCCGCTCAGGTCGGCCTCGGTCACTACCCCATCGAGCAATGTCAGCTTGTCCTCGTAAGCCTTCAGCGAGTCGTTGATGCTGATGTCCACATTGGCGGTCACGCCCATCAGCACCTTCAGCTGCAACAGGGCCAGGCTCCGTCCCGTCTCGGCAGTAATCATGGCCGAATTGGTGGAACGCATCTGCACCTCCGCGCTGATTTTGTCGTACTCGCTCACGCGGCCCACCTGATATTTGTTGTTCACCACGTCAAAGTTCTGCTTCGCCACGGTGTAGCTCCGCTGCATCACTTCGTAGCTGTCAGCCGACAGCAGGGCACCGTAGTATGCCTTCGTCACCTGATTGATGAGGTCGAGCTTGCTGCCACGGGCTTTCTCCTGGGCCAGCAGGATGTCCTCCTTCGTCAGCTTCATGTTCTGATAGACAGCCGGAGCAAACACCGGCACATTCAGTGCCACAACGCCCGTAGCCGTAGAACTTCCGTCCTGGCCAAACTTCACCTTGTTGCCGCCAATCTTCATCTCGGCCACCTTGATGGCATGAGAGAACGTGAGCGTAGCATCCAGCGTGGGCAGCAGCTTTTGCCAGGCTTCCCTGTCGGCCAGCCGCTTCAGCTCCACATCCTTCTCGGCCACCCGGATAGTCGGGTTCTCGGCCAAGGCAATCTCAATGGCCTTGTCGAGCGTCAAGTCGAGCCTGCCTACCGCAGCAGGAGCGTCGGAAGTCTGTGCCTCCATGCCCAGCGCACTGAAGGCAAGCACGCCCAAACACAGCGTTCTGTTTTTTCCTTTAAAAATCACAATCTCTAATCTTTTAAAAAGTTATACTTACTCAAAAAACGATGCAAAGTTACTACAAAACCATGATAGTGACGCATTCTTTTTCAACAAACTGAAAAAAATTAATAATAATTGTGTAAAACCATTTGCCAACAGAGCAAGCCGACCGACTTTTAGGACATTTCCACCGTTCACACAACCCCCTCATGCACCAAAAGGAACAATCCGCCCAGCACAGAAATCCCTGCCATGCCCACAGGCGAACCAGCCATTTCTCCGCAGAAAACGTTAAATTGTGTTTATTGCGGCAAAACTACATCCTTTTCCCTACAAAACACATCCTCTTATCGCCTCAAAACGAGCAACAAAAACAAACAGAGCCGCTTACACATCGCACACATCGCTGTCGCGTAGGCAATGCGTCGCGCTCACGTAGGCAATCAACCCCAGAGCATTGCCTACGCGACTGCGACCCATTGCTAACACGGCTTAAGACTTTTTGATGCGAGGAAGAAATTTTAATGATTATCCACAAAAATACCGTCAATAATTTTTTATATGATTATCCGCAAAAATACCACCAAAGTTCTTTTTAACCTATAGCGACGAAGTCAATGATATCTATTTTTTCAACACGAATTACACGAAATTTCACGAAGCATACATATTACACGAAGGAGCACCTTGGGCGGTGCTACGAATTTCACGAAGTCTGCCGGATGCTTCGTGATATTCGTCGCCGTCGAGGCGTTTTGTGTAATTTTTTCTGGTCCGCATAGTTTCGTGAAATTTCGTGTAATTCGTGTTGAAAAAGTCAATACCCTTCGTATTGAAAAAAATGTGACACGATTGCGGATAATCATAATATTTTTCACATAAAAATGCGCCACGCCTCATCACGAAGCAGAAAATCGACGCACTTAAATTTGGATAATCCGTAGATTTGTCATACCTTTGCCGCCGTAAAACCTCAAAAACGATTTGCTTATGGAATAAACCTAAAGATTAAAGACATATAGAAATTGAAGCGTCCGCTTTTAATTCTTGTTTCCCTAATTCGCCAAATTAAAGAAACACACAAGAGTGAAAGTTGTGATGCTCACGTCTTTGGCGTGGGCTTTTACTCGTATAAGTGTGTTAGGTGTTTGGCGATAACTTTTATAAAAACTTGTAACTTTCTGATAAACAAAAGAAAAGCCCACTTTGTTATGAAAGTGGGTAACAAATCAGTAACAAAACGTGCTTTTTATCGCCATTTGTGGGCTTTTCAAGTTTTGAATTTTAGAAAAGTTCTGTGCAAAGGTAATGAATCATTTTGAAACAGCCAAATTTGAGGCTAATTTTTTGCTGTTGTCGTGTAGGTTCTTCCAGAAACTTCGCCACTTCCGGCAATCGGCATAGGCCACACCGTAACACGCTGCCCAATGCTCTATGTCTGCTTTGGTCGCATCAAAGCCTAACAATCGCCAGACACACCCTGCGCGGTGTTTCCTGTCCGTTTCCTCATCCACAAAGAACTCGGAGTGCATCTTTGCTGTAAATTCGTCTTGTAGTTCCACGGTGCAAAGATAGGCAATTTCCTCCAGATGGCAAAGAAAAACGGCCACAATTATTGCAGCCGCCTTTCATGGTAGTGTTGAGGGTTCATGTTTCGGCCTGTTCCGAATGGGATAACTCATTCAATAGGTCTCTGTAACGTGCCAGAACTCCCATCGGTATGAATGAATCATCATCGCAACGTTCACTTTGTGAAACGTGTTTAGCTACCTCTGCAAAGGCTTGGCAAAGGTAGGCCATTTCTGCATTGTAGCCCTCATCGACTTTCAATCTGTCAATAAGGCTTGCAACCTTTTCTGTAACTCTGACTTCTTTCATTGCTCTTAGTGTGTCTTATAGATTCCCAAATGTGGATTCCTCTTTGCTAATTCTGGGCTTACCTCGTATAGATTAAGCCATACCTCAACTTGTCTGATTCTGGCCTCTACCCTTTGTCTGCGTTCATTCATGTCTGCAATCCTTTGGTCGATTCTGGCCAGTTCCTTTGATAGTGTTGTTTGCTGTGTCATACGCATATTGGTTTAATGATGGTGCAAAGTTAGCCATAATACTCCAGACAAAAGGAATTGCCAGTGTTAAAAGAATTTTGCATCTATTTGAATGACAAATAGATTTAAGTTAAACATTCTAAAGTATTTGTTATTCAAATAAATTCACTACCTTTGCAGCGCACTTGCACAAAGTAGGTGTCCGAACTGGCGGTTTCCAGAATTTCGATTTGGTTGTTAAAGAATGGTGAGTAGTGTTTTCTTCATTCACTCTCGTTTGGCTGGAGGTTGTAAGGATGTAGAGACAATTATCACAACGAAAAGGGATGGGTGTCTATTGAAAGGGATCCATCCTTTTTATTGGACTTAATAACCCCTATATTTGATACAACATTCCTTGCAGGCTTCAACTTCCATTTTATCGGATTCCTTTCGTTCAACAATACACAAAATGGCCTCGATGACTATTTCGATTTGTTCATAGGTCGCTCTTAATTGCCTTTTGCATAGGTGGGCATATTCCGCTATATACTCTCTATATTTTTGTGGGTAAAATATATCCCAATTCTCCACGGTTGGGAATATCATTGCGAAACAAAATAGTATTTCGGAATCCACATCAAAACGTGATTCCATGCAAATCCTGTATAACTTGATAAAAGACCATGTGAATTTGCGGTTTTGTGGTTCTGTTGCCCATGAAAGGCAAAATCTACCCCTGCCGGAATCTGAAAAATCGCCTAATGGGTTTTTGTAGGGGTGCGCGTAGGTGTTGATTTCTTTTGGTTTCGTGCATAGCCATGAATCATATACCTTGATTAACTCATCATGCCCGATTGCGGCAAACTCTTCCTCTGTGAAAGTCTTAACGATATTGCATTGCCTCACACACGCCTCACCACCTGTTGGGCATTTGTATACTAAATCACTTTGGAAATACTCTATCAAATGATATGCAAAGTGTTCGTTGTTTCCGTGTATATTTTTCCTTGCATCTGTAAAGGCATTGATTCCAATACCATCAAAATAACTTTCGATAGGTACAATGTAAATCCCCTTTGACGTTGAAAATTTTGTGTTATATGGGCATGATTCTGAAACACTGAACAATGGTTCTGGCCACACATCGCCTCTAAATGGACTTCTTAATTTCCCATCCTCGCATCTTACATTGAATCTTATTCCCAAAAATCCAGGCTCATCTAAGGAGATATATTGCTTATAAAATTCAAGCATAGAACCCTCAGTCTGTTTAATAAGTGCAAATTGTAAGTTATCATCATACTCTTTGCTTGCCAGTTCTTTGCCGTATTCCGTTGCCATCCTATCAGGATTCAGCACAATGCCCACACGCGGCAAATCCAGCCTGTCAGCATCGAAACAACTATCAATTGTAGAATTGCCTAATCTCGGTGTCGTGGTGTGGTATCTGCAAGCCGTTTTTAGCAAATCAACCTGCCCATCATCCAGGTACTGGAGATAGGTGTTTCTTATCGTGTCAATATACTCTGCCGCCCTCTCTCCATGCTGAATGTCGCTGCCATCATTGTGTCTCTTGCAATCGTGAAGATAGGCGAACCATCTAACCACATCAACATCTGCCCCTGTCTTTGAGGCTAACAGCATCCCAAATGATTCAACATTGGCAAAATGGTCGATTCCATGAATGCCCTTGTACTCGCCTAACTCTATATGAATGAAACGATGTAGCTTTTCCATGTTATTCATTACAGCATTCATCTTCAGCATCACACAACATCATCAATTCAAGAAAGGCGTTTGAACCTTGAATCTGGTCGCATAGGCGCGGAATCTTCATGGTGTTTAACGTGCCAGAATGAATCGCCTTTAGCAACTCTATCTTTTCTTCTTTAGTCAACTGGATTTTCATTGTCAATCTTTGTTAGAATGTCCTGTGCAATGTTGCTTAGTTCTGATTCCGATAAGTGTTCAATCCGAATGTCTGTCTTTGTACTCTCCATCTTTGGCAGTACATATTGCATCATCCGTTCAAGCATCTGCAGCCTCTCCTTTGGTTCAAGCCCTGCAATATCGGTTCTTATCTGGTCGCGGTTCTCATCAATCAGATTTGCAATGAACTCTCTCAATGTGCCAGTGGCTTTGTTTGGCTTTCCCTTGGGTCTGCCCTTGGGGTTTCCGCTCTGTCCTTTCTTGAATCCCATAGACGTTGTATTTTGCTGTTGTTTACAATGGTAGGGCGTTCCGCTATCGATGGTACGAAACGCCCTATCGGTAATTAGTTGTGCATGGCGTTCCAGAACTTTGTGCGCCATTGGCGGTTCTTTGGGTCATACTCCCCTGCCGTTGTGATATGGGCAATGTTGCCGCCCCATCGCATCGTCATGGTCTGTGCATCCTGTCTCTTTATCTGGCTTGGCAGACATTCGACAATGGCAATATCCATTTTTGCAGGGTACTTGCTTTTGTCAAAGGCTTCCTCCTTTATCAGCGTGATAGGGGAAAGGATGTTTTTAGCCTCAAAATCAAATTCCTCATTCTCATTTATAGGCAATATGCCGAATATGGCGCGTGTATGTTCTGCCTCATCGCTGCCATTGATAATGTAGTTCCGGGTTGTTTTCATGTCCTTACTCTCCTTTCGCTAATGCAATAACTTCCTCATCGGTCAGTTCATCATCTTTGCGCCTGTATGAACCAGGCATTGCGCCCACAGGTCTACTAAGAGCCTCAAGCCCTTTCTCTGCTTTTTCTTGCAGAAATTCCGAAACCTCTTCTTTGAGGTCTGCAAAGTAATCTTCCCATTCATCTTCGTTTCTGAATGAATGGCGGTCAAAGTCTCGTAGGTAGTGTTTTCCCATCATGCCCATGTCTTCAACAAGGGCTTCGACTTTTGCCCTGCGCTTGATGGTGCTGTCACTGCCTTGCTCTAACATCTTGGCCAGACGTTTTGCCCATCGTGGAGCATCGGCAAAATCATCATCATCTTTGCGGTTGCGTGTTCTGCGGCCTCTGGTGGTTTCTGGCTCGATGCCAGAATCATCATCTTCCGGCTCATCGTCAATATCCTCTGTCCTACGTGAGTCGTAGAGTGTTGAGGCTTGCCGTGATGCTGCCGACTGGCCAACTTTGAGCAATGGCAAATACTCATCAATCTTCTTTACGATGGTGCTTTCTTCGTCAGCCTCATCGATGTCCTCTGGGAGTGCGGTCATTATTGCGTCTGCAACTCTGGCCAGTTCCTTACGGCTGAATCCCAACTGCTTTGCCTTGGGTTTCAGCAATTCTAAAACAGTTCTTTTGTTCATTTTGAATTGAATTTTGTTTGTTGATATTGTTGTTATACAATACTTGTGTATTGTTCTTTCGTTGCTCGGCTATACCTGCACTTCAATAGTGAAGTTTCCTTGCCCTATCTGGTTACAGGCAAAATCAATAGCCCTCATCAATCTTGCGTCTATCTGGCTTGGATTGCTCCAATGCGTCACTTCCATAAAAATGCAGCAATGTCTTAGCCGCAAATGTTTTCTTAATCTCATTCATGTTTAGTGTATATTATTGTTGATAATCATTGTTACTGCGATATGAATAGCAATCCTCTATAAGTCCGTTTCGGCCTGTTGATGCACTTCTGAATCGTTGATAGTGCGCAATCCAGTTGCCGTGCCGCTTCCCTCTGGCTTGGAAAGGTTTTAATCCAACTGCCAGTGTCTTTGCAGAACGCTTGCACTGGCTTACTTCTTTTGGGGTTGTTGGTCATGGCCTCACTTTGCCTTTGCCGTGCAGTGCCATAGTTGGCGTTTTCCTTTGGGGTACACCATTCCAGATTTATTGCCCTGTTGTCACTTTTTATCTCGTTGAGGTGGTTGACTACAAGGCCAGACGCATAACCTCTAACAAAGGCTTCAGCAACAAGCCTATGAACAAAGAAACTCTTTCTTTCATTGCCTCTGTAAAGGTGTACTTTCAAATATCCTTGGCGGTTCTGGTGCTGCCTTACTATCTGGCCGCTGCAAATGCGGTAGGTTTTCCGATTCCGTGATAGTTGCACATGGTCACACGTTCTAATACGGCCATAACTGCTTACCTGGTAATCGTAGCCAATCACCTTGTGCCATACCTCGCCATTCATGGCCTCTGGCTCTAATTTTTTCCAATATCCTTTCTCCATTCTTGTTTGAGTTTTTGCCCCTTGGGGGATGCCCCCCAATAGGGGGGTAGGGGGATATATATTTATTAAATCATCTTTATTAAGATTGAAATTCTGATTGAAATAGCGGTTGCAGTTATGATTGCAGTCATGGTTGCACATCTTTTGGGGGTATGTGGTATTTCTGTTTCAATGCCTCTATCTTGGCTTGCTGTGCTGCCTTACGCTGTGCCTCACGCTCTTTTCTTGATAGCGGTTTTGCCTTTTCCTTTTCATGTGGCTTGCCTCGATAGGTATGGCCTAAGTTGGATTCCCTCAATGAATCGATGTCAATGCCATTGGCTTTCAAGAAATCCTCATAGTCCTGCCTGTTGCCCTCTCTTATATTGCATCGCTTACCCTGCTTGGCGCGTAATAGCCACCATTGACGTTTGTTTGCTTTAGATTCTTTCCTCTCCAAACAAGCCTCTATGATGGTGTTGCAAAGGCATGATGCAGCATGGTAGGACAAATCCAACTCTATGCCTTTAACGTAGAATCTTACTTTATCTTCAAGCGTCTCAACTTTGAATCTTAGTGCCATATTGTTTTCGATTTTGGGGTGTCTCTTTATTTAAGGTTGCAGTTATGGTTTAAGTCATGGTTGCAGTTATGATTGCAGTCATGGTTTAATGCTTCCAATGCCGCTTTCTTTGCCTCGTTATACTTGCTAATTGCATTTGTCCTGGTACTATCTTTCACGGCTCTCAATAATCTCTCCATATCCAATGTGAGTGAAAAATAAAAGCCTCTCACACCATCGGAAAAAAAGGAAACGTGATAATATTCAAACAATAAGGCTCTCAATCTTCTGCACTTATAAAGGCTATTGTATCTCTCCACGGCCTCGGTGTATATGTGCTTGTGCTTGAATCCTCTTTCCTTTTTCTTGCTGTTGCCATCCATCCGTGAAAGCCATAGTGCATTATTGGTCTTTATGTACGGCTTATTCCCTATGATGGATTTCAGTGCCACCCATGCCAGAAACAACGCCCTCTCTTCGTCTGTTTGTTGCTCATTGACCTGTTGCCAGAACTTATCGGCCTCAATGGAGCAATAAGCCTCTCCTTTGCCAGACGCACAAAGTTTTGCCCCTTGTAATAGCACGTCATTCATTTTGTAAGCCATACACCCCATATTCTTGCAAGCCTTATCGAATCTCTTAGCCTCATCGGTTTCCTCATCCTGTAGCCTCATAAACTCGGCATAGATGGCATATACTAAGACATCATCAAAGATTCTTTTACGGTGCATGGCATCTTTGAGGTAATCCCGAAACAGGGTGCAAGGTACGTTGTAATATATCCGCTTGCTCATTGTCAATGGGTGTTACTTGTTATGGCCTACTATGTAAGCTGCTGCCGCCTGTTCTGCCTCTGTCTGGGTGTTCTGGCGGTTCTGTTTCATCCATCCCTCTATTTCCTTGCGGTCAAAGTAGAGCAATCGCGTATTGGGCTTGTAATGGGGAATCTGGCGATTACACGTCAGTTTGTAGATGTGGCCTTTGGTTAGTCCAGTAAGGAACACAACATCGTCAATGGTCAGCACATTCTTTGCTGCCAAAAGGCTGTTACGCTCAATCGCTTCAAGCCTCTGTAATATCAAATCTTCTGCCATACCTTTTCAGTGTTACGTTTGAAATTTTGTGCAAAGGTAACACTGAAAGAAACAGCATAAAAGGAAAAAGAAAGGCGTAAAAAGACGCTATTATTATGTACCTTTTTACGCCATTTTTATCACAAAATCGGGCTTTTTTTATGTCTGTTTTAGGCTCATTATTGCCGATTCTATTTCTTGTTCTGTGAACTTGTTGCAGTTTTGATAAACAACCTTTTCTGATGTCTGTGTTCTAATAGTGTTTTCGCCCATGTTGGCATTGTAACAAGATTGACTGCAGATATTCCCAAATTCATTAACAACGGCCTTGTATTGTGGCTTTGTCATATATCCAATAACAACACACGCTTTGATGATAACAAGCGCATTCTTTCCTGTTTTACCATCCATTAAATCGTGCATCCGCTTCAATAGGGAATCTTTGTCAGGTTCAAGGATGAAAGATGCAATGGGATATGTAGGTCTGCCCCTCTTTCTTGATTTGTATGCCTCTGGTTCATGTTGGTTGGTGTATGTCGTTTTCTCTGGCTCCATTGGAAATATACTAATGCCGAATAGACTTTCAATGTGTGTGAGTGCCACCTCCAGATTCTTCATTTCGAATTCCTGTTGAGGTGTGAGGCCGGACACAATATGCCCTGCCTCGAATTCCTCTTGTGTCGGTACATTGCCCATCGGTATGCGGCCATACAACTTCATGCAAAAATCCCGTCTGGCCGCATCGGTGTATAATTCCAAACGCTTTTCAATGTCACCCTTGGTTTTCATCCCATTGGCTATTAGTTCGATGTATTCTATATCTTCCATATCCCTGCCTCCTATTCGTCAAACAGATTGCTAACAAGGTTCACGGCCTCATCCTTTTTCTTATCCACAATCTTTGCATATATCTGGGTAGTCTTTACTTGGGTGTGGCCTAATAGTTTGCTCACCGTGTAAAGGTCTGCTCCTGCAGTCAGTTCAAGTGTTGCAAATGTATGTCTGGCAGTGTGGAATGTAACGTGCTTTGATAGGCCGCTATTTTTCGCCCATGTTCTTAATACCACGTTCAAGTAACATTGGCTTGGTAAGTCAAATATCTTGTCTGTGTCCTTTGTTTCGCCTCGTTCTGGCATCCATCTTAAAGCCTCCTTTGATAATGGCAAATAGAGTGTCTTTTGGGTCTTTACCATCACAATCTTAACCCTGTACTGCTCACCATCCTTAACCACATCGCCCCACGTCAAAGCCTTTATATCGCTGTATCTCAAGCCACAAAAACAACTGAAAAGGTAGGCTCTTTTTGTGGCTTCATTGATACAATCGGCTGCAATCAGTTTCTTAACCTCATCAACCGTCAGATACTCGCGTGTGCTCTCTGGTATCTTTATCCTCTGGTCGCTGCTTATCTTGGTTATGGGGTTGAATGGTATCACCTCATCCTTAACCGCCATATTCAATGCACAATTAAGGCATCTGAAATAACCTGCCGTTGTTACGTTGGCCATCTGCAAGCTATTGAGGTAGTCAATAAAGCCCAAACAATAAGCCTTATCAATCTCTCTCATTGTCACCTTATCGCCTTTGTACAAAACAAGGTGTCGAATCGCCTTGTCAATCTGTTTGGAAAAGGCATCGCTCTGACCTGTCTTTTTCTTGTGGTCGCTGTAGTACCTCATCCAGTCAGTCAATAGCATCTTTGAGCGGTGTGATGCTTTCGTTATCCCTGCCTCATCATTTGCCATATCAATAAGACGCTGTGACTTGATAGCCGTTGCCGCCTGTATCGTGTTCTGGTTCTGTAGGCGTGTAGCCTCATCAACCTCTGGCACAATGTAGAGTTTCAGAAACTCATACGAGCGTTTGCCGTTCCTGTAGGTGTCAAGATAGATGCTTTGACTACCATTTGCCAACTGCTTAAATCGAATCCTAATCGGCTCTTTGGCCTTTTTGGGCTGTTTTTTCTTTGCCATCGTTTTGAAATATTGATTTGTTACCATGTGCAAAGGTAGGCATTTTTTTGTTACCCACCAAATAAAGTAACAAAAAAGTAACAAATTAAAGCGAATAAAAAGTAAAATAAAGGAAAATCAACCTACAACAACACATCGCCTAAACATCTGAAAATACAAGTTTTATTAGGCTTTGCTTTTACTTTTGTTTTCTCTTTTGATTTTTACAATAGGTTATTGGCGATACCTGGGAAACATAGACGAAAGTAATTAGTCCACGTTTTCTTTTTCTGTCTTCTCCCCGACCTTTTGGACTAACACTAATTTTATTCATTAACAACAAATTATTTAAAAAAAGAAGATTATGAAAAAGATTTTCTCTTTATTGACGATGGCACTGCTGCCGATGCTGGCCAGTGCAGAAATAGGTACTGCACAATTAAAATTCTCAGACATCACTGCACAGCCTGGTGAAAACGTCACATTAACTATTGAAATGGATAATGACTGTCCTATCAGAGGCATTGGTGCAAATTTAAATTTGCCAGATGGTGTAGAAGCAATAAAAGGTTTTTATAATGACGATGATGAACGTTATTATTATGTTGAGCCTGATCCTAATCGAATGGGTGATACATGGACGGCTTCTTTTATCGAGTCAACGTATAAATTTCTCTTTATAGAAAATCGTTCTTATTATAGTGCTAAAAAACAACCAATTAATCCAGGCACTGGACCTGTATGCTCTATCATTTTAAAAGTTGACAGTAGTGTTGAAGATGGTATATGGGATGTTCTAAAAATTAGCAAACTGATAGTCAGATATTTCTGACGATAATTCGATATAATTTTGTACCTTTGCAGTACCAAACGACGTAATCATGAAGAAAACGACGATATACAGGAGACCGATGGATGAGAATCTCT
>JAFTEV010000006.1 GCA_017453465.1 Bacteroidaceae bacterium | reverse complement strand
TAAAAATATTTGACATACGCAAGTTGTTTACCTGATAATCAGTGTGTTGCGACAATATTTCCTTGCTAGACAAGTCGAAGTGGATTTCGTGTATAAAACAGACGTCTTTAGTCAACTTTTAGGCTTTACAGACTACTAGGGCCTGTCATGCGCCACACGTTTTCGGAAAATGCCGTCAGGCGATCGGCATAGCGGTACTCCGTCCAGGGCAGGTCTTCGAGGCTTGCATAGTTGTAGGCAGCCACGAACTCAGCACCAGCCGATATACGGTTGTCCATGTAGCCGTAGAGGTCATCGCCCTGGCTCCATGCTGTCTGGCAGATGTCGGACGAGAGGCCGATGGACATGAGGCAGTGGCCTTGGTCGCGCCCCGACTCCTGCATTTGTCCCAACTTACCGTAGGGGCCTCGTTCGTCGTCATGAAGCACAGGGATAAGGTTGCCCATGAAGCCCATGCAACCGTCGTTATATAGATAAGGTACTGAGGGCTCGTAGTTTTGATAGTGGTAGGCAGCTGCCGTCACGGTTTCGGGGCAGCTACACTTTTCGCAAATCTTCTTGTTGCAACAGCGGTCGTATCCGTAGAGCTGGTCGTACTTCAAGTAGGAGAGCCCTTGATTATACATGTACACATCGTCGCAGAAAACGCCCACACTGACCATGCACAGGGCACAGCACAGTTCCCAGTTGCTCCAGAACGAGCCAGGGCGATAGCCATACCAGCTATCGGCGTTGACCCACTGTCCGTTGTGCCAATGCAGGAAGTCGTTGGCCACTCGATACCACGTGTTCACCATCCAGCGGCGGCAGCGGGTCTGATCTTCCTCGCTCCACTCGTCGAAGTCACGCAGCAGTTCGGCTCCTTGTGCAAACTGGAACCCATAGACAGCACAGAGCACGTACTCGCTGCCTGACACTCCGCTGTCCATATCGACCCATCCCATTAAGTTTTTCACGGCATTACGGGCATGGGCTTTCGACCCGTCTATCTTCCACCTGAGCGCATTCATGTAGATGCAGGCCGCACCCTGTGCCGCGTTGATGTAGGCATCGCCCGTCCCTCCGTTGCGTATGATGGTCTTAACGGGACTCACAACCTTGCTGCTCTGCCCCAGATTGTCCTTGCACAGGCGGTTGTAGGCAGCCTTGACAGCGGTGTTACCCTCGCTGATCTGTCGGCGTATGCGCGCGAAGTCGGCCTCAGTATGCAGGCCGCCCGGGTGTATGAAGCCGCGATTGCGGCTGTAACTCTCGCGAATGTCGCTCAGGGGGAAGACGAAATCGCGCGTAGTTTCCAATTGTGTGCGGGCATCCCTAAGAGCCTTCAGGCGGGCATCGATAATGGTTTGACTCATTCGCCCGTCTCTTGCAACGATGTCGGCCATCCGGAGCGCATCCTTGTACTCCAGCAGCACCAGTGGCGGATAGGCTTGCGCTTCACTGCTTTCTACAAAGGCTTTGCCCTCAGCTACGGCAGCGGCCAGAGCTGATGCATCGCCAGGCGTTCCAAAGCGAAAGGCCTCCTGAAGTTGCTGTGTCTTGGCGGCCAGTTGCTTCACTTCGTCGGCAGTGAGTGCAACATCGTAGAGTCGAAAATCCGTGACGAGCGTATTTCGCAGGTAGACATCACCTGAGAATGGCGAACGTCCTATCCAGCAGTAGGAGGGCGATGTGGTGTAGTTCGATGAATTGACAAACATCTGTGTGTTGGTGCCGATGAGCTTGCCATCGATGTAGAGCCGTCCGCGTGTCTTTTCCTGAATGTAAGCCACGTGTTTCCATACACCGCGTTCGGAAGGGTTTCCCACCTCAATAAATTGCTGTTGCTGGTAGCCACCTTGCGAAGTTGATGCTCGCTGGGCATTGACTCTGTAGGCCGTAAACTTGCCACTCGTGGCCGTACAAGCCGAGGAGGTGGAAAAGCACCAGAGGAAATTGCCATTCTCCGAGATATTTTGTTCGTCATCCACTCGGTAATAAACCGAGACACTCAGTGTATCCATACCGCTCATTAGCGTGCCAGCCTGCTTGCTCATGTCAAAGTAGGCGCTGCCATTGCCAAGCGAAAGGATATGGAAGTCGCCCATCTCCACAACCTTTGCCCCTCCGCGCAATGTGCCATGGATATCGGTTCCACCGGTCTCAGTGACACTGGTTCCGTTAACCTGCGAAAAATCAAATTGCATGACTGGCTGCTTTTCTGTTGTCTGCCCGATGATAGACATGGCGAATGAAAGCATCGTGAGAATTAAGAATAGTTGCTTCATGTTCAAGTCATTTATTTACGTTAAACACTTATTTGGGTGCAAAGTTATACATTATTTTATAAATTTATATTATCAATGCGACCACAAAAATGTCCCATAGGATTGTGTTTTGTATTTTTTCTATACAAAAACAATTAGAATTCTGTTCCTTTTTACTATATTTGCAGAACAAAACATTTAGCATCCAATGATAACCCACATACCGTTTTCGGATTTTCCGAACTTCGCTCAAGCAATGTATAAAAAAGGGGTAGCTCTCTATGATACATTGAATGGATACCAAGAGGGCAAGGAAATCGAGACTGAGTTCGTACACTACCCCGTCCGTACACTAATGATGGTGTTCATTCTCTGTGTACAAGGACGTATAAAATTGCGGCTGAACCTAAAGGACTACACAATGAGTGATGGTGATATAATAGTAGTCAGGTATAATACCATATTCGAGTCGTTGCGTCTGTTCAAAGGGACTCGGGTTATAGCGCTGATGGTTGCCGCTCCGTTTTTCCATATCTTCCCACATAAAGAGATTTCGGATTCTGTTCTTTTGTCAGCTTTTGACTCTGTAACTCTTCATACAGATGAAAAGACCGTCACACATCTTGTAAGTATTTACAATCTGATGTGCGGTATCATTAGCGATGACGATTTCAACCACAAAGAGGATGCGCTGAGAGGCTATCTTCAGGTGGTGACCAGTATTTTGGAGGATGCGCACGAGCACATGGAGACGCGGTTGGGGAAACAGACTGACAAGACAAAGCGTTCGGAGGTAATCTATACTCGGTTCGTGAACGATGTCCGCCATCATTTCCGCGTACACCGAGAAACGGCTTTCTATGCTGATTTGCAATGTGTCACCCCTAAGTATTTCGGCCAAATGATACGTCGTGCGTGTGGACGCATTCCTTCTGACATTATCGGCGAGCACGTCATTTTAGAAGCTAAATTGTTGTTGCGCTCTGAACATTATACAGTACAGCAAGTAGCTGATAAGCTGAATTTTCCAAACCCTTCCTTCTTCGGCAAGTATTTCAAAAACCACGTAGGTAAGACACCCCGTCAGTTTGCCGAGCAGATTGGAAGAGATAAATGAAAGTGACATCACAAATCCGCTCGCCATACGCCTCTAAAAAGAAAGTTAAATACGTTAAATCTTAATCCTTTTTGTTCTTCACAGAATCCATGTCACCACTTTTCTACCGTTTAACATACAATTCGTTGATATAAAGTAAATTGCAAATACTATAGCTGCAGTGGCCTGACCTCGATAACGATTCCCAGCAGTGTGACCAGTCTCGGAATTTATGCTTTCTATGGCTGCAGTGGCCTGACATCCATTGAGATTCCAAGCGGCGTGACAACAATAGGTGGCGGTGCTTTCGAAGGATGCAGCGGTCTGACATTCGTTGCATTAAAAGGAAACATTCCTAGCAGCATTGATTCTACTGCTTTTAAAGGTGTTGGCACATCCTCATCCCCCATCCCCCTTATCGTTCCTGCTGAATACTATGACAATTATGCAGAGAAGTTCTCTAACAGTCAGTTTTACGGTGGCTACTTTACCCTGCAAGCGGCAGAAGACGAAGCAAGCCCTGCTGCTACGGTGGCAAAGAACGGCATCACTTACATTTACGTGGCTGCAACAGACGATGTGGAAGAGCACTATGTGGTGACAGGCGTTGACGAAGCAACCTTGGTAGCGAACAGCAGCAAGCTGTATGACCTGGAAATCCTGTCAAGCATCACAGCTGTAGATAACGGTTCAAATCGCGACGTGCCTGTGACGGAGATTGCGGAGAAGGCTTTCTACGGCAGTTCGTCGGTTGAGAACTACAGGCTGAACAGGAAGATTACCTCAATGGTGATTCCGTCGAGCATCACGACGATAGGGAGCCGTGCGTTCTCTTCCTGCCTGTCGCTGCAAAGCATAGAGGTGGGCGAAGGGATGACAACGATTCCTGCCAGAATGCTTGAAGGCTGCACGGCTCTGAGGCGTTTCACTGTCCCTGCATCTGTCACACAGATTATGGCCAATGCCTTCAGCGGCTGTACGAAGCTGGAGGAGGTCAACATCTTGGGGCGTGTGTCGCGCATCCGCGCCAATGCCTTCGACGGCTGTACTGCGCTTGAGAGCATCGACCTGCCCAGCAGCCTGACGCAGTTGGATGCTGCGGCCTTCCAGAACTGCACTGCCCTGCAGCTGGTGAAGTTCAACAGGGATGTCACGACGAAGTTCGACACCAACTTCTCTGCCACAGCCTTTGCGGGCGTGGGCACGGAGGAGGCTCCTGCCTATCTGCTGGTGCCAGAGGCATACAAGGCCAACTACGAAGCCAAGTTCACGGACGGCAAATTCCTTGGCGGCTACTTCACGGTCAACATGGTCGCCAACATCACGCTGGCTCCTGCGGGCTATGCCACTTATTACAACAGCCAGTGGGCTGTGCAGCTGCCGGAAGGACTGTCGGCAATGGCCGTGAGTCCGAAAAGCAAATTGGTATGGAAAAATGTGGAACTTGTTTATACAACGGTTGCAGAAGACGGAGGCATCGTTCCTGCCGGTACTCCTGTGGTGATTTGCGGGCCGGAGACAGATACACCAACCTCATATAATATGGTCCTCACGACATCCGATGCAACATATACGGGAGCGAACTCCTTGTCTGGAACAGACGATGGCTGCTTGATTAGTGGTACTTCTAATAATTCGTTGTATTACTACAAGCTGAGCTACGGTCCCACAGGTACGGAATGGGAAGACGTGTTCGGCTGGTACTGGGGGGCAGAAGACGGATTTGGATTCCACATCGGTGCCCACCGCGCTTGGCTGGAAGTTTGGTCTGGTAGAAATGAACAGGTAACAGAAGGATTTACTCCGGTCCAATATGTTCCGCTTCGCATCCGTGGCGATGCCAGCAGCATCACAGCTGTTAAGCAAGACGAAATGAGCGATGATGATGCCGTTTACGACCTGCAGGGCCGCCGCATGGCTGAAACGCTTGCCGGGAAGAGCCTGTTGCCGAAGGGCATTTACATTTCGCAGGGCAAGAAGTTCCTTGTTCGCTAAGAGCGTATAGATGTTTCATTTAATAATCAAGCAAGACAACATAAAAATGGAAAAGAAAGTATATCAGCAGCCCGTTGTGACTGTAACCCCACTGAAGGTGGATTCATTGATGCTTATGAATTCTCCGCACAACATTTATTCTGACCAGCCTGAATACGCAAAACGGCGTGGAGGCGGAACGGAAGATGATGATGACGGCGACTTGATAACGTGGTAGAAACTATGGTAATGATGCGGAAAACACGGAGGGGTACCTTCGTGTTTTCTGCTGTTCTGTTTGCTTTTTATTCGTGAAAAGGATATGTGTTTGTGTGCCTTTTGTGCCTTTTTGTAAGAAAAAGGAGTTTTTTCTTGTTTTAATGTCGTTTCTTTCGATGGAAAGTTGTAATTTTGCAGCGATTTCGTTCTTTCGTGCCTGGCATGAGAGGCTTTGTGCTGTAGGTGAAAGACGGAAACAGGAAGATTTACACATTATTTATATATATAGGCAGGATGAAACATCAGTTACGCAGTGCTGTATGCACAGAAGGTCGTCGAATGGCTGGGGCGCGTGCCCTGTGGGTAGCCAACGGCATGAAGCGTGAGCAGTTTGGCAAGCCAATCATTGCCATTGTCAATTCGTTTACTCAGTTTGTCCCAGGACACACGCATCTGCATGAGGCTGGACAGATTGTGAAGCAGGAGATTGAGAAGCTGGGCTGCTACGCTGCCGAGTTCAATACGATTGCCATTGACGATGGCATCGCGATGGGGCACGACGGCATGTTGTATTCGCTGCCGAGCCGCGACATCATTGCTGACTCGGTGGAATATATGTGCAATGCGCACAAGGCGGATGCGATGATTTGCATCTCGAACTGTGACAAGATTACGCCGGGAATGCTGATGGCTGCTATGCGACTGAACATCCCTGCCGTGTTTGTGAGCGGAGGCCCCATGGAGGCTGGCCAGTATAAGGGCGAGAACCTCGACCTGATTGCAGCCATGGTGAAGGGAGCCGACAAGACCGTCTCGGACGAAGAACTGGCCGAGGTGGAGAATCGTGCCTGTCCGGGCTGCGGTTGCTGTTCGGGCATGTTCACTGCCAACTCGATGAACAACCTGACTGAGGCCATTGGCCTGAGTCTGCCAGGCAATGGCACCATTCTGGCTACGCACGTGAACCGCAGGGAACTGATGAAGGCGGCTGCCCGTCAGATTGTGAAGAATGCGCTGGCTTATTATGAGGATGGCGACGAAAGTGTGTTGCCTCGCTCGATCGCTACGCGGACGGCGTTCCTGAATGCCATGACGCTGGACATCGCAATGGGTGCCAGCACCAATACGGTGCTTCATCTGTTGGCTGTGGCACAGGAGGCTGGTGTGGATTTCACAATGAAGGACATTGATGCCCTTTCGCGCAAGACTCCGTTCCTGTGCAAGTTGGCTCCGAACAGTCAGAAGTACAGTGTGCAGGAGTGTGGTCGTGCCGGCGGTATGCTGAACCTGCTGGGCGAACTGGCCAAGGGTGGACTGATTGATACCCGTGTCCGTAGGGTGAACGGCGCAACGCTGGCCGAGGACATTGAGAAGTATTCCATTCTGAAAGAAACGGTTGACCCAGAGGCACGACGCATCTACAGCAGTGCACCTGCTGGTGTGTTCTGCAACGAACTGGGTGTGCAAAATACCAATTACGAAACGCTGGACACAGACCGCACGGCGGGCTGCATCCGTGATATCGAACACGCCTACACGAAGGATGGCGGCATGGCCATCCTGTTTGGCAACATTGCTCAGGACGGCTGTGTGGTGAAGACGGCAGGTGTGGATGAAAGCATCTGGAAGTTTAGTGGCCCAGCCGTAGTGTTCGACTCGCAAGAAGATGCTTGCGAGGGCATCCTGGGCGGCAAGGTGAAGAAGGGCGACGTGGTGGTCATCACGCATGAAGGACCGAAGGGTGGCCCTGGTATGCAGGAAATGCTTTACCCCACCTCTTATATTAAGAGTATGCACATGGGCAAGGAGTGTGCGCTGATTACCGACGGACGTTTCAGTGGCGGCACCAGCGGCCTGAGCATCGGCCACATATCGCCTGAGGCAGCCAATGGTGGCAACATCGGCAAGATTGTGGATGGTGACATCATTGACATCGACATTCCGAACCGCAGCATCAATGTGCGCTTGAGCGACGAGGAGCTGGCGGCTCGTCCGCAGCAGCCACTGAAGCGCAACCGTGTGGTTTCAAAAGCCCTGCGTGCTTACGCCCAGAGCGTTTCATCAGCTGATAAGGGCGGTGTAAGAATTATTGAGTAAATGGTCTTGCTAGAGAGGCTAGTCTTACTAGAGAGACTAGCCTTACTAGAAAAACTAGGCTAACTAGAAAAACTAGGCTTACTAGAAAAAAAGAAAAAAGATGACAGAAAAGATAACTGGTGCAGAAGCGATGATGCGGGCCTTGGAGCACGAGAACGTGGATGTTCTCTTTGGCTACCCTGGCGGCAGCATCATGCCGACCTACGATGCACTTTACGATCATAAGAAAACGCTGAACCACATCCTTGTTCGCCATGAGCAGGGAGCTGTACATGCTGCACAGGGGTATGCCCGTGTGAGCGGAAAGGTGGGTTGTGCCATCGTGACCAGCGGCCCTGGTGCTACCAACACCATTACGGGTGTGGCTGATGCCATGATTGACTCTACGCCGCTGGTGGTCATCTGCGGACAGGTGGGCGTAGCCATGCTGGGTACAGACGCTTTCCAGGAGGTCGATGTTGTCGGCATTACGTCGCCTATCACGAAGTGGAGCTACCAGATTCGCCGTGCCGAGGATGTGGCATGGGCTGTGGCTCGTGCCTTCTACATTGCCAAGAGCGGTCGTCCGGGGCCTGTGGTGCTCGACTTTGCGAAGAATGCGCAGACGGGCATGGTGGACTTCCAGCCAGCTACAGCAGACTTTATCCGCAGCTATGAGCCAGACCCAGATGTGGATGAAGAGGAAATCAAGCGTGCGGCCAAGATGATTAACGACAGCGTGAAGCCCTTTGTCTTGGTAGGGCAGGGCGTAGAGCTGGGCAATGCCCGCGAGGAACTGAAGGCTTTCCTGGAGAAGGCTGACCTGCCTTGTGGCACCACGTTCTTGGGACTGAGTGCCATTGAGAGTGACCACCGTCTGAACAAGGGCATTCTGGGTATGCACGGCAATCTGGGTCCCAACGTGATGACCAACCAGTGTGACCTGCTCATTGCCGTGGGGATGCGTTTCGATGACCGCGTGACGGGCAACCTGCAGACGTATGCCCGACAAGCAAAGATTATCCACTTCGACATTGACCGCTCGGAGTTCAACAAAAACGTGAAGGTTGACCTGGCTGTGCACGGCGACTGCAAGAAGACGCTGGCAGCGGTGACGGCTCTGCTCGACAAGACTACACACACGTCGTGGATTGACGGTTTCAAGCCATACGAAGAGAAAGAATATAACAAGGTAATCAGTAAGGCACTGCACCCGACGGAAGGTCCGCTGCTCATGGGCGAGGTGGTTCGCAAGGTAAGCGAGGCCACGAAGAACGAGGCTATCCTCGTGACAGACGTGGGGCAGAACCAACTGTTTGCTTGTCGCTACTTTAAGTTTACGAAGCCTCGCAGCATCGTCACTTCGGGCGGACTGGGAACAATGGGCTTCGCCATTCCTGCTGCCATTGGAGCCACCTTTGGTGCACCCGACCGCACGGTGTGCATGTTCTGTGGCGATGGCGGTATGCAGATGACCCTTCAGGAGCTGGGCACCATCATGGAACAGGGTGCACCCGTGAAGATGATTCTGCTGAACAACAACTATCTGGGCAATGTGCGCCAATGGCAAGAGATGTTCTTCCAGCACCGCTATTCGTTTACGCCGATGGCCAATCCCGACTACGAACTGATAGCAAAGGGCTACGGCATTCCTGCCAAGACGGTGGTGGAGCGTGCAGAACTCGACGCAGCCATCCAGGAGATGCTCGCCACGCCTGGGCCTTACCTTTTGCAGTGTGCCATCAAGGAAGAAGACAATGTCCTGCCCATGACTCCGCCTGGAGCCAATGTCGATGAAATGTTGCTGGAATGTTGACAGGCAGAACTGGAGGACAGTGTGGCGACTGCCAGACCTGTGGAAGGTGTGACAAGATACTGGCACCCGAACACACCGCAGAAGAACGTAAAACCGCAGAAACGCAAGAATGCAAAACCGCAGAACGAATGGAACAAGTAAAGCTATATACCTTTATTATTTACTCGGAAAACGTGCCGGGTCTGCTGAGTCAGATTACAGCCGTTTTCACACGTCGGCAAGTCAACATCGAGTCGCTGAACGTGTGTGCATCCAGTACGCCGGGCGCACATAAATACACCATCACGGCCAATTGCGACCTCGTGATGGCCAAGATGCTGACGGCGCAGATTGAGAAGAAGATTGACGTGCTGCAAGCGAACTTCTTCACCGACGAAGAAATCTTCATCAACGAGACCTGTCTGCTGAAAATCAGTACGCCCGTGATGCTGGAGAACAAAAGCGTCTGCCGCATGGTGCGACTGCATGGCGCTCACATTGTGGAGGTAAACCCCACGTATGCCACCATCGAGAAGACGGGCATCACCAGCGACATCCTCTCGCTCTACGACTCGCTGAAGGCACTGGGCTGTGTGCTCCAGTTTGTACGCTCTGGCCGTATTGCCATCACCAAGGACTTCACCGAACACTTGGACGAATACTTGGCTGAGCGTGAGAAGAAAAGAAAGTAATTCATCATTAACAATTCATCATTAACAACGCCCCGCAGAACTGCTCCCCGTAGATGAAAGGGATGGTTAGGAGGGGCCTAAATCACAATTAAAAATGGCAAAAATGAATTTTGGTGGTGTTATCGAAGAGGTAACCACCCGTGAGGAATTCCCACTTGAGAAGGCTCGTGAAATTCTGAAAGACGAGCAGATTGCAGTAATTGGTTATGGTGTGCAAGGCCCAGGTCAGGCTTGCAACCTTCGCGACAACGGCTTCAACGTCATCGTTGGTCAGCGTCAGGGCAAGACTTTCGAGAAGGCCATCAAGGACGGCTGGGTACCAGGCGAAACACTCTTCTCCATTGAAGAAGCTGCCGAGAAAGGCACCATTATCATGTGTCTGCTTTCCGATGCAGCCGTGATGTCGGTATGGCCAACCCTGAAGAAGTACCTCACTCCAGGCAAGGCACTCTACTTCTCTCATGGCTTTGCAATCACATGGAATGACCGCACAGGCTGTGTGCCTTCAAAGGACATCGACGTCATCATGGTTGCACCAAAGGGCAGTGGCACATCACTCCGCACCATGTTCCTCGAAGGCCGTGGTCTGAACTCTTCTTACGCCGTCTATAACGACGCTACAGGCCGTGCACTCGACCGCACACTGGCTCTGGGCATTGGCATTGGCTCAGGCTACATGTTTGAAACTACATTCCAGCGCGAAGCTACTTCCGACCTCACAGGCGAGCGTGGCTCACTGATGGGCGCCATCCAGGGCTTGCTCCTGGCTCAGTATGAAGTGCTCCGTGAGAATGGTCACACACCATCTGAAGCCTTCAACGAGACCGTTGAGGAACTCACCCAGTCGCTCATGCCGCTGTTTGCCAAGAACGGTATGGACTGGATGTATGCCAACTGCTCTACCACAGCACAGCGCGGTGCACTCGACTGGATGGGTCCGTTCCACGATGCCATCAAGCCAGTTGTCCAGAAGCTCTACCAGTCAGTGAAGAGCGGCAACGAGGCTCAGATTTCTATCGATGCCAACTCAAAGCCAGACTACCGCGTAGGTTTGGAGAAAGAACTCAAGGCACTGCACGACTCTGAAATGTGGCGCACAGCCGAAGTGGTTCGTCAGCTCCGCCCTGAGAACAACTAACGACACTCCCCCTAAAGGTGTATCAGTGAACAATGTGTCCGCTGGTACACTTTTTTGTTTACAATCAATAACCATTAAAAAACCAAGAAATTTATGAAAAAGTATCTTGCAGAAATGGTAGGCACACTCGTGCTTACACTCCTCGGCTGCGGCACAGCTGTCAGCCTCAATTGCGGCGTTGACACAGCCAGCGTAGTCGGCACAGCCATGGCCTTTGGTCTGGCAGTGGTAGCCATGGCCTACACCATCGGCGGCGTATCGGGCTGCCACATCAATCCTGCCATTACGCTGGGCTGCCTCCTCTCTGGCCGCATCAGTGCAAAGGACGCTTGCATGTACATGGTGTTCCAGGTCATCGGTGCCATCCTCGGTGCAGCCATCCTCTTTGCCCTCACCTCTACCGACCTCGTGCTGGCAGGCGGCACAACTACTGGTGCCAACAGCTGCGGTGACCACGGCACAACCGTTGGCCTCATTGCCGAAATCGTGCTCACAGCCATCTTCGTTCTTGTCGTGCTCGGCACAACCGACGCAAAGAAGGGTGCAGGCAACTTCGCTGGTCTGGCCATCGGCCTCTCCCTCATCCTCATCCACCTTGTAGGAATCCACTACACAGGTACCAGCGTCAACCCCGCACGCTCCATCGGTCCAGCCCTCTTCGAAGGCGGTCAGGCACTCAGCGACCTCTGGGTATTCATCGTTGGCCCATTCGTTGGCGGTGCCATTGCAGCCGGTTGCTGGAAGATTATCGGCGAAGAATAGTCTTTTAGTGAAGAGTAAAGAGTAAAGGTGAAAAATCTAAGTTACAGGGGCTAAACGCATCCTAATGCTGACTAAACTGTAACTTAGATTTTTCACTTTTCACTTTTCATTCTTCATTCTTATGCCTCTGTGTTCAAAAATCCATTTATAGAACACACCTAAAACAGAAACGTGGCGGAAGAAAAAAATGCATTGAAGCATTGAAGCATTGAAGCATTGAAGCATTGAAGCAAAGTGGCTGCAATTTCTTGCAGCCACCGTCCGTTAAAACCATTCTTCTTCGTCTGAAAATTCAACAGAAGAAGACGGACGTTTCTTGAGTAACAACCATTTTCCGACACCGCAAAATCGTTTAAGTATTAGCAATGTTTTTTTGATTTTTTTAATCTTGCTCGCTTCAATGCTTCAATGTGTTTTTTTATTCCAAGTAGAGGAGTTGGGCTGGTTGTTTTGGGCTGCATGGTTAATTGTTAATGGGGAAAACGTAGAATTTGCGGTCCGCTTTGGGGTCGAGCATCCATTGGTCGATGATGATGTGGTCGTCAAGGGCTGTGATGGTGAGTGTGTGGCGACCTGCGGTGAGGTCAACGTTGAGGGTGCGGAGGGCTTGGCCGCGCAGGACGTTTTGTTTCCATCGCTCGCTGCGGAAGGGTTCTTTCAGGCTGTAGGCGGTAGGGGCAGCTCCGTCGATGCTGACGCTGTAGCGGATGTCGCCTTTGTCGTTGGCCTGGGTGGGAATGGTGGCTGTGCGGAGCACTCCCTTGAGTGGACGGGTGAGGTCGATTTCGTAGGTGAGGGTTCCGCCACGGGGCAGGCTGACGGCGTTCATGCTGTGGCCGAGCATCTGGATGGGCTGTGCGCCGCTGGTGGCGGTAGTGTACTGACTGGCATTGCGCACGATGGCTCCGTCTGTGTCGATGGGGTGTGGCTGGGTGTCAGCGTTGGCGTACTGGGCTGCTTCCTGGGCTGTGGGAAGCCAGGGCAGGAGGGGTGCGCCGAAGACGGGCAAGTCGCGTGGTGCCATGTTCATGAGGCCGTGCCACTTGCCGCCCGCCAGTTGGTTGTTGTAGTAGTCGGTGAGGGTGCGGATGGTGTAGTAGGCATTAAGGCTGCGGGCTGTGGCTGCAAGGAGGCGTGGCTGGCGTGTGAGTACGGCTTTGTCGCTTTGTCCTGTGCAGAGGCTGCGGGCTGTCTGGGCGCAGAGTTGCTTGGTGGCCATGGCTGCGGCTGCTTCTATGGGGTATTTGATGGCGGCGAAGTAGGCATCGCGTTGGCGGGCTGGTATTTGCTGCTCAATGCGTTCCACAGCCTGGACCAGTGTCTGGTAGCTGTGTAGGTGGCGGCTGAGTTCGTCGCCAAAGGCGTTGGTAAATTCTGTGGAGGTGACGGCAGAGAGTCCGCGTGGGTGCCGTGTCTTGTCGAGTTCCACTTGTGTCCAGCCCATGAATTCGGGGCGGCGGATGGCGGCCAGATGGTAGTGCTCGGTCACGACGGGCAGGAGCTGCTGGGCTGCCTTGTCGCCAAATTCGCGGGTGAGCCAGCGAAGCAGGTGGTGCAGGAGGTTGTCGGGACGGAAGTCTGTGATGTTCCAAGCCATGTCGAGGAAGAATTCCAGGTCATAGGCTGCCACCTTTGGGTCGTGTACGTTGACTATCCAGAGGCGGCGGGCGTTGTGGTCGTATGCTTGGCGCATTTCGCTGTAGATGAGACCTGGCTGCTGGGTGCTGAGCCAGAGGTAGTCGTGGGGACGGCCCCAGTAGCTGAGGTGGTAATAGACTCCTGCGCCACCGCTACGTTGTTGTTGCTGGGAGTCGGAGAGACGGGTCATGTAGCCGTAGTTATCGTCGCACCACATGAGGGTGACATCATCGGGCACGCGGAGGCCGCTTTCGTAGATTTCGAGCACTTCTTTGTAGGGGATGAAGACTTGTGGCACGTGTTCTACGTCGCTGCGGAAGTATTTCTTGATGAGTGTGCGCTGGCTGTCGATGACATCCTGGAGGGCGTGGAGTTTTTCTTCGGCTGTCTTCGGTCCCTCCATGCTGCCGTCGTGGATGCCGCGCATACCGATGGTGAAGAGGTATTCGCCGCCCTTGACTTCACGGAGTCGCTCGGTCCAGTAGTCGAGCACTTGCTGGCGGTTGGTGAGGAAGTTGTAGTCGCCGCGTTGCTGGTGGTTCCACTCTCCCAGGTTGTTGCGCAAGATGGGTTCGCAGTGGCTGGTGCCGATGAGGATGGAGCAGGAGTCGGCCATGGCTCGGTTGCCTGGCACCTGGAAGAAGGCAGTTGTGCCTGTGTGCATTCCTGGCCAGAAGGCGTTGGCGCGGAGGCGGAGCAGGAGCTGGAAGATTTTCTTGTAGGTCTTGGGGCCGATGGTGCCGTAGGGCAGTTCGGGTTCGAGTGTGATGCCTGCCCAGTGGCGTGTGCTCCAGTCTTCGTCATTGAGGAAGATGCCTCGGTAGCTGACGGTGGGGCTTTGGCAGGTTTCAAAGTCGTCGGCGAGGCTGAGGCGGGTTTGGGGTTGGGGGTGTGAGTCGCCCCACCAGATCCAGGGCGAAACACCAGCCTGGCGCGAGAGTTCGAGCAGGGCGTAGGCTGTGCCGCGTCCGTTGTTGCCGGCGACGATGATTTTGCCTTCCTTCACACCGAGGTAGAGGCAGTCTTGCTCTTGCTGGATGCGGCGGGTGGGCAGTCCGATGCTCTTCAGGTGGCTGATGGTGCTGCTTGATGCTTTGTCGAGCTGATAGATTTGGATGGTGGCGTTCTTTGCGGTCTGTGCTTCACGCCCAGTTACCTCTTTCATGTCGGAGCGGAACATTTGCAGGGCGATTTCTACGACGGGGGATGTTTTCCCGACGACGGTGTAGGTGACGGGCTGGCTGGCTGTGCACCAGTCAAGTGCCCATGCGCCGTTGAGGGTGCACAGGCTCAGAAGGGTAAGGAGGGTTTTTTTCATAATATTATAATAATTACGAAATCCGAGTTACGAATTACGAAATCCGAATTACGAACCATCCGGATGGCCTTTCGGATTTCGGATTTCGTAATTCGGATTTATTAAAATGCTACTCCTGCGGCAAAGCCGAAGCCTCGGTTGGTGAGGTTGCCGAGCAGATAGATGTGTTTGTATCTTACGCCAATGCCGCCACCGAATACGCCGTAGGTATCGGTGAAGGCAGTCTTGCGGGTGTCGCAGTAGAGTTGTGCACGGCGTTTGATTCCCACGATGGGCGAGACGTAGAGGGTGAAGGTGGACATGTGTTTTTCGTCGGAGTCTCTGGTGGAAAGCACGGGGAAGAGGTAGCCCAGTGTGCAGACTGTATAGCGCACGTGGTCGGGCGAGATTTCGTTTCTCGACTGTTGCACTCCCATGGGGGCATGGGCGAAGTTGCTGGAGTAGTTTATCTGCACGCCGAAGATGATGGCATGGAAGTCGGGCATGACGTTGTGTCCAGAGAATTGGCTGGTGTAGGTACGGTCGTTGTAGGTGGCATTCATGGCTGATGTACAGTTGATGCCGGCTCCAACTCCCACTGTGATGATGTCGTCCGACCATTTTCTGGCTTGTATCAGGAGACTTGCCATCAAGCACAAGCTTAATATGATATTCCTTTTCATGGCAAATTTGATAATTTGTGCGTGCAAATTTACATGTTTTTTTTGGGAAAAACGGCTTGTTGCTTGTTTTTATTTGATGTTTGCCCGAATTTTAGTTAAAAATTGCTGCATCCGTTCTTCGTCTTTGGTGTCGATGATGGCGATGATTTCCTTCATTTCGGCACGGATTTGCTCCACCTGGTCTTTGGTGTAGGGGTTGAAGAGGATTTCGCGTAGCAGGGTGTCGTCTTCGCTGAGCACGCCTTGAGCTATCTTCATGTGTCGCTTGAAGGTGGTGCCTGGTGCATCCTGATGTTTCATGACGGCGGCAAAGGCAAAGGTGCTGATGAAGGGGATGCTGAGCGAGTAGGCCACGGTGCGGTCGTGTTCGTCGAAAGTGTATTCGCAGATGTGCAGTTCCAGCCGCGAGTAGAGTTCCTTGAAGAAGCAGCGTGCCATGAAGTCGCCTTCGTTGATGATGATGGCATTCTCTGTGGAGAGTTTGCCCAGATTGGCAAATGTGGGGCCAAACATGGGGTGGGTGCTGACGTAGCGCATCCCTGTCTTTTCGTAGTATTCCTTGAAGCCTGTCTTCACGGAGGATATGTCGCTGAGGATGCAGCTTTGGGGCAGGTGGGGAATGACTTGGTCGAAGACCTGCAGTGTGTATTTCAGGCTGACAGCATTGATGACCAGCTCGGGCTGGAAGGCATCAATTTCGTCAAGCAGGGTGAAACGCTGTGTGTTGTACATGAATCGCAGCCGCTTGGGGTCGATGTCATAGACGGCTACTTCGTGTTCAAAGGAGAGCAGGTCGGTGAAGAAAGACCCCATCTTGCCTGCGCCGAGGATAAGTATTTTCATTTGTTGATGATTTCAATTTGTTGGTTGACACTCTCTTCGTGTATTTGCTCAAAAATTTTCTTCACACACTCCTGGCCAATGCCGAGCAGTGCTCCCTGTGCGCCGCGCTTTTCCAGGATTTCGTTGTAGCGGCTGGTCTGCACAACGGTCATGCCGTGCTCCTTCTTGTACTGTCCGATTTCTCGGCTGATGCGCATGCGTTTGGCCAGAATGTCGATGAGCTGGTTGTCTATTTCGTCAATTTGCTTGCGCAGTGCCTTGATGTTTTCCGTGGTCTGCACTTCGTCGCGAATAACAAGGATGCTGAGGATGTAGTCCAGGATGTCGGGTGTCACTTGCTGGCTGGCATCGCTCCATGCTTCGTCTGGATTGCAGTGACTCTCCACGATGAGGCCGTCCATGCCGAGGTCCATGGCTTGCTGGCAGAGTGGGGCAATGAGGTCGCGCCGTCCGCTGATGTGGCTGGGGTCGCAGATGATGGGCAGACTGGGAATGCGGCGGTGCAGTTCGATGGGAATCTGCCACATGGGTAAGTTGCGGTAAATCTTTTTGTCGTAGCTGGAGAAACCGCGATGAATGCCAGCCAGTCGCTTGATGCCAGCACCGTTGATGCGTTCCAGCGCACCAATCCAGAGTTCAAGGTCGGGGTTGACGGGGTTCTTCACGAAGACGGGGTTTTCTATTCCCTTCATGGCATCGGCCAGTGCCTGGACTGCAAAGGGGTTGGCCGTTGTGCGTGCTCCTACCCAGAGGATGTCAATGCCGTACTTCAGAGCCAGTTCCACATGTTCGGGGGTGGCCACTTCGGTAGCTGTCAGCATACCCGTTTCTTCCTTCACCTGCTTCATCCAGGGCAGGGCTTTTTCGCCATTGCCCTCGAAGCCTCCTGGCTTGGTGCGTGGTTTCCATACACCGGCACGAAACATGTGGCAACCTTTTTCTGCCAGCTGGCGGGCTGTGGTCATTACTTGTTCTTCGGTTTCTGCCGAGCAGGGACCTGCTATGACGATGGGACGCTCGTTGTCGCTGGGCAGATGGAGGGGTTGTAGTTGTAGTTCCATATTTTATTTCTGTTTTATTGTTTTTTGAATACTGTTTGGATGCGTTGCAGGGCTGCTTTCATTTTCTCGTCCTTGGCACAGAGCGAAATGCGGATGTATCGTTTGCCGTTGCTGCCAAAGATGAAGCCTGGAGTGATGAAGACGCGAGCCTCGTGTAGCACTTTCTCGGTGAGGTCTTCCACGTCGGCATAGCTGTCGGGGATGCGTCCCCACAGGAACATGCCCTGCTGGGTGGGGTCGAAGGTGCAGCCCAGTGTCTTCATGATTTCTTCGGCAATCTTGCGGCGGCTGGCGTATGTCTCCACATTGGCCTGTGTGTGCCAAGCATCGGTGTTGTCGTAAGCCTGTGCTGCTGCCAACTGGAGCGGACGGAATGTGCCCGAATCAATGTTTGACTTTACCTTCAGAATCCAGCTGATGAACGTGCTGTTTGTAGCCAGAAGTCCCACACGCCAACCTGGCATGTTGTGGCTCTTCGACATGGAGTTAAACTCGATGCAGCATTCTTTTGCACCAGGCACTTGCAAGATGCTCAGGTGTTCGTCACGGTTCAAGATGAAAGAGTAGGGATTGTCGTTTACAATCACGATGTTGTGTCGCTGGGCAAACGCCACCAACTGTTGGTAAAGCTCACGGGTAGCCCTGCCGCCAGTCGGCATGTTGGGGTAGTTTGTCCACATCAGCTTCACACCCTCCAAGTCCATCTGTTCCAGTTCATCGAAGTCTGGCTGCCAGCCATTCTGTTCCAGCAAATTGTAGTTCACAATCTGTTGTCCCAGCAGCTTGCTCAGAGCCGTGTAAGTGGGGTAACCAGGGTTGGGCACCAGCACTTTGTCGCCTGGATTGCATAGAGCCAGCGTCACGTGCAGAATGCCCTCTTTCGAGCCAATCAGCGGCTGAATCTCTGTGGCTGAGTCAAGTTCTACACCATACCAACGGCGGTAGAACCCTGCCATTGCCTTTCGCAGTTCGGGAGTGCCCACCGTGGGCTGATAGCCATGTGTGTCTGGCCTTCGAGCCTGTTCACACAGCACATCGATGGTCTCCTTGCTGGGTGGCATATCGGGGCTGCCGATGGCCAGTGAAATGATGTCCTTGCCCGCTGCATTCAGTTGGGCCACTTCTTTCAGTTTTCTTGAGAAATAGTATTCGCTTACGAGCGAAAGTCTGTCTGCTGGTTGTATCATGAGAAATTAAATTTAAAAGTTGGGGTGGGTTTTTCTTATTCAAATGGTGCTTCTTCCCTCCATATATTCGCCAAGAATCTTCAGCTGTTTGGTCAGTGGGCGCACCGCGTCAATGCTTTGGCGATAGCGTGTGTAATCATCATACATGATGTCGATGTAGAACATATATTCCCACTCTCTGCCGATGATGGGCAGCGACTGAATCTTTGTCAGGTTGATTCTGTAGAACGAAAAGATGCTCAACACCTGCGAAAGGCTGCCTTCGCTGTGGGGCAAACTGAACACCAGGCTGGCCTTGTTCGATTTCCTCGGATTGATAAGTGCCTCTGCTTGCCACGGGTCGCTCAGCACCAGAAAGCGTGTGAAGTTGTGCTTGTTCGTCTCGATGCCTTCTTCCAGCACCTTCATGCCGTACAGTTCTGCGGCTGCTTTTGAGCAGATGGCTGCATGGCCCTTCAGTCCTTTTTCTATGATGCGCTTGGCCGAACCAGCCGTGTCGCCCGTTTCCACCACTTTCAGGTCGGGGTGCTTTTGCAGAAACTCACGGCACTGCATCAGGGCTACGGGGTGGGAGTTCACTTCCGCGATGTTCTCCCAATCGTCTTCTGGCAGACAGGCAAAGGAGTGCTTGATGCGCAGCTTGTGTTCTCCCACAATCTGCATTCCGCTCTCGCGCAACAGTTCATAGTTGTGCAGCAGAGAGCCAGCAATGGTGTTTTCGATGGCCACCAGTGCTATCATGCCCGAATCGGCCTTCATCTCCTTGAACACATCTTCGAAGGTTTCGCAGCATACCAGCTCTATCTCCTCCTGTTCACCAAAGTAGCAGTGTGCTGCCACATCGTGGAAACTGCCAACCTGTCCTTGTATTGCAATTCTTCTCATTCTTATATATTATATAATGTGTATAAAAAAGAATCCCGCTCAAGTGCTTGAGCGGGATTCTCATGTTATACTTTGTTCTTTATTCGTCAGTCTTCATGGTTCTGCACACATACGAATACCCGCTCTTACTGTCTGCTAAAGTAAAAGTAAAAGTAAAAATATGTGTTGAACCAAGATTTCATTTTTCTTTCCTTTTGTATTTCTGGCTGCAAATGTACGTGTTTTTACGTTCCCTGCAAACTTTTTGTAAGAAAAAGTGCGGCTTGTGCTGTAATTTTGGTCGAAATGAGACCTCTCAGCTACTTTATCAAGTTAATCTTCTTTACTTGCAGGTCTCGCGAGTTGATAGCTGCGGCAGCCCCATCACGTTTGTTCAGCGTATTGCACTGGCCGCTTAGGGTGATGTCGCCCTGACCATTGCAGATGGCTGTGAGTTCGTTACACTTGACCTTCAGCTTGACATCGCCCTGGCCGTTCACCTCTATCTGAGTGTTCGCACACTCCAGTTTGGCATTCACGTCGCCTTGGCCGTTGAGCCTGAAGACGGCGTTGCCTCTGCACTGCGCCCTTTTCACTTTCACGTCTCCCTTGCCGTTTACTTCAATGTTGAGCAGTGCCGTTTCAATGTCTTTAATATCCACATCGCCTTTGCCGTCAACCCAGATGTTCAGCCCCACCTGCTGCCGAAGTTCTTTCTTGATTTCCACGTCTCCCTCACCATATATATGCACATCGGCCAATGTGGGCGAGGTAATGAAGACACTGATGCCAGGAATGTCCTCGTCGAAATTGCCTGCCTCGTCGTAGTGGTAATCCTTCAGCTTAATTTCCAGCAGTCCTCCTGCTTCTGTCCTGTTAAATTCATATTGCTCAATGGCCTTCTCGTTGCCAAAGGCTTTGACCGAATAGACGCTGTCTTGTATGTAGATGATTTCCACGTGCCCTTCCGTGCGGATAGCCCGAAAGTCTCTGGTGTCTATTTCCTTGCTGGTGGCTTTGCCCCACTTGCTGGAGTTGCGATACTCCTGTGCCGCTTTTGCCTCCTGCTTGTTGCTTACCCCTTGCGGCGAATGGCCGCTGCAAGCACAGAGGAACATAATAATAAATAATGTGTAATGGGTAATGAGTAATTGCTTCATGGTTATGCGTTTTTTTAGTTTTTACGGTTTTATGTTTTGTGGGAGTTAAGGAGTTAAAGGAGTTAAGTAGTTAAGCCAATACTGTATGTCCGTAACGGTTTAACTCCTGTCCGAAGGACGAGCAAAGCGATAACTCCTTAACCACCCATTATCAATTGTCCAATTGTAAATTGTCCAATTGTCCAATTGTCCAATCCATCTTGACATCATGTGCCTCCGCTGGAATTTGCTGAAGGCGTTGGAAACTCCAGCAGATGCCCATCTTGAAAGCGTTCTTCAGTCGGGGCAGGAGCTTGTCGTAATACCCCTTTCCGCGTCCCAGCCGATGACCGTCTGGGTCGAAAGCCACGCCTGGCACAATGGCCAACTGGATGTCTTCATATTGGGCAGGGGGGAAGACTTCGCCCGTAGGTTCCAGAATGCCAAAAGCCCCCTTCTTCATTGCTTCAGGGCCTTCATACACCCTGAGTTCCAGTTCGTCACCCACAACGACAGGCAGCAACACCCGCTTTCCCTCCTTCATTCCTGCCTCCATCAAGACAGCTGTGCTGACCTCGTCGGGCAGGGCATGATAGAGCAAAACCACCTGCGCATCGTTCCACTGCTGGCTGGCCATTACCCTGTGTTCCACCTCCAGCGAGGCTGCCATGCGTTCTGCTGTGCTCAGCTGTTTCTTCAGCATTGCAATCTGCTGGCGTAGTTCTTTCTTGTCCATGATGTCGGCAAAGGTAGGCATTTTTTTTGAATTAGAAGTTTAAAGACGAATTTTAATAGCATTTTAACTTTTTGCTTTAAACTTAATCCGATACTCCGTTGGTGTCATGCCCGTCTCGCGCTTGAAAAACTTGGTGAGCGACGAGGGGCAGGGGAAAGCCATGTGGTCGGCTATCTGGGCAGCAGTTTCATCGCTGTAGGCCAGCCACACTTTGATTTCCTTGATGGCCGTGTGGTTAATCCACTGCATCGGCGTGCGTCCGCTTTGCTGCTTGATGAGGGTGCTCAGGTAGTGAGGTGCAATGCAGAGGCGTTCCGCATAGAAAGGAATGTTGCGCTCCTTGGCAGCGTGGCGGCTGACCAGGGTGAGGAAGCGGTGCAGGATGTCGTCTCGGTGTGTGCTGTGCAGGCTGTCTTCCGTCTCTTGCTGGGCTACGTATTGGAGCAGGGAGTCGGTGATGAGGCGCACGCTTTCGAGGGGCAGGGGCTGCTGGTGTACCAATGCCCAGAGCAGTGAGAAGTGGGCACCGACGATGGCTCCCGTCTGCTGACCCAGGTGCAGGCAGGTGAAGCCGCGACCACTATCCTCGCTTCGTTTGCTTTTGAAGGAGAAGGCATCAAACTGGAAGTCGTCGGAGTGACTTTTCTTCTCGATGAGTGTCTCGGTATAAAACACCACCAGGTCACCCGCCTGGAAGTGGTAGTCCACCAAGTCAAAGGTGTAGTCGGCATGACCCTGCGTTACCAGCACCACACGCCCCTCCTGCAAGAGGTAGGGCTGGGTGGGCATGAGAAACTCGCGCCCTGCAATGTTGAAACTGCGCAGCATGAAGAAGCCGTCGTGCAGGAAGATTTCTCCGTGTTCCTTCCAGTAGTCGGTGTTATAGAAGAGTTCTATGGAAATGGTGTCTCTGAGCATGGGGTGTTTGCGGTTTTGCGGTTTTGCGGTCGCTTTGCTTAACGGTTTTGCGGTTTTACGGTTTTGCGGTTTTGCGGTTTTACGGTTATGCGGTCGCTTTGCTTAACGGTTTCGCGGTGGAACAACCGTATAACCGTCCAACCATAAAACCGCAAAACCGCCCAGCGTAGCGACCGCAAAGTTAATGGAAAAGTGCTAACTTGACAAATTTTTCGGCGAAATCTTACAATCTGGCAAGTATTTCTACGGAATGGCTAATGCTGTGCCTACGAAAAAGCCATACCTTTGCAGCAGATTTGCAGAAACTACACATTATATATTATTTATAAGCAGACAACGTATGAAAAAAGGATTCTTAATTGCTGTGCTGGCAGTGCTGACAACAGCAGCCAAGGCTGGCGGACTGATGACAAACACCAACTATCACATTGCTTTCGACCGCATGATGGCACGTGGTGCCACCTTCGACGTGGATGCCGTTTACAGCAACCCTGCCGGCATGGTGTGGGGACACGACGGGTGGCAGGTTTCTTTCAACTGGCAGATTCCTACCCAGAATCGCGACATCGAGACTTTCATTCCCAACTTCCTGGGTTCTGGCACAGACTTTTCCAAGAAATACAACGGAAAGGCTTCTGCACCGTTTGTGCCCGGATTCTTTGCCTCTTACCACAAGAACCGCTGGGCCGTAGGTGCCATGGTTGGCATTGTGGGCAGTGGCGGCTTTGTAAGATACGACGAGGGCGTGCCCATGTTTACGGTGCCCGTCATGGCGAAGTTGGCAAGTGGGGGAGTCCTGCCCTCGGCCTACAATCTGGATGCCCAGATGAAGGGCAAGCAATACATCTATGGCTTCCAAGCCAATTTTGCCTATAAGATTACCGACTGGCTTTCGGCTTCGGCTGGTCTGCGTGCCAACTATTACGATGGCTACTACCGTGGCTACGTGACGGCCACACACAAAGGCAACGGCTTGGAACTGGTTGGTCTTCAGCTGGACTGCGACCAGCGAGGGTGGGGTGTCTGCCCCATCGTGGCACTGGATTTCCACAAAGGCCGCTGGACCGTGGCAGCACGCTATGAGTTCCGTTCCAAACTGAACATTCCCAACACGACCAACGTGCTGACAGTGGGCAGCATGGGCAAGACCACCGACGTGAAGGCACTGGCCAATGAAGTCGGCAACGAGGCCACGGTTCAGGCTCTGTCCGGCTCCTTGGGCAGCATGGCACAGAGCGTAGGAGCCTTCCTGCCTGGAGCCAAGACCCGCTACGACATGCCCTCCTTGCTCTCTGTGGCTGTGGGCTGCGACATTTTGTCCAACCTCCGTGCCACACTGGAGTACCACTTCTTCGACGACAAGAACGCAAAGATGTCGGGCGACCGCCAGAAGGAACTCACACACGGCACACACGAAATCCTTGCCGGCATCGAGTGGGACATCAACAAGACCTTCACCGTCAGTGCCGGCGGACAGCGCACCGACTACGGACTGAGCGACGGCTATCAGACACACACCTCCTTTGCCTGTGACAGCTACTCCTTTGGTCTGGGTGCAGCCGCCAACATCACCAGCCATCTGCGTATCAACGCAGGCTACTTCATGACCCTCTACAGCGACTACACCAAGGAGTCTGCCAACTACAGCGGTATGCCTTTCCCTGGCAAAGACACCTTCTCGCGCACCAACCGAGTATTCGGTGTTGGCGTAGATTATAAGTTCTGACATCATATAGGAGTTAAGGAGTTAAAGAAGTTAAGCCAATACAAATCTCTGTAATGGCTTAACTCCTGTCTGAAGGACGAGCGAAGCGATAACTCCTTAACTCCTCATTTTAACTAACCTCAAAACCTTAAAAAAACATGCAAAGCAATCCAGCTGAGTGCCTCTACTGCACCAACAACGAGACACTGCACAGTCTCATGATTCAGATTGCGGAACTCCGCGTTTCGCGTCTCTTCCTCTTCAAGGAACAAACCTACCGTGGCCGCTGCCTCGTGGCCTACAACGGACACGTCAACGACCTCAACGAACTCTCCGACGAACAACGCAACCTCTTCATGGCTGATGTCGTACAGGCAACACGCGCCATGCAGCGTGCCTTCAATCCAGAGAAAATCAACTACGGAGCCTACAGCGACAAACTCAGTCACCTCCACTTCCACCTCGCCCCCAAATACGTGGATGGACCCGACTACGGCGGCACCTTCCAGATGAACCCAGGCATGGTCTATCTCACCGATGCCGAATACCAAGAGCTTATCGATGCCGTGAAAGCCAACCTGTAAACCGTTTTAGGAAAAGGAACACACGGACGACAGCCCACCTTTACAAAACATCCCGCAGACACTGCCAGTCTTGACGACTTAGCAGTGTCTGCGGGATGTAAAGTAGCGAAATTTAAAGGCCAAACAATTCATGATGAGTGCCAACTCGAAGTAACTTGATAGTTTGAGTGTCCTCGTCAATCCATATCAGAAGAAAGTTGTCTTCAATATGGCACTCGATAGTACCTTCATACTCGCCATGCAATTTGTGAGGTTTATATTCTGAAGGTACGCGCCCCGTTTTTTCCAAGTGCTTGATGACTACTCCCAAGGCTGCAATCTTGTTCTTTTGGTGTTGGTAGCGTTTCAAGTCCTTTTTGAACCTACTTGACAGTTTGATAGTCATAGGCTGGCAACGTATTCCTCAAAGTGCTCAATATCATACGGAGTGAGTTCCTCCATTTCTGCTCCTGACTTTGCCTCTTCGATGGCCTCCAGCGTATCACTGTTAGGCCCATGGTAAAGTCCCATAAGAATGTAATTCAGCATAATGCTGCTCATGCTGCTTTTACGTCTTTTGGCTTCTTCCCTGATGTCCTTCATTGCATATTCAGGCAGACTCACGGTTGTCCTTTTGTATTTAGCAGTCTCCATTCTGTGGATTTTTTAGTGAATGTGTAAAGACGATTATTTGTTCTTCAGATAATACTCCAGCCCCAGCTTCACGTTCTGCTTGATGGCGTTGGAGGTGATGGTGGCACCCGTCACGCCGTCAACTTCGGCCTTGGCTGCATCGCTGACCTTCTTGCCGTTCCACTTGTCGAGCAGTTCCTGCTTGACGCGAGCCATGTATTTCGGCGTTTCCTGGTTCTTCAGTGCTTCAACCTTCACCACCTTGTTCTTCTTGATGTAAATCTTCAGCGGCGTAGCCCCTACGTAGCCTACGACTTCACGTCCCAGTGTGGCTGTGTTCACCACCGTCATGCCGTCCTCTTTCGTGATGGCCTGCGGGTCAGCTGGAGCAAGGCTCACGGCAGGAAGTGCTAAAACAAAGAGTAGGGGAATCAAAACTTTTTTCATTGTCGTGTTTATTCTTTTATAGGTAAATTTCTTATTTGTCATGGTAATGGTCTTCTATTTCAACAACAAGGACAACAATCCGTTCATCGTAAATGTCATAGATGATGCGGTCGTACGCAGTAATATGGCGTGAATATGTAATATCGCTCCCACCTTTCAGTGCTTCTGGATGGCCTATGCCTGTTCGTGGGTGTACCGCTATGTCTTGTAAAACTTTTATGAGTTTCTTGTGAAGATGCGGATTCGATTTCTTCCACTTCTTGATGGTGTTTTCTACAGAAGGCACGAACCTTATCTCGTAGTTCATAGCGAATGGATGTAGTTTTCTATTTCTTTAGGGGTCTTGCAACTCACTCCCTTTCCCTCAAGAAATTCCTTTCTCGCCTGCTCAATCTTCAAGGCCAAATCAGGGGGAATGCAGTCTTCGTCATAGACAGGTGTGATGGCATACACACGTCCACGACGGCTAAACAGAACCCTCTCTCCCGCATCCACTCGGTCAAGCGATTTGCCCATTCTGCTTCTGAAGTCTCTTGCTGTTAATGTCTGCATATAGAATGGCTGTTGGTACACCCGAAGGGAATCGAACCCTTATCGAAGGAACCGGAATCCTTTATTCTATCCATTGAACTACGGGTGCCTGTCTGTTCCGGAAAAGCGGTGCAAAGGTAAGAAAAAAAAGAGGAAAAACGAAAAAAAAACCGAAAAATCTATGTTAAAGTGTGTTCACTGCATTTTACCACCATTTTCAAAGCGGTGGTAAAACATTACCGCTATGGTGGTAAAACATTACCACCATGATGGTAAAGCGTTACCACCGCAGTGGTAATCCATTCCCAACCCAGTGGGAACCCGTTACCACTTCGCGGGTAGTCCTTTCCCTGTGCCTATGGGAACGTGGAAATGAAATTTAGACGGAAAAACGAAAATTCTGTCATTTTGTAGTATATGTGAAGAAAAAGATGTAATTTTGCACGCAAACAGAAAAAGAACACAGATTATATGCAAACAACAGCAACAATGCAAGGTGTTTATATTGCATTACCAGAGTGTGATGTAAAGATTCTTCGAGCCCTTTCTGCCAGAATGGGCTGGACGATGAGAAAAGAACACAAAAGCGGCATAGAAAAAGGGCTTGAGGATATTCGCAACGGGAATGTCTATCATGCTAAGGATTCAGCAGACTTGATTCAACAAATATAGGGTTGATATGTACGATGTCATTTATACGAATCAGTTTAAAAAGTCGCTGAAACTCTGTGTTCGCAAACTCGACATACCTCTCTGCGCAGAGGTTGACATTGTGAACGCTCTGCCCCGACTGAACTTTGAAGATGCGCCCTTGTAGGTGCATCTTTTTTTGAAGTATTGGATAAAACTGAATAAGCGGGTGACTATCTGTTTTGAAAAACGATGCAAAACTAAGAAAGAAAGGGGGGGCAACGAAATAAAACGCAACAAATATTTTGTGAATCGCAGAAAAGTCCGTATATTTGCACCGCATGTCAGTAATGGCGGCAGACATATTTAGGAAGCGTGTACGCTTTGTTTCCTGATGGTGAAATTGGACACTTCGCATTTTGGGAAATCTTAATCACGAAACGACTTCGTGAAAAAGGAAAGAACGTTACCGCTCTCCTTCGACTGTATTATGTTTAATTTAAGCAGCTCATGCTGTAGGCATATATACGTCGAAGGTGTGAGCAGAAAATTCTATTCTTTTTTTCACGGGTCGTCCAATACCCACCATCAGAGAATGGCACATCAGGCTCACACCTTTCTTTTGTGTCTTACTTAAAGTTTTTTTGATTGTTTATTTTGTTTCCATGAGCCTGAGGAGACTGAAACTAAAAATCTAATAAGATGAATATTACTGTCCGCTAAACGTAGCTATAGCTATCCCAACTCTTTGAGAGACAGGAGTCGGGATAGTTTCTTTTTCGTGACAAGCCCCCCTTATTCATTTTCGTTGTCATCTGGAGGTGATTCTGCCGCCTGTTCAAGCAT
>JAFTEV010000039.1 GCA_017453465.1 Bacteroidaceae bacterium | reverse complement strand
ATTCTGGTGAAGTAAGATTTTCGCAGCGTTATTTTTACCACAGATTACGCAGATTACACAGATTATTTAGCCAATTCCGTCAGATTACACAGATTCGTTGTCGAAAAAAATCTGTGAAATTCGTCAAAATTATAAAAAAAAGCCGTGTAATCTGCGTAATCTGTGGTTCTTGCTACACATTACAACCTTGAAGCCATCCTCGACAGCGGGGATGGCTTTTTTGGGCGCCGCACGATTTGTTTTACCTCTTCGTACAAATTGATTCAGCACTTTGCATTTGAATCGCTGACACTTCGTACTACTGGCTGTGCATGGTGAAAGATGTCGGAGAAAAGTCGCAGTGCTTTCTGCACGAATGAGCTTATTTTTTATCCTAAAAGGCAGAAGAAAGTGTAAATGGTGCATTGTAAATTGTAAATAAAGTTAATTTTTATTCTGTTTTCTTTGAAAAGCGAATATAGTTGCATATCTTTGTCCTATCAAGATTAACCTTTGTGCTGAGAATATGAAAAAACAGGCAACTTTGCAAGCATCGCTGAAGTATTACTTTGGGTTTGACACGTTCAAGGGAGAGCAAGAGGCAATCATCCGCACGCTGATGGAGGGCAAGGACACCTTCGTCCTGATGCCTACGGGCGGCGGCAAGTCGCTGTGCTATCAACTGCCTGCTATTCTGATGGAGGGGACGGCTATTGTAATCTCTCCACTGATTGCGCTGATGAAGAACCAAGTGGATGCCATCAAGCACATCAGCGAGGAGGACAGCGTGGCTCACTTCATCAATTCGTCACTGAGCAAGGCGAG
Source organism: Bacteroidaceae bacterium (assembly GCA_017453465.1). Lineage (GTDB taxonomy): Bacteria > Bacteroidota > Bacteroidia > Bacteroidales > Bacteroidaceae > Minthosoma. The sequence continues at coordinate 12,282 of JAFTEV010000039.1, read as the reverse complement.
CATTGAGCAGGTGAAGGCCGACATCGTGGCGGGCAAGACGAAGCTGCTGTATGTGGCTCCCGAATCGCTGACGAAGGAGGAGAATGTGGATTTCCTGAAGTCTATCAAGATTTCTTTCTATGCGGTGGACGAGGCTCACTGCATATCGGAGTGGGGCCACGACTTCCGTCCGGAGTACAGGCGCATTCGCCCCATCATCAATGAGATTGGCCCTGCGCCCATCATCGCCCTGACAGCCACGGCGACGGACAAGGTGCGCACGGACATCAAGAAGAACCTGGGCATTGTGGACGCGGCGGAGTTCAAGTCGTCGTTCAACCGTCCCAACCTGTACTATGAAGTGCGCCCCAAGACGAAGGACACGAACAAGGAGGTCATCAAGTACATCAAGCAGCACGCGGGCAAGAGCGGCATCATCTATTGCCTGAGCCGCAAGCGCGTGGAGGAACTGGCCGACATCCTGAAGGCCAACGACATCAAGGCGGCTGCCTATCATGCGGGCATGGAGACGAATGTGCGCAACGACACGCAGGATGCTTTCATCAAGGAGGACATCGACGTGATTGTGGCCACCATTGCTTTCGGCATGGGTATTGACAAGCCAGACGTGCGCTTCGTGATGCACTATGACATCCCCAAGAGCCTGGAGGGTTACTATCAGGAGACGGGACGTGCGGGACGCGACGGCGGCGAGGGTCGCTGCATTGCCTTCTACACGCACAAAGACCTGCACAAGCTGGAGAAGTTCATGGAGGGCAAGCCTGTGGCCGAGCAGGACATAGGCCGTCAGCTGCTGCGCGAGACGGCTGCCTACTGCGAGTCGTCGATTTGCCGCCGCAAGATGCTGCTCCACTATTTTGGCGAGACCTACGACAAGGACAACTGCGGCCACTGCGACAACTGCCTGAACCCGAAGAACAAGGTGGAGGCGATGAACCTCCTGGTGCTGGCTCTGAAAGCCATCCTCGCAACGAAGGAGAACTTCAAGATGGACTACATCGTGGACGTGCTCCGAGGGAACGAGAACGAGACGGTGCTGGCGCACAAGCATGAGCGGCTGGAAGAGTTTGGTTCGGGCGCAGATGTGGAGGTGAGCCTGTGGAACGCCGTGCTGAATCAGGCGCAAATCAGTGGCTACCTGACGAAGGAGGTGGAGAACTACGGCATCCTGAAGGTGACGAAGGACGGCAAGAAGTTCATCAAGAAGCCGACTTCCTTCATGGTGGCCGAGGACACGGAGTTTAACGATGACTACGACGAACTGCAGGAGGAGGGCGGACCGGCTGTGGCCGACGAGAAGCTGTACTCGATGCTGCTCTCCCTGCGCAAGCAGATGGCCAAGAAACACGATGTGCCTCCCTACATTGTGTTCCAGGACACTTCGCTGGAGGCCATGACCACGCTCTATCCCGTCACCATGGAGGAGATGCAGACCATTCCGGGCGTGGGCGTGGGGAAGGCTAAACGCTACGGCAAGGAGTTCTGTGCGCTCATCAAGCAATACTGTGAAGAACATGACATTGTACGCCCCACGGATATGCGCGTGCGTACCGTTGCTAATAAATCGAAGATGAAGGTAAATATTATTCATGGCATTGACCACCTGATAGACCTGGAGGAGATTGCGAAGTCGAATGGACTTGGGTTTGACGAACTGCTGGACGAGCTGGAAGCCATCGTCTATAGCGGTACGAAAATCAATATTGACTACTTCCTGGAGGAAGAACTGGACGAGGACTGCATTGACGAAATCTATGACTACTTCCGCACCAGTGAGACCGACGACCTGGACACGGCGGTGAAGAACATAGACGGTGACTATGAAGATGAGGTCATCCGCTTGGTGCGCATCAAGTTTATCAGCGAAATGGCGAACTAAAAAGGGAAAATGAAGAATGAAGAAATCTTGCCTGAAACAGCAGTTTCTTCATTCTTCATTTGTCATTTACCCTTCTCAGTTCGCCGTTTTTCGGTCTTTGTACTGTGTTTTTTAAAATTATTCCTCTTTCTTCATTCCATATTCTTCATTTTTTCTTACCTTTGCACGCAATATAATCTTAACATATCAGATTCTTTATGTCATCATTTATTGCAGATAAAGTTGTGATGGAAGGTTTGACCTATGACGATGTGCTGCTTATTCCGGCATATTCCGAAATCCTTCCGCGTGAAGTTTCCCTGAGTACAAAATTTTCTCGCAACATCGAGTTGAAGATTCCCTTCGTGACAGCCGCCATGGACACCGTCACCGAGGCTCCGATGGCCATTGCCATTGCACGCGAAGGTGGCATTGGCGTGATTCATAAGAATATGTCCATCGAGGACCAGGCTCGCCAGGTGGCCATCGTGAAGCGTGCGGAGAACGGCATGATTTACGACCCCGTGACCATCATGCGCGGCAAGACCGTGAAGGACGCACTGGGCATGATGGCTGAGTATCACATCGGCGGCATCCCCGTGGTGGATAAGGACAACAAGCTTGTGGGCATTGTCACGAACCGTGACCTCCGTTTCCAGACAGACCTCTCGCGCAAGATTGACGAGGTGATGACGAAGGAGAACCTTGTTGTCACCCACCAGCAGGCAGACCTGGCCAGTGCGAGCCGCATCCTGCTGGAGCACAAGATTGAGAAGTTGCCTGTGGTGGACGAGGAGAACCGCCTCATCGGACTGATTACCTACAAGGACATCACGAAGGCTGCCGACAAGCCCATGGCCTGCAAGGACTCGAAGGGCCGTCTGCGTGTGGCCGCAGGTGTGGGCGTGACGGCTGACACCTTCCAGCGCATGGAGGCCCTGGTGAAGGCGGGCGTGGATGCCATCGTCATCGACACGGCTCACGGACACTCGAAGGGTGTAATAGAAAAGGTACGCGAGGCGAAGCAGAACTTCCCCGAAGTGGATATTGTGGTGGGCAACATTGCCACAGGCGAGGCTGCCCGTGCGCTGGCCGAGGCTGGAGCCGATGCCGTGAAGGTGGGCATTGGCCCAGGCAGCATCTGCACCACCCGCGTGGTGGCCGGTGTGGGTGTGCCGCAGCTCAGTGCCGTCTATGACGTGGCTTGTGCACTGGCTGGCACGGGCATTCCGCTCATAGCCGACGGTGGACTCCGCTATTCGGGCGATGTGGTAAAGGCCCTGGCCGCAGGTGGCTACTCAGTGATGATTGGTTCGCTGGTGGCTGGCACAGACGAGGCTCCGGGCGAGACCATCCTGTTCAACGGGCGCAAGTTCAAGAGCTATCGTGGCATGGGCAGCCTGGAGGCCATGGAGAATGGGTCGAAGGACCGCTACTTCCAGTCGGGCGTGGAGGAGACGAAGAAACTCGTACCCGAAGGCATTGCTGGCCGTGTGCCTTACAAGGGCACCGTGCAGGAAGTGGTCTATCAGCTGGTGGGCGGTCTGCGCTCTGGCATGGGCTACTGCGGTGCGGGCAGCATTGAGGCACTGCACAACGCGAAGTTTACTCGCATCACCAATGCGGGCGTGCTGGAGAGCCATCCCCACGAGGTCATCATCACCAGCGAAGCGCCGAACTATAGCCGTCCGCAGTAAGAAGAAGGGCGGTGACAAAATAGAATGTGAAAATAAGAAAGGAGAAAGGCTTATGAAACGTGTTCAATTTTCCTTGGCGGCATTGGCTCTGGCCACAGCGGTCAATGCACAGGTCATCAATGGTGACCTGAACCACAACGAAGGTCTTGACGTGGAGGACGTGACCATGCTCATTGATGGTTATCTCACGGGTGAGACCGAAGTCATCAACACGGCTGTTGACCCCAGCCTCATTGTAGGCGATTGGGTAAGTCTGGATGGTGGAAAGTATGTCAGCTTCACAGCCGACGGTGCAACCACGGGTTTCGACACAGACTACAACTACTATCAGTTCACCGCTGATGGAATGTTGCAGTTCATGCAAAGTCCAGACGCTCCTGCTGTAGCGTCCTATCTGCTGATTTGTCTGACCAAGGATTACCTCGCCATTCGTTCAGGCACTCAGGTTGAGGTGTTCCAGCCATACGGCACGAATGGCCATGAGTATGTTGACCTGGGCTTGTCGGTGAACTGGGCGACGATGAATGTCGGTGCAGCAGCTCCCGAAGAAGCTGGCTCTTACTTCTCTTGGGGCGAGACAATGCCAAAATCGAATTATCAGATGAAGTATTACAAATGGTCGGAGGAGTCTGCTCCTACAACTATGACGAAATACGTTGCATACGGATTCTATGGCAGGGGTGACGGGAAAACTGTGCTTGAGAAGGAAGATGATGCTGCCACTCAGAACTGGGGCGGCTCATGGCGTATGCCTACTGTTGAAGAAATAAATGAACTCCTCACTTGCTGTACCTGGACTTGGGATAGCATCAAGATGGGTTATGTAGTGACCAGCAACATCAACGACAACAGCATCTTCATGCCTGCTGCTGGTCGTGTTAGTTCAGTCCGCCCGGCTTTTGAGGGCGTCGATGGGGAGTACTGGACCAGTTCGCTCAATCAGGGTGATAGCAATTCCGGATCAGCACAGAGGTTGTCCTTTTCTAAAAGGTCTCAACGTGTAGCGACATGTTCACGATATATAGGCTTAACGGTGCGTCCTGTCACTTCACAATACGTCATTCCCGTCACTGGCATCACACTCTCCGACTCCATGTTGACCATGCTGGCTGGAGACAGCTATGAACTGAAGGCTACCGTAGAGCCTGTCGAGGCAGACAGCCGCATGTTGGTGTGGACAAGCAGCAATGACCGAGTTGCTACGGTGTCCAGCACGGGTGTTGTCACAGCTGTGGGTGAGGGCTCCGCTACTATTTCTTGTAAAACCACTGATGGCCGTGTGGTTGCCGCTTGCAGTGTGACGGTGAAAGAACTTTCGGGCACAAGCAATGGTTATGATTGGGTTGACCTGGGGCTTTCTGTCAGGTGGGCAACGATGAATGTAGGCGCGTCGGCTCCTGAAGAGAAGGGTAGCCACTTTGCCTGGGGCGAAGTCGAGCCGAAGACGAATTACTATTGGACTACCTATAAACATTGTGCCGGCAAAATTTCGAACATTTCAAAATACACGGAGACAGACAAACTGACTACGCTTGAGCCAGAAGACGATGCTGCTCAGCAGAACTGGTCGGGGGCATGGCGTATGCCTACCTATGAGGAACTGGAGGAACTGCGCACGCAATGCACCTGGGAGCAGAGCACCCTCAACGGCATGACGGGCTTCACTGTAACCAGCACGCTGAACGGCCAGAGCATCTTTATGCCCACCACAGGCTACTACTGGTACGAGCACCATTACTATCCCGAACCCGAAGATGATTCCCCCGCCAGCTGTAACTACTGGTCGAGCACCCTTTCGGCGGATAATGGCAAATATGATTCGGCCAAGTATCTCTATTCCCGTTTAACCACTCAGAGCTGGTATGATCTTGCTCGCGACCACGGACTTGCCGTGCGCCCCGTGCTTCCGTAAATTTGCGGTTTTGCGGTTTTACGGTCGCTTTGCTTTACGGTTTTACGGTTGTACGGTTTTGCGACCCTGCGAAACTTGAATTTTCACCAAAACCTGTCACACCTGTCATGGGTAATGTAACATGATGATATATATACTAATATGGTATGACAGGTCTGCGTAAAACCTGTCACACCTGTCATAAAACCTGTCATTGGTTAATATTTTATTAAACAATGATTTAAGGCTGCAAATGACAAGTGTGACAGGTTTTTTCCAAATAGAAAAGAACCACAGATTACGCGAATTACACGGATTTTTTGTGATAATTTTGATGAATTTCACAGATTAGAGTCGTGGAACGACTCTCCCATGCGGGCGGCGGAAGCCGAAGCCTCGCCGGGGCTTCCAATCTGTGCAATCCCCTTTGCAATTTTCAAAAAATCCGTGTAATCTGAGAAATCTGTGGTAAAAATAACGTGAATTACTAATACTAAAGGAGTTAAGATGCTTTCTGCCAATCGAGTTTTGAACACAGAGACACAGAGACACGGAGGTTTAGGGCAATGAGGAATTGATACTCCAATTGTGAACCTTTAGCTCGGCGTAGCCAATTATGAATTGCGAATTGCCAAATGTCTATCTCTGTGCCTCTGCGTCTCTGTGTTCAATTCTTCGTTTTCCCGCAGCCGTGGCAAAATTCTCCTGTCACGGCGGCACAGTTTTCCCGTTGCTGTAGCACAGTTCTCCCACCGCCACGGCAGAACTTTGCTACCACAACGACACTGCACTGGCAGTGAATCAGCACCGTAGTGGCGTTTTATCAGCACTGCACTGGCAGTTAATTAGCACTGTAGTGGCAGTTAATCAGCGGTGCCGTGATTTTGTTTGCCCCTTTCTGCCTTGTCTTTTTTAACATCTTTGTAAATAAATTTGGCTTTTAAAGGAATATTTGCTTACTTTGCACATTGAAACTGCATGAACCAGCAAAGACCTAACTATAGAAAACATATTATAAAGACAATGAAGCAATACGCGAAAGGATTATTCAGTTTGATTCTGCTGCTCACGTTCTCGCTCACGGCGATGGGGCAGAAGCAGCAGGTGCGGATAGAGAGTTTCACGCACGACCCGATGGACCAGGCAGCGAAGGAGCACCCGCAGCGTGACGGCAACGGGGACCTGTATGCCCTGATTAAGGTTCGCCCCAGCGCGAAGCAGTTCCGCTTCACGTTTGGCTACATGAAGAGCATCGCCGGGGGCGAGCACGATGACGAGACCTGGATTTATGTGCAGCGGAACGCCCGCAAGGTGACGGTGACGGGCGAGGGCTACGAGGCCATCCGCGATGCCGACCTGGGCCAGACACTCAGCGCGGGCGAGACGTACATCATGCAGCTGTCGTTTGACGAGGTGGTTTCCATTAGGAAACATTCGCTCAGCAAGCAGATGGTGCAGTTCTTGGTGGAGCCAGCCAATTCTGGCGCGATGGTCAGCGTAAAGAATACCGAGACAGGCCAGCAGGAGGTGCTTGGGGCAGTGGATGCCACGGGCAGCGTGTCGGCCAACCTGGACTTCGGCACTTATACCTATCAGGTGATGTCCGCTCTGTATGTTCCGTCAGAGGGAATCCTGACCGTTGCGGCTTCAGCAGAGACGCTGGTGGAGCGCGTCAGGTTGCAGTCGAACACCGGCACGGTGGTGCTGACCACGGCGGCGGGTGCCGACCTGTATATAGACAATGTGAAGTGCGGCACGGGCACGTGGCAGGGCGAACTGAAGCCCGGCGAATATCTTGTGGAAGCGCGCAGGGCGAGCCATGTCAGCACCAGCCAGCGCATCACGGTCATTCGTGGCGAAAAGACCCAAGCCACCATTCCGTCCCCAGTGCCCATTACAGGCTTTGTTTCGGTGATGACAAATCCCGCAGGTGCCAAGATACTGATTGACGGCCAGGATGTGGGCAAATCCCCGATGAACGTGAACGACGTGCTGATAGGCAGCCACCAAGTGACCTTGAAGGCCGAAGGCTACAAGGACTACACAGCCACGGTCGTGGTAAAGGAGGGCGAAATGGCTTCCGTTTCCGCCACGATGGAGAAGGGCTTTACGCCCAGTGAAGGCCGCACCTTCACGGTGAAAGGTGTTTCGTTTGTGATGGTTCCCGTGGAGGGCGGCACGTTCCAGATGGGCGCGACTTCCGAGCAGGGTAGCGATGCGAATAGTGACGAAAAGCCCGTTCACAGCGTGACGCTCAGCAGCTACTCCATCGGGCAGACTGAGGTGACGCAAGATCTTTGGGAAGCCGTAATGGGCAGCAATGTTGGTCAACAACGAGACAAACGAGACAAAAAAATGCCTTTAAGAGGGGAAGGTGCTAAATATCCTATGTATTACATTTCATGGGAGGAATGTTTGGATTTCATTACTAAACTGAACACATTGACAGGGGAAAAGTTCCGTCTGCCCACCGAGGCCGAGTGGGAATATGCGGCCCGTGGTGGCAAACAGAGCAAGGGCTACAAATACAGCGGAAGCAACACGCTTGACAATGTGGCATGGTATGGTACCGAGGTAACACATAAAGTGGCTACGAAATGCCCTAACGAACTCGGCCTCTATGACATGAGCGGAAACGTAAGGGAATGGTGTCAGGACTGGTTTGACAATTATTCGTCCTCTTCCCAGACGAATCCAGCAGGTGCTTCCAGTGGTATTCACCGCGTGCTACGTGGCGGTAGTGGGTACGATAATGCCAGGCTCTGTCGTGTGTCCAGTCGTGGCGGCGGCGTGCCGAAGAATAGCCGGTATCTTGCATGGGGCCTCCGCCTCGCCCTTTAAGTCAAAAAAGATGATACAAAATATGATTTTCTAATAGAGAATACAGGATATGAAAACACTCAAGTTAGATAATTTCCGATGCTTTGAAACCTTTGAGATGGAGTTCAGAACGGGTCTGAACCTTCTTATCGGTGACAATTCGAGTGGAAAGACAACCGTGTTGAAGGCTTTGAAGATTGCTTTGAGTAGCTTCTTTATGGGCTTTAGTGATGAATATACACGTTTTATAGGTATTGACAAATCAGACTTTACCGTGTCAAGTCATGGAGACATGATGAGGTTAGACCGTCCTGTCAAGATTAGTTTCCGTTTGATGGATAGTGTGTTTCCCGGTTCTGATGTCCTGTGGCTTGAACTTCACAGCAAAAAGTCGAAGACGACCCAAAAAGGAGTCAAGGATTATAAAGCATACGCCCAGCAAAAATTCCAGCTAATAGTCCAAGGGGAGAATCAGGCCCCCTTGCCTCTGTTTGCCTGTTTTTCCACAGAGGATATCCATAGTAGTCGGAAAATCAGTGAGGCTAAATTCAAGCAATATGCGTTGCCTCCTTCGTTTGGATATTATGAATGTTTGCAGGGCGATGGGTTCTTTGATTATTGGATTAAACGTTTGCTTGTGCTGACAGAAGGAAAACGCTCGCTTAACGAAGTGGAAATTGTGAGACAGGCAATCATCGGTGCTTTGGGTGAAGATGGATGTAACATCATTCGTGATGTTAGCGTGCGTCCACAGCAAGGTGTTGTGTATTTTGTACTGATAGATGGACGTGAAGTTGCTGCTGAAACCTTGTCCGATGGTTATAAAAGGCTTGTCAATATCGTCATGGACCTGGCTTTTCGGTGTGCTATTCTGAATGGGCGCATCTATGGTACAGAAGCATACAAGGAAACCTGTGGTACTGTATTGATAGATGAGATAGACGAACATCTGCACCCGTCACTTCAGACTGTGGTGATGGCTTGTCTGCATAAGGCATTCCCGAAACTGCAGTTCATTATCACGACACATGCACCTATGGTGATGAGCAGCATTGAGACCAATGAGGATAATGTAGTGTATAAACTGAATTATGATGTACAATCGGGTTATACTCAAACCGCAGTCTCGACCTATGGAATGGATGCTTCCCAGATTATAGAGGTGTTTATGCACCATGCTCCACGTGTAAAGGCTGTAGCCGATGAACTGGAGGCACTGTTTGGTGCTATAGACGCAGAAGAGGTTGAAAAAGCCCAGAACATGTTGGCGGAAATGAAACAAAAGTATGGTCAAACAATACCTGAATTGTCGCAAGCAGCGGCAATGCTTACATTTTATGAGTCATGATTTTGATTAAGAAAGGAAAGGCACCTGCGGCTTGGGTGGAATATAGCAGTACACCAGGAGTGGACTATCAGGCAATTCCTGAATTGTACGACTCTTTGCTGAAAGAGCAGGGGTATCTTTGTGCTTATTGTATGCGTCGGATACCTGTGCGTGACAGACTTGACACAGATGCGTTTCAAGTGGATAAAGAAGAACGGAAGTGGACGAAAGAGGACCATCGTATAGAGCACTTTAAGCCCCGCGAATTATATCCGCTCTTAAAGTTGCAATATGCCAATATGTTTGTGTGCTGTCCTGGATATATAGGTGGTGAGTCGCATTGTGACCGTAGGAAAGGGGCAATGGAAATGGATTTGTCCCCCTTGCGGCAAGAGGTGATAAACACGATAAGTTATAAAAGCCATGATGGAACCATCCTTTCTACAAACGAGAATTGGAACAGAGAACTTAATGAAGTGCTGAATCTGAATACTCCTTTGCTGAAGCTTAATAGGAAGAGCACATTGAATGGAGTGATTAGTCTGTTGTCTGCAAATGGGAAAAGCCAATGGAGCAATAACGTGATGAATAGTGTTTTGGAAAAATGGAAATCTTTGGATGGTGACCTTCAGCGAAAAGAATATTGTGGCATAGTGATTTGGTTTTTGGAAAAGAAAATAAGATAGAAAAGAAAATGAACAAAGTTTTGATGATATGTGTCATGTTGCTGGCAATTTCATTTTCAGCGACAGCCCAGAAGCAGCAGGTGCGGATAGAGAGTTTCACGCACGACCCGATGGACCAGGCAGCGAAATTGCATCCCAAACAGGATGCGAATGGTGATCTGTATGCCCTGATTAAGGTGCGCCCCAGCGCGCAGCAGTTCAAGTTCAATTTTGGACTGATGAAAAGTGTGGATGGCGGTGTGCATGAGGATGAAAGCTGGATTTACGTGCAAAAGAATGCTCGCAAGGTAAGCGTTACGGCTGACGGATACGAACCGATTAGGAACATAGACCTGGGCCAGACACTCAGTGCGGGCGAGACGTACATCATGCTGCTGTCGTTTGACGAGGTGGTTTCCATCAGGAAACATTCGCTCAGCAAGCAGATGGTGCAGTTTGTCATTCATCCAGCCGATGCAAAGGCGGTCGTGATGATTCGACGAAACGACGGTGACGGCAGTGAGCAGCTGTTCGGCACCGCCGACGACATGGGCTATGTGGCGGACAACCTGGATTTCGGCACCTATGCTTATCGCGTACAGGCAAAGAACTGCGAAACCGCCGAAGGCATCCTGACCGTATCCTCTTCGAAAGGGACCCTGGTGGAGAACGTGCAGCTTCGTTCCAATACGGGGCAGGTCCGATTGTCGGTTGCGGCGGGTGCCGACATCTATGTGGACAATCTGAAGCGGGGCACAGGCCAATGGACGGGCACGCTTGCTCCTGGTGAATACCTCGTCGAGGCCAGGCAGGAAGGCCATGTTTCCACCAGCCAACGCATGACGGTGGTAAAAGGCGAGACACTGGAACTGGTCTTGCCAAATCCCGTCCCCATCACAGGCTTTGTCTCCGTCAAATCCACCCCGATGGGAGCCAGCATCTTCATTGACGGCCAGGAGGTAGGCAAATCCCCGATGAACGTGAACGACGTGCTGATAGGCAGCCACCAAGTGACCTTGAAGGCCGATGGTTACAAGGACTACACAGCTACGGTGGTGGTGAAGGAGGGCGAGATGGCTTCCGTTTCCACCACGATGGAGAAAGGCTTTACACCCAGCACCTTCACGGTGAACGGCGTGTCGTTTGTGATGATTCCTGTAGAGGGCGGCACGTTCCAGATGGGTAGTACAGACATCGATGATGCGTATGATGATGCAAAGCCCATTCATAGTGTGACGCTCAGTAGCTATTTTATTGGCCAGACGGAGGTGACGCAGGAGTTGTGGCAGGCTGTGATGGGCAACAATCCTTCAAACTTCAAGGGCGACAAGCTACCAGTTGATTGTCACAGCTGGGAGAACAGCCTGGCGTTCATCGCGAAATTGAACCAGCAGACAGGCATGAAGTTCCGTCTTCCCACCGAGGCTGAGTGGGAGTTTGCGGCCCGTGGTGGCAGACAGAGTAAGGGCTACAAGTACAGCGGTAGCAACACGATAGACGATGTGGCATGGTACGAGGATAATAGCGGAAACAAGCCCCATGCTGTAGGCACGAAACGCCCTAACGAGCTTGGACTCTATGATATGAGCGGCAACGTGTGGGAATTTTGCCAGGACTGGTATGATGGCTATTCTTCCTCCTCCCAGACGAATCCCACAGGTGCATCCAGCGGCTCTAAGCGCGTGTCTCGTGGCAGCTGCTGGTACCAAAGTGCTAGGAGCTGCCGTGTAATCTGGCGCGGCAGATCATTGCCGACAACCCAAGGCCTCGGCAATGGCCTCCGCCTCGCCCTTAGTTCTTCTCAATAAAAGCGACGTGCTGACAGCCATCGCACGGCGCGGGGAACTAAGCGAAAGCAGACAGAAAGCCCATTCTTACTTTTTTTGGTTCTGCAAGATTTTGTGTTGGTAGGCGGTAATTCGCAATAGATATTGTACCTTTGCATGCTGTATGAAATCAGCAGAAGAAATCCTACAGTCGATACTGCTTCCAGATGATCCCAATTGGAAAGTAACAGATGTTGT
>JAFTEV010000001.1 GCA_017453465.1 Bacteroidaceae bacterium | reverse complement strand
GGCTCAGTTGCAATAGTCCGTGGATGAACTGACACACCATCCTATCCAAATAATACCCGCAAACGATACATATTTGAGATAGAATGTGTACCTTTGCACCATGGCAAAGCAAAGCAATACATTTGACAGCACGTCACTGCTTCAGTACATGTTTCCCAAGGACATGCTGAAGTACTTCGAGATAACCAACGCCGAGGAGGAACATACCGGCAAGTATGATGAGACGAAGACGGAGATTGTCCTTCTACACGTTTACATGGACGAGCGTGACCTCCGTGACAAGGAGTGGCACGACCTGAAGCCCAACGGTTTCACGGAGCCGAGGATTATCCATGACTTCCCTCTTCGTGAGTTGAAGGTGGTTCTTCATGTCCGCCGTCGCAGATGGCTGTCTGAGGATGGCGGTAACGTCATACTGAACCGCATTCCGCTTGCCGCCGAGGGCACGGGCTACAGCGCAGAGTTCGCTGCTTTTTTAAAAGAAGCTCTTGGATACGTACCCGGTGACGGCCCGTTCCGTTGGTCGCTTCTTCAAGATATGCGGCAGTAGTCTGGAGCGTGCCTACAAACACCACCTGAGCGGTTTCGGGCAGTGGGACCAGAAGGAGCATGCTGAGGACTGGATGCTTCTGGCAGAGAATTTTGACCAGCAGATGAGCATCGACGAAACGATGCTCTGTGACGACCTCTTCACCTTCTTCTCGCGCAAGGCAGGCAAGGGCAAGCAAGGCACGCTCGCTGCGGTAGTCAGGGGTACGACTGCCGAGGAGGTGGTGAAGGTGCTCATGCAGGTGCCGGAGGAAATCCGCAGACGGGTCAAGGAGGTGACGATGGACTTCTCCGACTCGATGTACTCCATCATCCGCCAGGCCTTCCCCTGGGCAGCCATCGTCATCGACTGCTTCCACATCATGCAGCTCTGCGGAGACGGGCTTGGCGAGATGCGCATGAAACTCAAGCGTGCCGCCGTGGCAGAGCTGAAACGCCAGGAGCGCGAATTCAAGAATCGGCTGGCCAGGAACCAGAAGCAGCGCAAGAACTACCGCAAGAAGCACCCCAAGAAGTATAAGGGCAAGGTGCGAGGCCCGAAGCCCATGCGCAAGAACACTCGCTTCACTCCGCCAAAGACAGAGCTTGAGGTCAAGGGAAAGAAGGTCTATGAGACCAAGGTCGAACTGCTCACCCATGTGCGCTACCCCCTGATGAAGTCAAGGGAGAAGTGGACGGAGAGGCAGAAGGCGGAAATGGAAGTCCTCTTCAAACTGGAGCCGAGGATGGAGACAGCCTACAACCTTGTGCATAGGCTGCGCAGTCTCTTCAAGAGCAAGATTACGCCGGAGGAAGCCAAGCCGAAACTTGACCTGTGGTGCAAGGACGTCGGCAAAAGCCTTATCAGGGAACTCATCTCGGTCAGGGACACTATACGGCAGAAAGAGACGGAGATCTTGGGCTACTTTACCAACAGGTCTACCAATGCCTCTGCTGAATCACTCAACTCAAAGATCAAAGGATTCAGGGCACAACTCAGAGGAATACAGGATCTGCCATTCTTTATGTATCGTTTACGGGTATTATTTGGGTAGGTGGTGAGTCAGTTCATCCACGGACTATTGCAACTGAGCCGCTATAGCTGCTTTCTCTCTGTGTAACACTGTATCTGCACAATTTTCAAATTCTCGTGCTTCTGGCTCTTCCAGTCTTGACGGAAATGGTCCCAAAGTAGGTTACAAAGGGTTTGTAGATTTAGGCTACACTGTGGGATTGGGTGAAACCAAAATGGGGCGCTTTGCTTTGTCAACCACGCATGGTTATCAAATCAACCCTTATGTTTTTGCAGGTGTCGGAGCTGGTGTAAATTGCTATAGAAAATCAGGAAAGACCTCATGGGGTGTTCCTATCTTTGCAGATGTACGTGGCAACCTTCTCAACAACAGTATCAGTCCTTTCCTTGATCTCAAAATTGGTTATTCCGTTGCAGACATAAGCGGCTTTTATTTTTCACCATCCATTGGTTGCCGATTTGCAATCTCACAAAAAGCTGCTTTCACCCTTAGCATTGGTTATGAGATGCAAAAAGGAAAAGCTCTTAATTTCATAAATGATGTCATAAACAAGTCTAACTATTGGGGTGATTACACAAGCTATTTGGGTGATTACACAAGCTATTTGGGTGATTACACAAGCTATTTGGGTGATTACACGAAAGAAGTAAAAAACGCCAAAATCAACTATGGCGGACTTGTATTAAGAGCAGGTATAGAATTTTAGTTGTAAAAAGTAAAGGCTTTACAGCAAACAATGTTATTCAGTATTTGCGCTATTATTTTAGCAGCATTTAAATCAACAAAATGATTATGAAGAAGATTATTCTTACAACTCTCGTAGCAGTAGCTTCACTCAGTGCAAGCGCACAATTCTATGTAGGTGGTGCCATTGGTTTCCAAACATCAAAGAGTGGAGAAAAGGATGCTAAGGCTCAGAATGTATTCACACTTTCACCAGAAATTGGTTATGACATCAATGAAAAGTGGACAGTTGGTGCAGACCTCAATTTTCAGTTTGCAAACCAAAAGAAAGGTGAAAACCTTGGCTTTGAAGTTTACGGACGTTACAACTATCTCAAGACAGGAATCGCCACACTCTTTGTAGAACTTGGTGTCGGTTATTCATCAAACAAGTTTGAATTTGATGGTGATGAAATTAAAGCTAATGTTAATGAAAAGGCAATTGACAATGCTATAGCAAACACTGATGCTGCTGTTGATGCAGCTATGGCAGCTGCTGAAGCAGGAGATGTGGATGCAGCTATGGCAGCTGCAGAAAATCTTGCAAAGGAGGCAGAAAATCTTGCAAAAGATGCAGAAAAGCCTTCATCTGAAAAGACTTTCTCTATTGCCTTCCGTCCTGGCATTAAAATTGCCCTTTCCGAAAAGGTTTCTCTTGTTGCCAAGACTGGCCTCATTGGTTATCAGAAGACTAAAGATGGCCCAAGCAAATTCAACATTGGTGTCAACAACGATGCCATTAAGCTGGGTGTTTACTACAGCTTCTAAAGAAACAATACCATATCGTGGCACGCTGGCCATGATATACATTCAATAATCTAAAATAGTTTTTTCGATTGGGTTTGCTGGGAAGTAAGCCCAATTTTTTTGTGCAGGAATGACCATGAATGGGCCATGCATTTGTCATAAATTATTTTTGGGACGGGATTTGTGTGTTGGAGATGGCCAATAGCATTGCAAATGGGGTGGTATAGGATTCTTTTTTGGTGATTGTAGGCAGAAATTTCTTTGTCGTCAGCAAAACAAATCGTCCAGGGTGAGTTCTCGTTGTATGCATTCTGAATGCTCATTCCTGTCAATTCCCTTGGTCGTTATCATGGTCACAATGACATTCTTGTCTGTGTTTGTTGTCTCGATGAATGTCGAGACCTTGCGTTCAATGTCATCTTCGTCCTTGGCAGTCATAGCGTATGGTCTGTTCCAGAACTTCATTTCACAGATATTGATAGTCCTGTCTGCACGGTCAATGAGCATATCTATCTGTGCAAAACGCTGTTCTCCTTTGCCAAACCACGAAAAGACATTGGCTGTTATGCCAGATATTCCCAGTGCCTTCTTGATTTGACTCACGTGGTTCAAACACAATATCTCGAAAGACAGTCCACTCCATGTGCTGTAAACATGGGAGTTTTGGTTGCTTGACCAATAATTGGCATCGTGGGCATCTGCTTTTTTCATGACCTGAAAGTAGAACAGGGTGAAGGAATCGACAAGCTGGTAAAGCGTATCAGTGCTTTTTCTTTCCATGGAATTTTGTCTCGTCTGGTTTCCATTTGTCGTAATGAACGGTTCATAACTGCGGATAAACCCACAACTCTCCAACTCTTCAAGCATCATGGAGAACTTGCCGTTATCGGAGAGTTTTGTCTTTTCAAGCACTTCCTGGCGGGTCAGTCCTTTTCCCTTGGCTGCCAATGCTGTAACAATCTTTATGTGGTTAGCAGCATTCTTATACAGCGAGTTGTACAAACTTTGGAACTCGTCATGCAGTTCGCCATCCTCAGCAAAAACAAGCTTGTCAATGTTCTGTGCTACTCCTTCGCCCTTGTTCATTTTTGACAAATAGAAAGGCACACCACCAAGTACCATATAGCACTCGGCAATCTGCTTTGTTGACAGACGGAATCCACGTGCATCAAAATACATCTGGCACTCTCTCAGCGTAAAGGGCTTCAGCGGAATCTTGTGGGTTACACGGTTGTGAAGACCACCCCTATTTTTAATCAGGTTGTTGATAATCCATGACGTTGCACTGCCACATACAATCAGTTTGATGTCATCGCGCCATGATGCCCACGAATTCCAAAAATGTTCCAAGCCGCTGATAAAATTGGAGCGGGGAGTGTCCATCCATGGCATTTCGTCTATAAAGACAATCTTTTTACCCTCTGGCAGGGATTCCAAATAACGCTCAAGTGCCATGAATGCATCAAGCCATGTCTTAGCAAGAGGCACTTTGGAATCGCTTTTCCTGATGCCCTGCATGAAGTTCTTCAACTGAATACGCATCGAAACCTTGTTCATGCCAGCTACGTAAAAAGCATAGTCATTGCCGATGACTTTCTGTATGAGGAACGTCTTGCCCACACGCCTACGTCCATACACAGCAATGAATTCAGACTGCTCAGAGTTGAGGTATTCCTTCAACTGCTGTTGCTCTTTCTCGCGTCCAATGAAAAGCTTATCCATACTATCTTGATTATTTGTTTGTTACTTATGCCGCAAAGGTACTTCTTTTTCTTCAAACAGCCAAGAATAATCCATGAAAACGGTCGCAGATAGACCATTTTCTCTATATTAGCGACCCGTTTCATGCATTTTTCTGCAATAATCTGCCCGCTTTTGTGGAATTATGTCTTTGCTTCATGTAATAATGACATTTAAGCGTGTATGGACACGGAATAATTGCTCATCGGAATCTTTTTTAATGATTGTAGGCAGAAAAGTTGAAAAGTGTGGCAAAGAAAGTTGACGCAACGGCGTTGTTTGTAAAAACATCGGCGTTGTTTTCAGAAACAACGTACATTGTTTGTAAAAACAACGCCGTTGCGTGAACTTTCATTGCAGACACGAGCAAAAATGTAGCAGTGACAGGGCGGTTTTAATCTATGTTTTTGCAAAGAAATTTGTACAATCGGAAAGAAACAGCTAACTTTGCGGGCAAAAGGAAAACTTAATCATTGGAACACAATTATTGAACGATAATATGGATTTATTTCTTGACACAGTCTTCTTCATTGTGGGGTTGGCCCTGATTGTGAAGGGGGCTGACTGGCTGACGGACGGGGCTGCGAGTGTGGCGCACAGGCTGGGCATCCCTACACTGGTGGTGGGCCTGACCATTGTGGCCATCGGGACTTCGGCCCCGGAGTTTGTGGTGAGCATGATGGGTGCACTGAAGGGTTCGCCCGACATTGCGATTGGCAATGTGGTGGGAAGCAATATCTTCAACATCTTTGGCATCATCGGGTGTACGGCTCTCATTTCGCCCATTGTGATGACGCGGAGCAACGTGGTGAGAGACCTGCCCATCATGGTGCTGACACAGGTAGTGCTGTTCATTATGTTGCTGGACGTGGTGCTAAGCAATGAGCAGACGAACAGCCTGTCGCGTGCCGACGGACTGATACTGTTGTGCCTGTTCGTGATGTTCCTGTACTACACGGTGCGGTTGGCACGTGGAAAAAGCACAGAGGGCACGGAGAAGACGGAGGGCACAGAGATAGAGAAGGAGCTGAGTGGCTGGCAGATTTTGCTGATGATAGTCGGCGGGCTGGGCGCGCTGATTATGGGTGGTGACTGGATGGTGAGCGGTGCTTCGGGCATTGCAAAGGCCATGGGCGTGAGCGAAGCCATCATTGCGTTGACCATCGTGAGCATCGGCACGTCGGCTCCAGAGCTGGCCACCAGCATCATGGCTGCCCGCAAGGGTGACAACGACATGGCTGTGGGCAACATTGTGGGCAGTGTGGTGTTCAACACATTACTTATATTAGGGGCTTCGGCCACGGTCTATCCGTTGCCTATGGTGGGCATCACGATGGTTGACATGTACACGTTGCTGGCTGCGGCTTTCCTCTTCTGGGGTTTTGGCTTCTTCGGCGGCAAGCGGTATGTCATCACACGTGGAGAGGGACTACTGATGGTGCTGTTGCAGGTGGCTTATTATGTGTATTTAATTGTTGAGAGTTTAGAGTTTAGAGTTTAGAGTTTAGAGACTTTGCTGTATCTTCTATAAACACTAAACTATCAACTCTAAACGAAAAAAAATATTTATGACAAGCATAGAACTAAAAGGACTCACCACGGGTTATAAGCAAAGAGGTGGTGAGGCTGTGGTATCGAAAGACCTGAATGCCACACTGAATACAGGCGAACTGACTTGCCTGCTGGGACCTAACGGTGCGGGCAAGTCCACCTTGTTGCGCACACTGTGTGCCTTCCAGCCAGCACTGGGGGGCACCGTCCAGGTGATGGGCCATGAGCTGAACTCCTATAAGCAGCACGAACTGGCCAAGCTCATCAGTGTGGTACTGACGGACAATGGCGGGGTGAAGAACATGACCTCCTTCGACGTGGTCGGCATGGGACGCAGCCCTTACACGGGCTTCTGGGGCCGACTGAACGAGAAGGACAAGGCCGTGGTGGGCAAATGTTTCCAGTGGGTTGGCATCGAAGACCTGAAGGAGCGCAAGATGAGTACGCTGTCCGACGGCGAATGTCAGAAGGTGATGATAGCCAAGGCTCTGGCACAGGAGACGCCCATCGTCTTTCTGGATGAGCCGACGGCCTACCTGGACTATCCCAGCAAGATTCAGATGATGATGTTGCTCCTCAGGCTGGCACGCACACTGAAGAAGACTATCTTCCTGAGTACGCACGACTTGGAACACGCCCTTCAGGTGGCCGACCAAATCTGGCTGCTCGACAAGGAGCATGGCCTTGTGACGGGTTCGCCCGAAGACCTGAGCATCGAGGGAGAGATTGAGACGTACTTCAACCGTGAAGGCATCAGCTACGACCGTGAGCTGTGCACCTTCCAGATTAGTCACGAGACGGCACGCCAGGTGGAACTGCGTGGCGACAAGTCGAAGCTGGAGTACAGGCTGTGTCAGAAGGCTCTGATACGCAATGGCATCCAGCCCGTAGAGCACACGACCGACTGCCCTGTGGTCATCAGTGTGCCGGGCGACGGCACTTACCGGCTTATTGAGCACGGAAAGGAGACCTACAAGGCTGTGCGCATTGAGCACCTGCTGTGCACGGTGGTGCCCGCTATGATAAAGAATCAGATTGCTGCCATCCGTGAGGCTGCCGAACTTAAACCATACGAATAGAATGATGAAGTTATATGTGTGGATGCTTGTGGGGTGTATGCTTTTCGGGAGCATGGACAGTGCTTATACCATGCCCGCAAAGTCAGCCCCCATTACGGTGGTGAACAGCGACGGCTCGGTGCTCACCATTGTGCTGCGCGGTGACGAGAACTGCCATTTCTACACCACACTGGACGGTGTGCCCGTGGTGCAGGAAGAGGGCGGAGACTATCGGCTGGCTCCAGAACTTGCCGACTCCATCCAGGCAAGATGGAAGGAGAAGCGCACGCGGCGCAATGAGCGACGAATGGCCAAGATGCAGGAACGCAGGGCCAAGGCTCGACAGGGTGCACCTATGGCTGCGGCCTATCAGGGGAAGAAGCGTGGCATTGTCATCCTGGCCAACTTCAGCAATTTGCAGATGAAGTCAGCCAACAGCCGGGAGGCTTTTCTGCGCCAGTTCAACGAAGTAGGCTACCATGAGGACGACCACTACGGCTCGGTTCACGACTATTTCTACGACCAGTCTTACGGACGGCTGGACCTGGAGTTTGATGTGTTTGGCCCTGTGACGGTCAGCCAGAAATATGGTCACTATGGAGCCAATAACGCCAAGGGCGAAGATTTGTATGTGGCGGAGCTTGCCGCAGAAGTGTGTCAGCTGGCCGATGAGCAGTATGACATCACATGGAGCAATTATGATTGGGACGGAGACAGAGAGGTGGACCAGGTGTACATCATCTATGCTGGTTATGGAGAGAACAATGGTGCGCCGAACAATACCGTCTGGCCACACGAATGGACGCTGAGCGAGGGCAGGCAGTACTATGACGGCAATGGTTCTATCAAGCTGGGTGGCTGTATCATTGACACTTACGCCATGAGTTGCGAACTGCGTGGCACCAGGGGCAGCACCATGAATGGCATTGGCACGGCCTGTCATGAGTTTAGCCATTGTCTGGGCTTCCCCGACTTCTACGACACCAGCTACAGCGGCGGATTTGGCATGAACAGCTGGGACTTGATGGACGTTGGCAGCTATAACGGCAAGAAGCTCTGCGGCGAGTGTCCCTCAGGCTTCACGGCCTACGAGCGGTGGTATGCAGGGTGGCTGACTCCGACAGAGCTGGACAGTCCGGCCACCATCACCGATATGCCAGCCCTGCAAGACACAGCTGTCGCGTACATTATATATAATAATGGAAACAAGAACGAGTATTTCATGCTGGAGAATCGCCAGAACAGAGGCTGGTTTAGATACACCTACAACTACACATCCTGCCATGGTCTGCTGGTTACCCACGTGGACTACAATGCCAGAGCATGGAGGAACAATGAACTCAACAACACTGCCAACCATCAGCGGATGTCCATCATTCCGGCAGGAGGAGAATATGGCACGTATAACTATGGCGCATACGAAATAACGCAGTACACCTATATGTCGCACCTGTTTCCTGGCTGGTACAACGTAACTGAACTGACCAACGCATCCCACAGTTCCGCTGGCGGCAAACTGTTCAACCAGAACACGGATGGCTCTTACTACATGAACAAGCCCATCACCGAGATTGAGGAGAAGAATGGACTGATTTCCTTTAAGTTCATGGGCGGGAAGACAGCCGTCAAACTGGAAGACATCACAAACTTGATTGGCCTGTACTTGAGCACCAACGGCCTTGTGAAACTCAGCCATATCACAGCCTTGATTGACAGGTATCTGGAGAATTGAACATTGAAACAGAATGGCTTATGAATAGGTTTCTTTCGATAGTTGCTTTCGTCTTGTTTCCTCTCTGCCCATTGTGCGCACAGAACACGGAAGTGGAGCAAGACTTGTTTGAATCCATGCGAAATGCTGACAAAGCCGTTGTGGTGGCTGTGCACTATGGAGTGACCGACGACAGCCAACGCCAACTGTGCATTGAGCGTTTCAACAGCAAGTTGCAAGCCGCATTCCCTCAGTGCGCCTTTCGTGAGGCGTGGACCAGTTTTCCCGCTGTCAAGCAGATGAAACAGCGCGGACAAACCAAGTGGACACTGAATGCCGTGCTCGACGACCTCTGCATGGAGGGCTACACGCACGTGCTGGTGCAATCGTCCAACATTGTTGAAGGTGTAGAAATGGAATACATACGCCACGAAGCAGCTCTCTATGCCAACAAGTTCAAGCAACTGCGCATAGGCAACACCCTGCTGGCTGAACCAGGGAGCTACCAGCAAGCTATCCAGGCCATAGCTGCTTCGTTTGGCGAGAAGAAGGTGGCCAACGTGCTGGTTGTGGGAGGTGAAGACAGCGAAAGCCCGTCGCAGTTTGCCATGCTTGACTATATGTTGCGCAGCGGAGGCTACGCCAACTGGTTTGTCGTGGCCGAAGAAGGATTTCCACAGGCTGAAGAGCTGAAGAAGCAGTTGAAAGCCAAGAAGCAAAAGAAGGTGAACTTGATTCCCTTCACTTTTGCAGCAGAAGACCATGCGCAGCTCAACGAACTGGAGCATGAACTGCAAAAGGCTGGCTACAAAGTGACACTGACGGAGCACACGCTGGGTGAAGTGGACGGCATTCTCGACCTCTTCATCGGCCATGCCAAACACGCTCAACGTTATCGTGCCTACAGCCCGCTGGAAATTAAGATGCAGGGTGCTTTGAAATAAGCCACAGCCCTGCGAATGTCAGCAAGCCGTTGAACATCAGCATTTCGTAACCGAACTTATAGCCTGTCTGCATAAGGGTAATGTAATCTATCAGATAGCAAACCACAGGAGACGCAACCGCGACGAAAGGCACTGCCTTGCCTCGCGGTTGTCGTTTTGTAAAGATGCCAAAGGCAAACAGTCCCAACAGCGGGCCATAAGTGTAGCTGACGAGCGTGTAAATCAAGTCCATCACGCTGCCGCTGCCTATGGCGTTGAAAGCCAACGTGCAGAGCAGGAAAGCCAACATCATGCAGAGATGCACCCGCTTGCGGATTCCCTCGGAGTGTTCGCCGTCTTTCAGAATATCCACACAGAAGCAAGTCGTCAGTGCCGTCAGCGAACTGTCTGCACTGGAGAAGGCGCTGGCCACAACGCCAATGGTGAAAAACACAAGTGGGGCCTGTCCCAATGCACCCGAATAGACCATCGTGCTCAGCAAGGCATCGCCACTTTGGGGCAGTGCCATGCCCAGCTTAGGATAGAGCATGAGCAGCAATACGCCCAAAGAAAGGAAGAGGAAATTGACAGGAGCAAACAGCAGTCCGTAGCTGCACATATCCAGTTGGGCAGAGCGCAGGTTCTTGCAAGTCAGGTTCTTTTGCATCATGTCTTGGTCAAGTCCCGTCATCACCACCACTATGAAGACACCGCTGAGGAACTGCTTCCAGAAGTATTGTTTCGAGGCAATGTCGTGAAACTCAAACATACGGCTGTGCGGGTCGTTCCACACCGTGCGGAGAGCCTCAAGGAAACTCATGTCAAGCATGGTGCACACCTTGAGCAGAATCAGCAAGAGGGCTGCAATGAGCACAAACGTCTGTAGCACATCGGTCCAGACCAAGGCGCGGATTCCGCCCCTACGTGTGTAAAACCAAATGAACAGCAACGTCAAAGCTGCCGTCACAGCGTAGGGAAGGCCCAACGAATCGGCAATGCAGACTTGCAAAATCTGCACCACCACATAGAACTTGGCCGATGCACCCAGCAGTTTGCTCAGGATGAAGAACGAGGCTCCCGTGCGATAACTCGACGGCCCCAACCGCTGCTCAAGATAAGTGTAGATGGAAGTAAGTCCCAGCCGATAATAGATGGGCAGCAAGACGAATGCCACCAGCAGGTAACCGAAGATAAAGCCCAGACACATCTGCATATAAGTCATGTCTATGCCCATTACCCACCCTGGCACACCGATGAAAGTCAAGCCACTGATGCTGGCTCCCACCATGCCAAAAGCCACCAGCATCCAGGGCGACTGCCTGTTGCCACGAAAGAAGGCATCGTTGCCCTCACGCCCTGCCCAGCGGGAAATCAGCAGCAGAACGGAAAAATACAAAAGCAGCGCAACAATCATTCTACACGAAACGTTGCCGTCTTCAGTTCACGGCTATTTCCACCAATCATCACATCAAACTCACCTGGCTCCAGCACGTACTGCAGTTCGTAGTTGTAGAACTTCAGCTTGTCGGGCGTAACCGTAAACTTCACTTCGCGACTTTCGCCTGCCTTCAGGGTCACACGCTGAAAGTCTTTCAGTTCCTTGATGGGGCGGCTGATGCTGGCCACCTTGTCGTGAATGTAGAGCTGCACCACCTCGGTAGCCTCACGCTGTCCCGTGTTGGTCAGCGTCACACTGGCTGTCACCGTGCCGTCTGCCGACATACGGGAAGAACTTAGCCTTACATCAGAATAAGCAAACGAGCTGTAAGTCAGTCCGTAGCCAAACGGATAGAGCGCACCCGACGTTGCATCGAGATAATTGCCTGTGAAGACTTTGTAGTCAGCCTCGCCGTCCTGCACATATCTGCCCGACGGCAACCGATTGTAGTAGAGCGGTTCCTGTCCCGTAGCCCTTGGCATGGAGACCGTCAGATGACCCGAAGGAGACACATCGCCAAAGAGCACGTCGCAGAGCGCATCGGCACACTCACTGCCATACCACACATTCATGATGGCAGGAATGTGTGCAGCCTCCCATGTCAAAACCGTGGCACGCCCGGCAAAGTTCAGCAACACAACGGGCTTGCCCAGCTCCGCCACGGCTTCCAGCAATCGGCGTTGCGGGGCATACAGTTCCAGGTCGGTTCGGCTGGTGCCCTCGCCGTTCATCCACGCACATTCGCCCATGGCGCAGACCACCACGTCAGCCTCACGTGCCATGCTGATGGCCTCGGCCAACGCTGCATCGGCATCCACAAACGGAATGGGTTCGTTGCCATGTCCCTTGCCCACAGTGCGCTGCGTCTGCGCATTGTCCATCAGGTTGCAGCCCTGCGCACAGAGCAGTTTGGCCTTTCCCTTCAAGGCTTCGGCGAAACCCTCGCGCAGCGACTTGTACTTCTCTGGAGCCTGAGCTACTGCCCACGAGCCGGTAATGTCAGTATGCGTATCAATCAGCGGGCCAATCAGGGCAATGGTGCCTTGCTTCTTCAGCGGCAACACGCCGTTGGCATTCTTCAGCAGCACAAAGCTCTCGGCAGTGATTCGGCGTGCAGCCTCGCGGTGTTCCTTACAGTAAGTCAGCTTCTTGGCCGTTTTTACATCGCCAAACTTATACGGATTCTGGAACAGTCCCAACCGGTACTTGGCTTCCAGCACACGCCTGCAGGCTTGGTCTATGTCGGCCATCGTCACCGTGCCCTCGTCCAGCGACTGCTTCAGCGTGCTCAGAAAGCCGTTGGCACACATGTCCATGTCCGTGCCAGCCTTCAATGCTTGTGCCGCGCTCTCCTTCAGTCCGCCCAGTCCGTGATTCTTCATCTCGCCGATAGAGGCATAGTCCGTCACGACCATGCCACAAAATCCCCACTGACGGCGCAGCACATCGGTCAGCAGCCACTTGTTGGCCGTGGCCGGCACACCATCCACAATGTTGAACGACGACATAATGCTGCCCGCACCAGCCTCAACAGCAGCCTTGTAGGGTGGAAAATACTGGTTGTACATCCTCAGTCGGCTCATGTCAGCCGTGTTGTAGTCCAGTCCTGCCTCGGCAGCACCATAGAGCGCAAAGTGCTTTACGCAAGCCATGATGCCGTCTTTTCCGCCGTTCATCACGTTGCCCTGATAGCCCCTGACCATGGCGGCAGCTACCTGGCTACCCATATACGGGTCTTCACCTGCGCCCTCTGCCTGTCGGCCCCAACGACTGTCGAGCGCAATATCTACCATTGGGCTGAACGTCCAGGCCACACCGTTGGCAGCAGCCTCTGCAGCCGCAATCTGTGCAGAACGCTCCACGGCCTCCATGTCCCAAGTGCAGGACAAGCCCAACGGCACGGGGAACACCGTCTCGTAGCCATGAATCACATCCATGGCGACCAAGAGCGGAATGCCCAGCCTGCTTTTCTCCACAGCCAGATGCTGAAGAGCCACAATCTGCTCCACATCTTTTATATTAAAGACAGAACCCAGCTTGCCCTCCATGGCCAGCTTGCCCACAGGCGAAGTCTGCGGCGACCCCGTCACGATGTTGCCTCCTGGCAGCTGGTGGAGCTGTCCCAGCTTTTCGTCCAGCGTCATTCGCGACATCAGCGTTGTGACAAAATGGTTCATTTCGTCCGAACTCGGCAAACGCTGGGCACACACACTTACGCTCAGCAACAGCCCTGCTGCCATGGCCATTAACACTTCCTTTTTCATAAACAAACGGCATTTAAAGTTTTGCTGCAAAGGTAGCAGTTCTGGCAAACAAAAACAAAATTTCACAGTTTTTTTGTCCCCACAGCCCCACAAGCAGGGCAAAAGTGCAAAAAAACGCTGCGAAAAGTTCTGCCGTCCCGCCTTTTTCTGTAATTTTGCAAAGCATATTAGAAACGCAAAAACTCAGACATACGCCCTCATGTTTGCAACAACACTGCTCAACTGGTTTGCCCACAACGGGCGCGACCTTCCCTGGCGACACACCACCGACCCCTACGCCATCTGGCTCAGCGAAATCATACTGCAACAGACGCGCATTCAGCAAGGCCACGACTATTGGCTGCGCTTCATGCAGCGATGGCCGCGAGTGGAAGACCTGGCCGCTGCCACCGAGGACGAAGTGCTGCGCCTGTGGCAGGGACTGGGTTACTACAGCCGGGCACGCAACCTGCACACTGCCGCCCAGCAGATTGTGGAGTTGGGACACTTTCCCGACACACTGGAGGGCATCAGGCAACTGAAAGGCGTAGGCGACTACACAGCCGCCGCCATTGGCAGCATCGCCTTCGGACTGCCCTGCGCCGTGGTCGATGGCAATGTCTATCGCGTCTTGTCACGGCACTATGGCATAGACATCCCCATCAACACGACGCAGGGGAAAAAAATCTTCACGCTGTTGGCACAATCCCTGCTGCCCACCGACCAGCCAGCCGCCTTCAACCAGGCCATGATGGACTTCGGTGCCATCCAGTGCACCCCTCAGTCCCCCCGCTGTGTGCTTTGTCCCTTGCAGGAATCCTGCGACGCGCTCCACACGGGACGCATAGACCAGCTGCCCGTCAAGCAGAAGACCCTCAAGGTGCAGACACGCCGTCTGGCCTACCTCTACCTGCGCCACCAAGGGCAAACCGCCATCCGCCGCCGTCCCGCTGGCGACATCTGGCAAGGACTCTGGGAACCCGTCCTGCTCGCCGACACCATGGCCACCCAACTGCCACTCCCCGAAAAGACTGCCGCCCAGCTCCGTTCCGAAGCCATTTTGCTACGCCAAGAAGTGAAACACGTCTTGACCCACCGCATTCTGCTGGCCGACTTCTACTTCTTGTCCACCGCCCAGCGTCCACAGCTCCCTGCCGAATACATCTGGATTCCAGAAGAACAACTCGGCCAGTACGCCCTGCCCCGACTCATTGAAAATCTTTTGGCCGCCCTATGAAACTCCTGCTGCTCCTCCTTCCCCTTTCCTTCTTCTTTCTCTCTACCGCCTGGGCACAAGGCGACTTCACCATTATGTCGTGGAACGTAGAGAATGCTTTCGACATCCATCACGATGCGGGAAAGAACGACGAGGAATTTCTGCCCGAAGGCAACCACAGGTGGTCAAGGCAGCGGTTCTTCCGCAAACTGAACGACATCGCCAAGACCATCGTGGCCATCGACAGTGTGAAGCCCATCGACATCATCGGCCTCTGCGAAGTGGAGAACGACACCGTCCTGACCTACCTCACCCAGCGCACACCGCTCCGCAAACTGGGCTACCGCTACATCATGACCCACAGCCCAGACGAGCGCGGCATCGATGTGGCCCTGCTTTATCCCCACATGCGTTTTCGCCTGCTCAGCCACGAGAGCATCCGCGTCCCCACTAGCACACCCACACGCGACGTGCTCCACGCCACGGGCATCATGCCGACGGGCGACACCCTCGACATCTATCTGCTCCACCTGCCCTCCAAGTTAGGAGGTGCACCGGCAGCCCAGCGGCGAAAGGCTGTCACAGGCCGAATGCTCCAGAACATCGACTCCGTCACACAGACAAGACCCCATGCCAACATCATCGTCATGGGCGACTTCAACGACGAACTCACAGGCCGCAGGATGAAGCCATTCACGGGCCGTGGCTTCATCGACGTGATGGAGGGCCAAAAGCCCGGCACCTACAAGTTTCAGGGACAGTGGTCCACGCTCGACCACATCTTGATAAAGTCCACCCGATTCCAGACCGAAAGCCACATCGCCACCCTGCCCTTCCTACTCGAACCCGACCCGACCAACGGCGGACAGAAGCCCCGGCGCACCTTCCTTGGGATACGCTACAACGCCGGCATAAGCGACCATCTGCCCGTCTGGATGAAGATAAAAAGGCGGGAATAAACAAAAAAAACTCCCAATCATTTTGCCAACCAAAAATAAAACGCCATATTTGCAAAAAAAACGAAAAACATACAACCATAGAACCTCAAAAACGTAAAAATACAAAAACGTAAAAAACAAAAACTAACTTAAACACTTATGAAACCTACTCTTTTCCTCCTTGCTGCAGGAATGGGAAGCCGCTACGGCGGTCTGAAGCAGCTCGACGGTCTCGGCCCAAACGGTGAGACCATCATGGACTATTCTATCTACGATGCAGTGAAAGCCGGCTTCGGCAAAATCGTCTGGGTCATCCGCAAAGACTTTGAAGAACAGTTCCGCACACAGATACTCTCGAAGTATCAGGGCGTAGTGCCCTGCGAACTCTGCTTCCAGAGCATCGACGCACTGCCAGCCGGATTCAAGTGTCCAGAAGGTCGCCAGAAGCCATGGGGCACCAACCACGCTGTGCTGATGGGCAAGGACATCATCAAGGAACCCTTCGCCGTCATCAACTGCGATGACTTCTACGGACGCGACGCTTTCATGAGCATCGGCAAGTTCCTCTCGGCCCTGCCCGAAGGTTCGAAGAACAAATACGCCATGGTGGGCTTCCGCTGCTGCAACACACTCAGCGAGAACGGCTCTGTAGCCCGTGGCATCTGCGAATATGACCAGAACCGCCACCTCACCGACGTTGTGGAGCGCACCGAAATCATGCGCCAGGCCGACAAAGGCAATGCCATCTGCTACAAGGACGAGCAGGGCGAATGGATACCCGTTGACGAGAACGTGCCCGTGAGCATGAACATGTGGGGCTTCACACCCGACTACTTCGAGCACAGCGAAGCCTATTTCAAGGAGTTCCTCTCCGACCCCAAGAACATGGAGAACCTCAAGGCCGAGTTCTTCATTCCACTCATGGTCAACAAGCTCATCACCGAAGGCACCAGCACCGTGGAAGTGCTCGACACCACCAGCGTCTGGTTCGGCGTGACCTATGCAGCCGACCGCCAGGCCACTGTTGACCGCATCGCCAAGCTCGTCAGCGACGGCGTATATCCCAACAAGCTGTTCTGATAAGGAATTAGGAATGTGGAATTAGGAATGAGGAATGGTTTCTGTGTACTTTTCAGTATCCATTCCTCATTCCTAATTTCTCATTCCTAATTCCACATTCCTAATTCCTCATTCCTAATTCCTAATTCCTAATTCCACATTCCTAATTCCTAATTCCTAATTCCACATTCCTAATTCTTTTGTTCTGCCTACAGGCTGCGATAGAAGTCAATGTAGCGTTGAGCCACTTTGAGGTAGTCGTGATGCTTCTTTATGTAGGCAACGCTTTGGCGTTTCAGTTCGGGAATGCGCTCAGGGTGAAGGATGAGTTGCTCAATCTCGTGGTAGCAGCTTTCGTAGGTGGGCTGCACATTGACGATGGGGCGCAGGGTGCGTTCACCCAGTATCGCGTAGTTTTCTGGTTCTCCGCCTCCGATGTCGATGATACCTTTCGACATGGCGAGCAGTGAGTTCATGGCGGGCGTGTAGCTGTAGATTTGGTCGAGCAGCGCATCAGATGTATCCATCATGTGCTGATACTGGGCAAAGGGTACGCCTTCGGCAATGCGCAACTGGAGCCTGTCGGGATATTTCTGCTGTAGAGCCTGGGCAGCAGCCAGCAGAATGTCGGTGCCCTTGTAGGCTGAACGGTTGGGACTGATGCCTATGAAGAGGGAGAGAGTTTTTTTCTCCGTCATGGAGAGGGAGGAAGTGTCCGAAAGAGCGGCGGGGGCTGGAAGAGTCTTTATCGGGAAAGGAATGAAAGTAGTCTTCCCCCGCAGGGAAGGTACGGCGTTGTAGGTAGCCCAGTATTCGTAGAGGCCGGCAACGATGGCATCGCAGTCTTGGGCTACAAGTTTGCAGAGTGTTTCCTTAGGGGTGCCCATCATGTCGCGGCGAAAGACTTCGGCAGCTTCGTCGTGGCGGACTTGGTCGCCCAGGTTGAAGTCGCTGTAGCGCAGTGGACGGATGTCGGTGTTGACCTGTGCCCAGTAGTAGTCCATGCCGAATGCACCCATGACCATCTTGCCGTTGTTGCGGCGCAGATAACGGTAGATGGGGGGAATGCGCTCGGCTTTCAGTTCGACAAAAACGGGGTTGATGAGCTGCACGATGTCGAAGCCACGGAGACGGGGCAGGGCTTTGAGGAGTCGCCAAAGGAAGGAGAGGTTGTCCCGAAGGCCGAACTCTCGCTTCAGGTCAATGTCGCGTGGGTAATCTTTCCAGTGGTCACCGTCGCTGACCACAATGCACTCGTGCCCAAGTGCCTTGAAACCTTCGGCCAGTGTGCAGTGCACGTTGGAGTATTCGCCCAATAACAATATTTTCATAACGGCTGCAAATTTAACACAATTTTTTTGAACATGGAGCGTTATAAGTATAAAAGAGAGTTAACAAGTGTAATTTATGAGTAACGTTTTGGTTCGCACGCACAACTTTATCCAGCGCAATGTGCAGCGCACTTTGCTTGCCAACCGCTACTATAACTGGTATGTGTTCAGTCGAGATTTGAGCCGAAAGTGGGAAGAAGAGATGGAGACTCACTACAGAGAGGGGCGGAAAGCTGTGGAGGGGGAGAAGGCTGTAGTGTTCCTGTGCAATGGCTTTGTGGAAAACGGCGGCTGGGCCGACCGACTGAAGGGCATTCTTTCCACCTACATGGTTTGCAAGGAGATGGGAGTGGCGTTCCGGTTGCTGTTTACCTCGCCTTTCAGCCTGACGGACTACCTTGTGCCCAACAGCTACGATTGGCGCATCTTTCCCGAAGACGTAGTCTTTGAGCATCCCCACACAGAGGTTCTGGCACTGGAGATTGGCGACGAAACAGCGTATCAGGCTCAGAAACAATACGAGTTGCTCAGACAGCGCATTGCCGATTCGGAGGCATCGCAGATTCATGTTTGCACCAATGCGCATTTTTGTTATCAGGCCGACTTTGCAGCCTTGTTCCATGAGCTGTTTCGCCCTTCGCCCCGACTTATGGGAGCCATCGGGAGGCAGCTGGAGATTCTGGGGAAGGACTACATCAGCCTGTCGGCACGCTTCATCAACAGCCTGGGCGACTTTGCCGACACAGCCACGGGCGAGCCGCTTCCGCCACGGTTGCGGGAACGACTGATTGGTCAGTGCATGGAGCAGATAGAACTGCTGCACCGGGAGCATCCCGAAAAGAGGATTCTCATCAATTCGGACAGTGTCACCTTCCTGAGCGAGGCGCAGCGGATAGAAGGGACCTACGTGGTGCCAGGCCACATCACCCACCTGGACGTGGCACCAGCCGAAGCTAACTATCAGTTTTTTGAAAAGACATTCGTGGACTTCTTCCTCATAGCCAACGCTTCGGCCATCTACCGACTGGAGACGCTGTGGCTGCGCAAGAGCGGATTCCCCTACGCGGCATCGAAGATTCACAGAAGACCATTCCACTCAATCCAGTTTTAGCCACATGAAGAACGAGGGGTACAATGCGCTGTATCGGCAGATTATGAAGGGCACGGCTGTGTTTGGCGGCACTGGGCTGATTACAATGCTGGCCAACATTGTGAAGGGGAAGTTTGTGGCGGTGTTGCTGAGCGACTACGGCATGGGCATTTCTTCGCTGATGCAGTCGGCACTCAACCCTGTGCAACAGCTGTTCCTCTTCGGACTGCCCACGGTGGGGGTGCAGGAGATTGCCACCGAGGGCGATGCAGAGAAAAAGGCGCAGAAAACACTCACGTTCAGGAGGATTCTTTACACATTGGCTTTCCTTGGAATGTGCACCATGGCGGTGTGCGCCACGCTGTTCAGCATCTCCACCTTTGGCGACGACTCGCACGCCGTCTGGTTTGTGGAAATGTCTGTAGCTTTGCTGTTTTTTATTCTGGCTGCTGGCGAGAACACCATCTTGCAGGGCTACCGACGGCTGAAGGCTTTGGCTGCGTGCAACTTGATTGGCGTTGTGAGCGGGCTGGTATTCAGCATTCCGCTGTACTACTTCTATGGCGTGGAGGGCATTGTGCCAGCCATGATTGTGCTGGCGGTGATGAGCTATGGCTGCACCCGTTATTTCACAAGGAGGATTGCCATCAGCCCACAGCAAGAGACATGGCGAGAGACCTGGAGCAAGGGTTATGCGATGCTGATGTTTGGCGGGGCGATGATGATTGCCGGTGTGATAGGCACACTGAGCACGTACTTCGTCAACACGTTCATCAGGAGCTATGGCAGCATTTCCGATGTGGGACTGTTTCAGGCAGCCAACACCATCACGCTGCAATGCACCTCGCTGGTGTTCACGGCTATGGCCACAGACTACTACCCCCACCTGTCTTCGGTGTTGAAACAGAAGAAAGAGGCTGTGCAGCTGGTGGAGCAAGAAGGAGAAATCGTCATGCTGGTAATGGCGACCATTACGGCACTGCTCATCTTGTTTGCTCCGCTCATTGTGCGTGTGCTGCTGACCGAGAAGTTTGATGGCATCGCCCCGCTCCTGCGGCTTATCGCCCTCAGTTTCATTGGCCGCGCCTTCTGCTTTCCGTTGGACTATGTGTGTCTGGCCAAGGGTGACAAGGCATTCTTCTTCTGGGTGGATGGCGTGTGGACCAACGCCAAGACCTTTCTGCTGTTTGTCGTGGGCTACTACTTCTTCGGCCTCATCGGGCTGGGCTATGCCACGGTAGCCAATGCGCTGATTGACATTGCTGTTTCGTTCATGCTGAACAAGTGGAGGTATGGCGTGCACTACAGCAAGGCCATGCTGGAGGTGTTTCTGCCCTTGTCGGCTCTGAACATCCTTGCGCTGGCAGCCACCTGCCTTCCAAACACCCTGCTCAGCATCAGCATCACGGCAGCTTGCGTGTTGACCGTCTGCATCTTCTCGTACATTCAACTTGACCGACGAATCGGAATCAAAGACTTGTGGAAGAAATATGGAAAAAGGTAAGGTAAGCGTCATCGTCCCCATCTACAATGCCGAAAAGACACTCCGCAGGTGTGTTGACAGCATCATGGAACAATCGTTCAAGGACTTTGAACTGATTCTGGTTGATGACGGCAGCAAGGACCAGTCGGCTTCCACCTGTGAGGAATATGCAGCGAAACACACCTTCATCAAAGCGATACACAAGGAGAATGGCGGTGTCAGTTCGGCCAGAAACTGCGGACTGCGGGCAGCACAGGGCAAGTACATCGTGTTTGTCGATGCCGACGATATGGTAAATCAGCAGTATTTGAAAACCTTGATGGATGCAGCCGACAAGTCAGACATCTGCATCGGAAACATGAGGCTGATTTATGACGAGGGGCGAAGTGTGACACCACACTTTGCTGACATGGTGTGCAGGAATCACGACGATATGGCCCGTGCCATGCTGTGCCTCAACAGACAGGACATCCCTATTTCTGCTTGCAACAGTCTGTTACGCAAAGACATCATAGCAGAACATGGTGTGTGGTTTGACGAGGAAATCTGTGTGTGTGAAGACGAGGATTTCATCTTGCGCTATTTGCATCACGCAGAAAACTTATACTTGGTGAATGCCGCTAATTACACCTACTATATGCCAGCCGACACCAAAACCTACAACAGCCGGAACGGACTCTACACCAGCCTGAAACTGATAGAAGACATCTATGCGTTGACAGCGAAAGAAAGCATCAGGCGACAATTTCGGCAGAAATATCTGGACTGGTGCATGGAGGAACTGTTTTACTACGAGGGAGACAGAGCGATTGAACCTTTGGCCAAGAAGTTTGGCAGACTGTGTCAGCCATACCTCAGCGAGAGCACACGCCCTTCCTTTCGGCACCGCGCCTTCAAGCTGCTCTGCGTCAGCCAGAATTCCCGGTACATCCGCTTCTTGTCAAGAGCCATCATGTCACTATATAATACCTTGAAGAAATGAAAATCAGCGTACTCATCGCCATCTACAATGCAGAGAAATACCTGCGGCAGTGTCTGGATTCCCTGAAGAACCAAAGTGTGAAGGAATGCCAGTTCATTTGTGTGGACGACTGTTCGACCGATTCTTCTGTAGAAATCATCAAGCAATACGTCCGAGAAGACAGTCGCTTCATGCTGCTGCACACGCCCGTCAACAGCGGACACTCCGTAGCCCGCAACCTGGGGCTGCAACACGCCGAGGGAGAGTATATCACGATGCTGGATGCGGACGACTGGATGGCAGCAGATGCCTACGAGAAAGCCCTGGCTGTGGCAGAACGGGACGGAGGCTGCGACTGCGTGCTGTTCCGACTGATGATGTACAACGACTGGGACGGCAGCATGTATCCCTTTGATTCAAAAGAGTTCAGCCAGCCCATCAGCGGACAGGAGGCATTCCGTCTTTCGCTCGACTGGGACATTCATGGATACTATATTATAAAAAGGGACATTCACCTGAAATATCCCTACGATGCTACGCTCAGGGTTTATTCTGACGACAACATCACCACTCGACTCCACTACCTGCACTCACGGAGCGTTGCCTTCTCGGACGGCATATACTACTACAGGCAACACGCCGAATCGCTGACCCACAAATATTCCATCAAGCAATTCCTCTTCATGGACGCCTTCTCGCTACTCAAAGAAAACATCCTCCGCGAAATTGCTGACGGCAACATCGACGCGCCAGTCGAAACCCTTACCTACTTTGAAAATCTGCGCTGGATTAACTTCCTCTCCATGGTGCGCTACTACATGAAACACCGCGCACAGATGACAGAGGAAGAAAGGTCATCCGTGGAACAACGCCTTGACCAAAAACTGCAAACCTTTGAAGTCGAAAGAATAGAAAACCGCTTCAAACGTCGCTTCGGCTACATGCCCATCAAGTCCTGGCCGCTGTTCAGGCTGCAAGCAGCTATCTTCCATAGAGTTTATCCACTCTATAGGAAGTTAAAAATTAAAAGTTAAAAGTTAAAATGCCATGCGGAGTGTTCGTGTACTGCGCAAGCCCATTTTAACTTTTAACTTTTAATTTTTAACTTTTAAACTTCTTACTTCTCCACTTTTGTGAACGTAAAGGTAGCACCGTCGGTATTCTTCAGCACCATCTGCTTCTCGTTGACACTGACGATTTCCTGCTCCTTCAGCTTCATGTCTTCAGTCAGTTTGGCCACCAGCTGGTCTTTCTGGTTAGCAAACAGTGCCTTTACCATCTGCTTAATGCCAGCCACCTTCGTGGGGTCTGAGCCTGGAGCATCGATGTCGAGGTCAAGGTCTGAGTGGGCAGTAGTCTTGTCATACGTCAGCACCAGTTTCTTGCCTTTCACGACGTAAGTACCCTTCACGTCAAAGTGAATCTTGATGATGGTCTTCGTGGCAGTTTCCTGCTTTGTCATGCTGGCATCGATGGCGACAGCACAGGTCTTGTCTGCCTTCAGGTTATAGCTGATGTCAGCCTTACCAACTTCTTTCGACTCATAGAGAGCCTTCCAGTTGCCCACTACAGATTGGGCACACAGCTGCATGGCTATCGCCATGAACAGCATCAAAGAACAAATCTTTTTCATATTTATATATTTGCGGTTGTACGGTTTTGCGGTTATGCGGTTGTGCGGTTGGACGGTTGCTCTACCGTAAAACCGTAAAACCGCAAAACCGTTAATAATCAAACACCAGTTCTGCATCCTTCAGGCGAGGATGGTGCGCGTCCTTCTCGCTCAAGATGCGGTTCTCGGTCGGCACACGCCAATCAATGCCAAGGTCGGGGTCGTCCCAGGCAATGGCTCCTTCACTCTGCGGAGCATAGTAGTTGTCACATTTATACTGGAACACAGCCTCATCGCTCAGGACGGCAAAGCCATGCGCAAAACCACGCGGCACGAAGAACTGCCTGTGGTTCTCGGCAGTCAGCTCCACTGCCACATGCTTGCCAAACGTGGGGCTACCCTTGCGAATATCAACAGCCACGTCCAGCACGGCACCCTTCACCACACGCACCAGCTTCGCCTGGGTGTAGGGCGGCTTCTGGTAGTGCAAGCCACGCACCACGCCAGCCGTGGACATACTTTCGTTGTCCTGCACAAACTGTGTTTTGCAAACTTTCTCTTCAAACTCACGCTGCGAAAAGCTCTCGAAGAAATAGCCTCGCGCATCGCCAAACAAGCGTGGTTCAATGATCTTCACGCCTTCAATTTCGGTATCAATTACGTTAATCATTATGGATTACTCTTAACAATTTGCTGCAAAATTACAGAAAAATATCTAACTTTGCACAAATTATTTACACAAAAACGCAAAATACATGAACAAAGTTATCATTTCCACTGACATTCGCACCGCTTTGACACAGGAAATAAGCGAACTGCCACACGACAAACTCTTCATCCTCTGCGACGAAACCACACGCCGCCTCTGCTTTCCGCTCGTCCAGTCCCTGCCCTGCTTCACGGGCGTGGAACCTATCACCATCCCTGCCACCGACACACACAAGACGCTGGAAACGCTGGCCCACGTGTGGACCGAACTCAGCACCGCCGGAGGCACACGCCACTCGCTCCTCGTCAACCTCGGCGGCGGCATGGTCACCGACCTCGGCGGCTTTGCAGCCAGCACCTTCAAGCGCGGCATACCCTACATCAACATCCCCACCACCCTGCTCTCCATGGTCGATGCCAGCGTGGGCGGCAAGACGGGCATAAACTTCAACGGACTGAAAAACGAAATCGGCGTGTTCAATGCTCCCCATGCCGTCATTCTCGACACGGAATTTCTGCGAACACTCGACCACCCAAACATCCTCTCCGGCTATGCCGAAATGCTGAAGCACGGCCTTATCTCCAACGAGAAGAACTTTGCCGAGCTGCTCAACTTCGACCTCGGCAACATCGACTACCACCAGCTCTCCAGCATGGTGGCCACCAGCGTAGCCATCAAGGAGCGCATCGTGCAGGCCGACCCCCTGGAGCACGGCATCCGCAAGGCACTCAACCTGGGTCACACGGCTGGCCACGCATTCGAAAGTTTCTGCCTACAGTCCCCCACCCCCGTCCTCCACGGCTATGCCGTAGCCTGGGGACTCATCTGCGAACTCTACCTCTCGTGCACCAAGGCGGGCTTCCCCACCGACAGGATGCGCCAGACCGTCCAGTTCATCAAGGAAAACTACGGCACACTGCCCATCACCTGCGACGATTATCCCCTGCTCTACCAGCTGATGACGCACGACAAGAAAAACACTGCCGGCACCATCAACTTCACCCTGCTCGGCAACCTGGGCGACATCCACATCAACCAGACTGCCACCCGCGAGGAAATCTACCAGATGCTCGACTTCTTCCGCGAAGGACTATAGACAAACATTACCTCGGCAACATTCACCTTTTCAGCAACCATAAGGCTAAGGTACGTTTTTCTGCTCAACCAGCAAAAAATTTATCATAAATATGATTATCATAAACATGATAAAATCATTTCTTGCTGCTATTTAGTCGAATAATTAGCTGGGAGAGGCAACCTTCGGTACACATTGCACAGGATTTACCGTAGTACGCATGGGCTGGAGGCACTGCATTCCCACTGCGACCACACTGCACTCCGGCTGCGACCGCACTGCACTCCCGTTTCAGCGGCACAGTTCTGCCGTTGCAGCCAGAAAACTGTGCCGCTCGGTTGGCAATGCAGTAACACCCCGACGAGGGAACTGCAACACGGCTGTGGCAGAACTTTTATAGAACAAGCGGATTATCATAAAAAATTTGGGGGATTTTAGCTGCGGAATCAGCGGAACGCTTCACTATATGTTTGCGTTCCGCTGATTCCGCTTGCTTAAATCTTATCCCTGGCCGAGTTTAATTTTCTAAATCACAGATTTTTACCGAATTTTCGGACTGACAATTCAGTTGAAAAACTCGGTATCAGAAAAATACGACATTTTTTCGTCACCTGCAGGAGGAAAAAAACACCATGCAAAGGGACGAAAAAACGCCGTGACGAGCGGCCCATTCAGTTGAAAAAGAGCCACTTTTTTTCTGCGCCAGTTTTTTCGACTGGAACGGCCAGTCCGAAATCAGTCAAATTTCTGTTGAATAGACGATTACACTCGCCAGGGATAAAATTTTGGCGAGTGCTTTCAGTCTAACGCTTCCCTATATGGTTGCGTTAGACTGAAAGCACAGACTAAAATCCCCGCACATTTTCGACTGATTCTTCTTCCAACTCACGGAACATATCTTCACTATTCTGACTAAGCCCTGAGGCTATTTGCCTTTCGGCTTCATCAATGCGTGCATTGATTTCTGCCATCGTGAAAGGTTGCTGCTTCCGTTCGCGCAAATTTGCCAATAATGCAGTACTCATATTTTCCTGTTTCTCGATAGAATAAAACGCTAACGGGTTGCCACAATGACGAAGCCACCCTGATCGGCCATCTGGAGTTTCACCTTCTGGGGATTGGAGACTTTCAGCGTGGTCTGCTGAGGTTCGCGTGTTTTCAGCTGGTCGCTGTAGAGGGTGACGGTCTGCCCCTTTTGCAACATGGGCAGGTCGAGGGTGAGGGTGAGGGTCTGGCCTGTGGCGTTGTTGCCGGCTATGTACCACTTTGTGCCGTTGCGACGAGCCAGGACGCAGTATTTGCCTGGGTAGCCGTCGATGAAGCGGGTTTCGTCCCATGTAGTGGGCACAGCGCGGAGGTAGTCCATGCAGAGCGGCGGGGCAATGGCTCCCTTGGCATTGAAGTCTGTCTTGTCGGAAGGAGTCTGGCCTTCGGCAGGCAGGTTCTCTGGCGTGAGGGCAAAGTTCTGGATGGGGTTCTGGAAGAGCACGGTGGTGGCCAGTTCGTGGCAGTCAGTGGTGCGGCGTGTGTTGCCGCCTGTGTTGCCACGGTTGAGGTGACGGTTCATGAAACAGCCGCCAAACTCCATGCAGCCGATGGTGTTGCGGCAGAAGGGGTGCAGAGCCGTGTTCTGAGCCTCGACATCGCAGAAATGCTGTGAGAAGTAGATGTTTTCGCTGGCCAGCACAGCCTCGCTGCCTACGTAGTTGGGGTACATACGTTCCCAGCCACGGGGAATGGTGCAGCCATGGAAGATGACCATGATGCCGCAGTCGTCTGCATCGCTCAGGATTTGTTCGTAGAGACGGAGTGTCTCCTGCTTGTCGCCGCCAAAGAAATCCACCTTGATGCCCTTCACGCCAAGCTGCTGCATCCAGCGCATATATTGTTTACGCACGATGGGGTCGCACATGATGTTGATGGGCCCCTGCTCAATGTCGTTCCACCAGCCGCTGGAGCTGTACCACAGGAAGACATCAACGCCCTGGCTCTGGGCATACTTCACGAGTTCGCCCATCTTCTGCTTGCCAATGTTGTTGTCCCACCAGTTGTCTATCAGCACATACTGATAGCCCATGCGACGGGCCAGCTGGATGTACTTCACCTGGTCGTCCCAGCAAATGGAGTTGTCTTGCCAAACAATCCAAGACCACGTGCCCTTACCATATTTATATTGGTGAGCCGACTCGTAACGGGGTTCCACGTAGTCCCAGGGCACGGTGGTCTCGACAATGGGCTTGAGCGAATTGCCCACCGTGATGGTGCGCCACGGCGTTACGCCCGGCAGGGCAAAGGCCGGCTCCACGGTGCCATTGCCGTTGTTCTCTTCGGGCATGGGAAACTCCAGGGTGTAAAGTCCATCGCCCTTCATGTCGCTCAAGCGTGATGCACAGTAGCGGCTGTCAACGCCTGTTTCGCTGATGAGCAGCCAGTAGTTTTGCGATTGGGCGGTTTTGCTGTTTTGCGGTTGAGCAATGGGAATGCGGAAGAGGCAGGGGAAAGTGTAGCCGTGGCCATACTGTGAGCGAGTGGCCATGGGTTCGTCGAACTTGTATTCTTCTTCGTAGCTGGGCTTGGTGGCCTTCCAGCCGATCATGGCATCCGACTGGGGAGAGAGGAAGGTCATTGCCTGTGAAGGCAGATCAAAGCCAGTCGCCTCCTTCATCACACGGATGGAGAACTTCTTGCCATTCGCACGGTCCTTCTGGTTGGGGATGCAGTAGCGAAAGGCTATGTCGTTGTTGCTGACACGGAACTCAATGTCGAAAACCTGGTCGCGGCGGTTCTTCAGCTGGAGCGTGAGTTGGTTTGCCTCCACATGCACCTGGCTGACCTTGCTGCGGTCGAGTGTGTAGTCCGACTTGAACGCCGTGACCTTCTGGTCTTGCAGCGTCAGGTTCTGCGAAAAGTCGCCGATATTGGCCACAAAACCCAGCGGCGAGGGGTCGAGCACCCGCTGTCCGTCGTAAGTGACGGCATAAACTGGACTGCCAGCCTTCAGGTCGAATGTGACCTTCAGCTTGCTGTCGGGACTGCTGACTGTGGCGAGCTGTGCATGGGAAAGCGTGCAGCAAGCCAAGAGGGAGAGAGAGAGAATCTTGTGTTTCATAGGGATAGGAAAGGTATTATTGATTAGTACTGTTATTTGTCGCTTGTTGGTCAGTGGCAGTCAGCTGTTCACGGAAAGCCTCTATCGCTTCTTTGGCCTTCTCGATGGCTTGTTCCATGGTTATGCCTTC
This sequence comes from Bacteroidaceae bacterium, assembly GCA_017453465.1. Classification (GTDB taxonomy): domain Bacteria; phylum Bacteroidota; class Bacteroidia; order Bacteroidales; family Bacteroidaceae; genus Minthosoma. The sequence continues at coordinate 15,705 of JAFTEV010000001.1, read as the reverse complement.
GAGCCTGCCGCCAGCAGCATTGAAGTGGCCACCGCCGCCAAAGAAGCGGATGGCCATGTCCTGGGCAGAAATGTCGTCGTAGGAACGGATGCTGACCCAGATGACGGGTTTCTCGGTGTCTTCGCGCAGGGAAATGGAGAGCTTGTGTCCACGGATGGCCAGGGGCATATTGACCACCCCCTCCATGTCACCCTTCAGGTAGTTAAACCGCTTGAGTTCTTCCTTGGTCAGGCCAAAGACGGAAGCGTGCAAGTCGGGAAAGACCTGCAACTTCTCGTAGAGCACATAACCCATCAGTCGAAAGCGGTCAGCAGTATAGTAGTTGTTGATGTTGCGCACAATGCGGTCCTTGTCAATGCCTTTTTGCAAGAGTTCGGCAATGATGAGGAAGATGTCAGGGTCGTTGCTGTTGAAGGAAAAGCCGCCCGTGTCGGTGTACATGCCAGCATAGATGTCTTCAGCACCATGCAGAGAGAGCTGGCCAATGCCACCGATAGCCGTCAGCAACCGAAACAGCAGTTCACAGGTGCTGCTACATTCGGGATGGGAGACAACCGTACTGAACCCCTTCTTGTCGGGGCCTATATGGTGGTCTATCATCAGCTTCTTCGTGTGTCGCAACCCAGCCACCACCCGTCCCAGCTCTTCACCCAGTCGGCTGTATTCGCCCAGGTCGAGCACACAGACGAGGTCGGCCATGTTCAGCAAGTTGTAGGAGAGCGACTTCTTCCGCTCAAACAAGACAATCCTGTCAGCACCGTTCATCCACTTCAAGAAGTCGGGAAAATAGTTCGGCACAATGACCATCGCATTCTTCCCCTTCCTCGTCAGATACTCCCACAGAGCCAGCGTAGAGCCAATGGCATCGCCGTCGGGCGACTGGTGAGCCACAATCACCACGTTCTTGCAGTCATCAAAAAGTTTCTTTGCGCCCTGCACTTCCTGCGGAGATAATTTTGTCTTCAGTGTCATTTTTCAATACATATTTTTGGCAAAGATATTAAGTTTTCTTCTAACATAAGCCGTTTATTACGATTTTTATTAAAAATAAAGCGGTTTTTCCGTGGGTTTTCTGTATTTTTGCAGCGATTTTGCGGTTGGACGGTTAGACGTATAAATTGAACACAGAGACACAGAGGCACAGAGATAGATAATTTGACAATTGGATAATTTACAATTTAACAATTGACAATGCACAATCTCCAATCTTCAATCTCCTTATCTACTTTAGTCCCTTTCGTAAGAAAGAATCTTCAATTTTCTTCTCTGTGTCTCTGTGCCTCTGTGTTCAATTAAAAAACCGCAAAACCGCAATAACACAAAACCGCAATAACATGAAGAAATCAACCATCATCCTCTCCCTCATCATTGCTCTGCTGATAGCAGGACTGGGCTACATTGCCTACCTGCTCATGGAGCAACGCCAAGCCAACGAGGAACTGCAAGAATTGGCCGAACTGGACAAACAAGAAATGGCTGACCAGTACCGAGAGTTCGACATGCAATATGGCGAACTGCAGAAACAGCTGCGAAACGACTCGCTCATTGCACAAATCGAGGAAGAACGCCAGCACACCCAGCAACTGCTGGAAGAACTGGAGCGCACCAAGGCCACAGACGCAGCAGAGATTGCCCGACTGAAGCGGGAAATAGCCTCGCTCCGCCAAGTGCTGAAAAGCTACATCATGCAAGTAGATTCGCTCAACCGACTGAACGAAACGCTGGTAGCCGAAAACACCGAAATGAAGAACCAGGTGGATGAAGCCAACACGCAAATCACCAACCTCTCGACAGCCAACACCCAGCTAAAGGACAAAGTGAACATCGCCGCCCAGCTGGATGCCACCGCCTTCTGGGTTACGCCCAAAAACAAGAAGGGCAAGGAAGCCAAGAAGGTAAAAGACGTGAAGAAGCTCGCCTTCGGTTTCACCATCGTGAAGAACGTGACAGCCCAGGGCGGCGAGCGAGTCATCTATGCCCGCATCCTCAAGCCCGACAACTCCGTCATGGGCACCAAAGGCACCTTCCCCTACGAAAACACCAACCTGGAATACACCGAAAAGAAATACATCGAATACAACGGCGAGGAACAGACCGTCACCATGTACAGCGATGTAGAAGAATTTCTCGAAGCCGGCACCTACAAGCTCTTTGTGTTCTGCGACAAGCAGATGATAGGACAGACTACCTTCAGCCTGAAATAAAGTCTGATTAAGTGAATAGTGAAAAGTGAAAAGTGAAAAATCCAAGTTACAGAAAAGTGAAAAGTGAAAAGTGAAAAATCCAAGTTACAGAAAAGTGAATAGTGAAAAATCCGAATTTCAGTTTAGCCTGCATAAGGCATCGTTTAGCCTCTGTAACTTAGATTTTTCACTTTTCACTCTTCACTTTTCACTAAAATTGCAAAATTAACCATGCCAATCATATCCCCCTCCCTACTCGCAGCAAACTTTGCCGACCTGCGAAGCGACATCGAAATGATTAACCGCTCCGAAGCCGACTGGCTCCATCTGGACGTGATGGACGGAGTCTTCGTGCCCAACATCAGCTTCGGATTCCCCGTGCTGGAAGCCGTGGCAAAACTCTGCACCAAAAAACTCGACGTACACCTGATGATTGTCGAGCCAGGCAAATTCATCCAGGAAGTAAAAGCCCTGGGAGCCTACATGATGAACGTACACTACGAAGCCTGCCCCCACCTGCACCGCACCATCCAGCAAATCCACGAAGCAGGCATGAAGGCTGGTGTCACCCTCAACCCCCACACCCCAGTCTGCGTGCTCGAAGACATCATTCAGGACGTGGACATGGTTCTGCTGATGACCGTAAACCCCGGCTTCGGCGGACAGAAATTCATCGAACACTCCATCCAGAAGGTCAAAACCCTGAAAGCCCTCATCCAGCGCACTGGCTCAACCGCCCTCATCGAAGTAGATGGCGGCGTAAACGGAGAAACAGGCCAACGCCTCGTCGAGGCTGGCACCGACGTGCTCGTAGCTGGCAGCTACGTCTTCAGAGCCGACACCCCCGAACAAAGAATCATTGAACTAAAACATCTACAATGAAACAAACAACCCACCATTTCCATTCCTCCGTCCTCTACACACTCGGCATCCTCTGTGCACTCCTTGCATCCTGCAAGAAAGGTGAAACATACGCCGACATGAAGAACAAAGAGAAAGACGCAATCAACCGATTCCTAACAACCCGCTCCATCAACGTCATCGACGAAGCAACCTTCAAGGAACAAGGACAAACCACCCGAACAGAGAACAACCAGTTCGTGCTCTTCGAGGACGACGGCATCTACATGCAAATCGTGCGCAAGGGCCAAGGCCAGACCATGGTGGAAATGGCCAAGGAACAAGCCGACAGCACCATCAGCAAAGTCATCCTCTGCCGCTTCTTTGAATACGACATCGAAAACGCCGACACCACCTGCCAAAACATCCACCGCTCAGGCATCGTCGATAAGATGCTCTGCACCTACGCCCACCGGGGACGCAGCTACACAGCCTCCTTCACCGAAGGCATCATGCGCACCACCTACTCATCCTCCACCGTCGTGCCCAAAGGCTGGCTCAAACCACTCGACTACATCAGGATGGCAAAATCTGCCGGCACTGGCGAAATAGCCAAAGTCCGCCTCATCGTCCCCCACTCCTCTGGCACAGCCAACGCCGGTACCTACGTCCTCCCCTTCTACTACGAAATAACATATCAATTAGGAAAATAATTATGTCACTCATTAAATCCATTTCCGGCATCCGTGGCACCATAGGCGGAAAAGCCGGCGAGGGGTTCAACCCACTCGACATCGTAAAATTCACCAGTGCATACGCAACACTCATCCGCAGGACAACCCCCGCCGCCTCCAACAAGATTGTCGTGGGCCGCGACGCTCGCATATCAGGCGAAATGGTCAAGAACGTCGTCTGCGGCACCCTCATGGGCATGGGCTTCGATGTCGTCAACATCGGACTGGCCTCCACCCCCACCACCGAAGTAGCCGTGACGATGGAAGGAGCCTGCGGCGGCATCATCATCACCGCCAGCCACAACCCCCGTCACTGGAACGCACTGAAGCTGCTCAACCAGGACGGTGAATTCCTCAATGCAGCAGAAGGAAACGAAGTGCTCCGCATTGCCGAAGCCGAAGACTTCGACTACGCCGACGTGGACCACCTCGGCAAATACACCGAAGACAACACCTACGACCAGAAACACATCGACCTTGTGCTCAATCTCGACCTCGTCGATGTGCCAGCCATCAAAGCCGCAAACTTCAAGGTAGCCTTCGACTCCATCAACTCCGTGGGCGGCATCATCCTGCCCAAACTCCTCAAAGCCCTCGGCGTGCAGGATGTCACCCCCCTCTATGCCGAACCCACAGGCGACTTCCAGCACAACCCTGAACCCCTGGAGAAGAACCTCGGCGACATCATGTCGCTCATGCAGAAAGGCGGTAAAGACGTTGCCTTCGTCGTTGACCCCGATGTGGACCGCCTCGCCTTCATCTGCGAAGACGGCACCATGTACGGCGAAGAATACACCCTCGTCACCGTAGCCGACTACATCCTCAGGCACACCCCCGGCAACACCGTGAGCAACCTCTCCTCCACCCGCGCCCTGCGCGATGTCACACAGAGATACGGCAAAGCGTACAACGCCGCAGCCGTGGGCGAAGTCAACGTAGTCACCAAGATGAAGGACACCAACGCCGTCATCGGCGGTGAAGGCAACGGCGGAGTCATCTATCCAGCCGCCCACTACGGACGCGACGCCCTCGTCGGCATAGCCCTCCTGCTCAGCCACCTCGCCCACGAGCGGCAGCAGCAGCCCGGACTTACCCTCAGCCAGCTGCGCACTCGCTACCCCGACTACCAGATAGCCAAGAACCGCATCGACCTCGACCCCGCCACCGACGTAGATGCCATCCTCCAGCAGGTGAAGACCATGTACCAGAACGAACCCGACACCCAAGTCAACGACATCGACGGCGTAAAGATAGACTTCCCCGACAAGTGGGTGCACCTGCGCAAATCCAACACCGAACCCATCATCCGCGTCTATTCCGAAGCCAGCACCATGCAGGCAGCCGACGAGATAGGCAAGAAAATCATGGACATCGTCTATGCTATGAAGTAGCTTTTGCAATGCATAATGCACAATTCACAATTCACAATTTGAGTATGGACAAGCAAGCCGTAGATACTCCAATTGTGAATTGTGAATTTTTAATTACGAATTATTAATCTGCTATTGATGATGTCGTGGACTTGCTGCATGAAGTCTTTGGTGGGGATGTTTTTGTATTCGTCTGGGAGGATGGGGCGATGGATAATCATCTGGAGTGTGCCCTGCTTGACGCTGTAGTCGTTGCGCGAGAAGATGTCGAAGGAGCCGTTGATGGTGATGGGGACGATGGGGAGTCCTATCTGGCCGGCCAGCATGAAGGCTCCGCGCTTGAAGTCGCCCATACGTCCTGTGCGTGTGCGTGTGCCTTCGGGGAAGATGGCCATGGAGGTGCCTGCCTGCAGGGTGGCTTCGGCCTGACGCACGGCGTGGGTGATGCTGCGGCGGCTTTCGCCCACGAATATCTGCTGGCTGCGGGCGCAGGCCAGTCCGACGAAGGGTATCTTGCGGAGGTATTCTTTCATCATCCACTTGAAGGGGTTGGGCAGGTAGCCGTAGAGCAAGAAGATGTCGAAGTAGCCCTGATGATTGGCCAGGAAGACGTAGCTCTGGCGGGGGTCGAGCTGTTCCTTGCCTTCAATTTTGATTTTGTGCAGACAGATGCGGCAGGTGAAGCGGCTCCACCAGCGGGGCAGGTACCAGGAGACGTAGCGTGTGTCGCCCAGCATGGCGGCTATGACGACAACAAGTGCCACTATGATGGTCACGACAATGAATAGAGGGAGGGGGATGAGGTAGGAATATATTTTGTAGAGGATTTTTTTCATCGGCTTTTATTTTAAATGAAAAGTGTATTAAAGTGAAAAGTGAAGAGTGAATAGTGAAAAATCTAAGTTACAGAAGTAAGTGAATAGTGAAAATTTAAGTTACTGGGGCTAAACGCAACCTAATGCTGGCTAAGCTGAAATTCAGATTTTTCACTTTTCACTATTCACTATTTACTATTCACTATTGACTTTTCACTATTCACTTTAATACGCTCTTCTTAGTGTGATAACATTGATTTCGGGCCATGCGCCGTAGCGGAAGGGGATGAGGCAGCCAACGCCGTCGCTGACGTTGAGCACCTGGGGGCCTTCGACGTAGGTGCCCGACCATTCGGGATAGACCCAGCTGACGGGCGACCAGCCGAAGATTTTGAATTGTCCGGCATGGGTGTGGCCTGCGAGCATGAGCTGGATGGATGTCTTGCCCGTGATGTCGTGCCGCCAGTGGGTGGGGTCGTGGCTGAGCAGAATGGTGAAGTCGCCTCGGCGAATGCCACGGAGGGCTTTGGGCAGGTCGGCGCGGCGTGGAAACCGCTGCTTGGCATAGCCTTGGTTTTCTACTCCTGCAATGTAGATGTGGCTGTGGCCGCGTGTGATTTTGGCGTTCTCGTTGAGCAACATGGTCCAGCCGTAGCTGCGTTGGCGGCGTATGAGTTCGTTCTTGTCCTTCAGGCGTTCTATGTCGGTATAGGAAGATGCGTAGAGTGCGTAGTCGTGGTTGCCCAGGATGGAGAATACGCCGTCGGGGGCGGTGATGTCGGAGAGCATACAGTGGAAGCCGTCGAGTTCGCTGGAGAGTCGGTTGACCAGGTCGCCGGTGAAGACCACCATGTCGGCGTGCTGGGCGTTGATGAGGTCGGCTATGCGCTGCACTTCTATCTCGTAGCCGCCACGGAAGGAGCCAATGTGGAGGTCGGAGAATTGCACAATCTTGTAGCCGTCGAAGGCTGCTGGCAGGTCGTAGAAGCTGATGGTCTGGTGGTGTACCTGGTAGCGGAAACGTCCGTAGTAGTAGCCGTAGAGCCAAAGGAAGAGGAGGAAGAGCGCGGTTGCCATTCCTGCGATGTGTAACGTTCTATGGATTTTAGAATTGGACAATTTTCAATCTTCAATCTTCAATTTTCAATCTCCATTCTTCATTCTTCAAACACGAGTTCTTTTCCTCGGATGCCATCCACGACGATGCCGTCGCAGTAGGCTGTCTTGCCGTTGACAATGGTGCGGCGTACACGCCACTTGAAGGTGCGCTCGTCCATGGGTGTCCAGCCGCACTTGGTGTAGTAGCGGCCTGCCATCACCTGCCAGTCGGCGTGCGGTTCCACCAGGACGAGGTCGGCATAGTAGCCGGGGCGGATGAATCCGCGCTGGGCGACGTGGAAGAGACGGGCGGGATTGTGGCTCATCAGGTCGGGCACTCGCTCCACGGGCAATACGCCTTCATCGACCATTTCGAGCATGGAGACGAGCGAGAACTGAATCATGGGCATACCAGAGGCGGCCTTCAGTGCTCCGCCTTCTTTCTCGTTGAGCAGGTGGGGTGCATGGTCGGTGGCCACCACGTCTATCAGCCCGCTGGTCAGTGCCTTGCGGAGTGCCAGCTGGTCTTCGGGTGTCTTGACGGAGGGGTTGCACTTTATCTTGGTGCCCAGACGGTCGTAGTCTTCAGTGGAGAACATCAGGTGGGCAATGACGGCTTCGGCGGTTATCTTCTTCTGCTCCAGCGGCTTGTTTTCAAAGAGGGAGAGTTCCTTTTCGGTTGACACATGAGCGATGTGCAGCCTTGCTCCAGTCTCCTTGGCCAGCTGTACGGCAAAGGAGGAAGATTTGTAGCAGGCTTCCACACTGCGGATGCGTGAATGGTAGCGCACGGGGAAGTCGTTCTGCCCCTTGTACTTTTTGCGGAACATCTTGATGTTGTGGTTGATGGTGTCCGTGTCTTCACAGTGTGCCATAATCAGCAGGGGTGATGTCTTGAAGAGCTGGTAGAGCGCCTCCTCTCTATCGACCAGCATGTTGCCTGTGCTGCTGCCCATGAAGACCTTGACACCAGGCACACGGGAGGGGTCGAGCTGTGGCAGCAGGTCAGCGTTGTCATTGGTAGCACCGAAGTAGAAGCTGTAGTTCACGCGGCTCTTGTTGCGGGCGATGTTGAACTTGTGGTTCAGGTCGGCCAGTGTGACGGTCTGGGGATTGGTGTTGGGCATCTCCATATACGAAGTGACACCGCCAGCGGCTGCCGTGCGGCTTTCGCTGGCAATGTCTGCCTTGTAGTCGAACCCTGGTTCTCGGAAATGGACGTGGTCGTCTATCACACCAGGAAAAAGATAAAGCCCCGTTGCATCAATCTCGTTCTCATACGTCTGAGAGGAGTCGTCTGCCGTGAGCACGCTCTGAATCATTTCGTCTTCAATGACTACAGAGCCTACAAACTTCTTTCCTTCGTTTACGATGGTTGCGTTTCTTATGATTGTTCTCATTTCGCTTTCGGATACTTCTTAAACCAGCCGTCAAGTCGGAGCCTGATGACTCCGAAGAAGGCTTCTCCAAAGATGCTTCCGCTCATCTTGCTTACCCCTTCCACTCGGTTGACAAAGACGACGGGCACTTCTTTGATGCGGAAACCGCACTTGTAGGTGGTGAATTTCATTTCTATCTGGAAGGCATAGCCCTTGAAACGAATGGCATCGAGGTCTATGGTCTCCAGCACACGGCGTTTGTAGCACTTGAAGCCGGCAGTGGTGTCGTGCACCTTGAAGCCCGTGACAAGGCGGACATACATGCTGGCAAAATAGGACATCAGCACACGGCCAATGGGCCAGTTGACCACGTTTACTCCTGTGATGTAGCGCGAACCGATGGCCAGGTCATAGCCTTCGTCGGCACAGGCACTGTAGAGGCGTGGAAGGTCGGCGGGGTCATGGCTGAAGTCTGCGTCCATCTCGAATATATAGTCATACTGATGGGCTATGCTCCACTTGAATCCTGCGATATAGGCTGTGCCCAGTCCGAGCTTTCCGGCGCGTTCCAGCAAGAAGAGCCTGTCGGGAAATTCCGTCTGCATCAGCCCTTTCACGATGGCTGCCGTGCCGTCGGGCGACCCGTCGTCAATGACAAGAATGTGGAAACATTTCTCCAGGCCAAACACGGCACGGATAATTTTCTCTATATTTTCCTTCTCATTGTAGGTAGGGATAATCACTATGCTGTCACTTAAATTCATACACCATTCACTCTTTCAGCCGCAAAGATAGCGGAAATCTTTCATTCTGACGGCTTCGTGGCTCAGTTTTTTTCAATTTCATCTAATATTTTCACAGCAGCGGCGATGGTTTTAACATCTTTTACCAGCAAGGAGCGTCTGTCGCCGTCGCGCAACTTGGTTTCCCATGGATGCCAGGAGGCGTATGCAATGATTTTGCTGAAGGCTTCACTCTGGTAATAGAGGCTGCTGAAGTTGCTGGGCATGTAGAGTGCCATGCGGCCCTGCTTGAGGGACACTTTTTCAATGCCCAGCCGTCGGCCCATCCACTTCAGTTGCATCACGCGGATGAGTTCTTCACCCACTTCGGGTATCTGGCCGAAACGGTCGGTCAGCCGGCTGCGGTATGCGTCAATCTGGCGTTGCTCGGTGAAGCCGTCCAGCTCGCGGTAGAGAGCCATGCGCTCGCCGCTGCTGGGCACGTACTCTTCGGGCAGGAAAGCAGGGATGTCGCTTTCTATGTTGGTCTCATCCACAAAGGTGTCGCCCTGAATCTTGCCGTCTTCCGTCAGGCTCTCTTCGGCATACATTTCGGCAAACTCCGTCTCACGCAATTCTGCCACAGCTTCGTTGAGCACCTTCTGGTAAGTTTCGTAGCCCAGGTCGGCAATGAAGCCCGACTGCTCGACTCCCAGCATATTGCCCGCTCCTCGGATGTCGAGGTCTTGCATGGCGATGTGGATGCCGCTGCCCAGGTCCGAGAAGTTTTCGATGGCCTGCAGCCTTCGGCGTGCATCGTCGGGCAGTGCAGCCATGGGCGGAGCTATCAGGTAGCAAAAGGCTTTCCTGTTGCCACGCCCCACACGTCCCCTCATCTGGTGCAAGTCGCTCAGTCCGTAAGTGTTGGCCGAGTTGATGATGATGGTATTGGCGTTGGGCACGTCGATGCCGTTCTCCACAATCGTGGTGGAAATCATCACGTCGTAATCATAATTCATGAAGTCGAGCACAATCTTCTCCAACTCTTCGGGATTCATGCGGCCATGCCCCACACAGACACGTGCATCGGGCACATACCGCTGCACCATTTCAGCCAGACTTTGCAGGTTGTTGATGCGGTTGTTCACGATGAACACCTGTCCGTTGCGGCTCATCTCGAAGTTGATGGCCTCGGCAAAGACTTCGGGCGAAAAGGTGTGGACTTCCGTCTGGATGGGATAGCGGTTGGGCGGCGGTGTCTGGATGACCGACAAATCGCGTGCCCCCATCAGCGAGAACTGCAGGGTGCGCGGAATGGGTGTCGCCGTCATGGTCAGCGTATCGACATTCACCTTCATCTGTCGCAATTTCTCCTTCACAGCCACGCCAAATTTCTGCTCTTCGTCAATGATGAGCAAGCCCAGGTCTTTAAACTTCACCGACTTGCCGATGAGCTTCTGGGTGCCAATCACAATATCTACGCTGCCGTCGACCAGCCCCTGCAAGATGTCCTTCTGCTGCTTCGCAGTGCGGGCACGACTCAAGTACTCCACCCTGGCGGGAAACTCCTTCAAGCGTTTTGTGAAAGTCTGGTAATGCTGATAGGCCAACACCGTAGTGGGCACCAGCACGGCCACCTGCTTGCCGTCGGTGGCAGCCTTGAAAGCGGCTCGGATGGCCACTTCGGTCTTGCCAAAGCCCACATCGCCACAAACCAGGCGGTCCATGGGGCGTTCCTTCTCCATGTCGGCCTTCACCTCCTGCGTAGCCTTCAGCTGGTCGGGCGTATCTTCATAGGCAAAACTGGCCTCCAGCTCATGCTGCATGAAGCCGTCGGGACTATAGGCAAAGCCACGTTCCTGCCGCCGTTTGGCATAGAGGCGAATCAGGTCGCGGGCAATGTCCTTCACCTTCGTCTTCACCCGCTCCTTCATGCGTTCCCAGGCACCACTGCCCAGCTTGCTCACCCGTGGCGGTTCGCCTTCCTTACCTTTATATTTCGACACCTTGTGCAAGGCGTGAATGCTCACATAGATGGTGCCGCCGTCGTGATAGACAATCTTGATTTTCTCCACCATCACGCCGTTCTCCGGCACACGTACCAAGCCGCCAAACCTGCCAATGCCGTGGTCTATATGCACGACATAGTCGCCTGGTTCAAACTGCTGGATTTCCTTCAGCGTCAGGGCCACCTTGCCTTTGCGGGCCTTGTCGGACTTCAGGTTGTATTTATGGTAACGGTCGAAGAGCTGATGGTCCGTGAAGAAACACTGCTTCAGTCCCTCGTCAATGAAGCCCTCGTGGATGGCCTTGTTCACAGGTTCAAAGCGAATCTGCTCATACTCCTCGCTGCCCATCGAACTGAAGATGTCGCGCAAGCGTTCTATCTGCTTTTCCGAGTCGGCAAAGATGTTCAGCCCATAACCCTCGCCCTGCAAACGCAGAAACTCCTGCTTCACCAGGTCGAAGTTCTTGTGGAAAAGCGGCTGCGGCAGGGTATTAAACACAATGTCACCTCCCTGAGGCCTCAGTTCCACCAGGCGGAAAGCCGACACAGTCCTGACGAAAGCCTCGCCCTGCATCATCACATGGTCACGCAGCAGGTCGCTGCCCAGCTTTGCCTCCTTGTCCTCGGTGAAAGCCTGGGCCGAAAAGCCCTGCTCGTATATCTGCCCCACTTTCTCACACACATACACCATGTCGTGCGCCACCAGCACGGTGTCTTTGGGCAGAAAGTCGAAGAACGGCACATAGTCCGTATCGGTCTGCGCCATCTCCGGCACCACCGTCATGGCCTCCACCTTCTCCTGCGAGAGCTGTGTCTGCACATCAAACGTGCGAATGCTGTCAACCTCGTCGCCGAAGAAATCTACACGAAAGGGCGTTTCGTTTGAGTAAGAATAAATGTCAACAATGCTGCCACGGATGGCAAACTGCCCCGGCTCATACACATAGTCCGTGCGCTGCATACCCAGCTCCAGCAACTTCTGTTCCAGCAGGTTCAGGTCGAACAGCGAACCCACCTTCACAGGAATGGTGCACAGCGACAAGTCGCGCCGCGACACCACCTTCTCTGCCACAGCATCGGGATAAGTCACCACTGCCAGCCCCTCGGTGGTCTCACCTTGCAGACGGGTCAGCACCTCGGTACGCAGAATCTCGTTGGCGGCATCTTTCTGGTTGAAACGGATGGCACGTCGATAGGACGAAGGGAAGAACAGCACACTGCCCTCCCCCAACATCTGCACCATGTCGTGGTAGAAATAACCAGCCTCATCCACATCGTCCAGAACGAACAACTGTGTTTGCCCCCTCAAAGCCCCATCACAGCGCAAGGCCGCAAAAAACATTGCGGCTGACGAACCTTTGAGTCCGCCAACCCGCAACCTGTCAATCTTACTGTTAGTTAAGGCCTTGCCAAGTGATTTTGCTTCACGACTCGAAGCAAGCTGTTTAAGAAGTGTGTCGGTAAGCACGAGCAAATAACTGAACAAAAAGCACTGCCTCGCGACTCGGAGTCAAGGCTCTCGGTTTCATCTGGATTACTTTCGACTTTCTTCTTGTGTGTAGATGAGGGGTAGAGTTTACCATAGGCAAAGAGGATTTAAGTGTTTACCATGTATTGCTTCACTACTATTAACGGAAGAAGCGTCTCATTTATTATTCAGCCTGATAAAATATTTTATCTTCGGAGTGCGAAGCATCCGCTCGCGCCAGCCCCTCAGATAGGCAAACCACTCGTCCGCCGAGTGATAGCCTTCTTCCTCCATGTCGGCACAGAACGTCACGTAATACTTCAGGAAGTGCTGACGGTTCATGCGCAGCTTACACATATATTGCAGCGAGTCTTCCGCAGTGCCGGCAAAGAAGTCTGCCGGAACATACACGCCCAGCCCCACGGCTTCGGGCTGATACAGCTCCTTCTTGCCATAGTCGGGATAGTCCTTGCCCCACGAAGCCGCCAGCCCGTTCCCCTGAGTCCAGCCCACAGCCTCGGTGCCCACACGCTGCACACCCGTGCACAGCTGCAAATGGCGCAGCGGGCCGTCGCTCTCCACCTGCACCTCCACCTCGCGGTGTCCGGCATACAGGATGTAGCGGGTGCGCACATTGTTGCCATTCCAGCCCATGTCCTTCATCTCCACCACCGTGCGCAACGGCCCGTAGGCCACCACGCGCTGACCACGCACCTTCACGTCGTCAATCAGCACCGGACTACCACCCTTCAGCTCACGCAACGTGCCGCAGCCCATGCTGCCGCCTGCCCACAGCACATCGTTGCCATAGCCAGCCTCCAGGTCTTCCTTCACACTGTAGAAGTGGGTCTTCTCCAGCTCCAGCCTGCGCTTCCGCTTGCCATAGAGGTCAATGTTCTGGCGGTTATCCACATACACACGGAAAGCCGTCAGCTCGCTCTCGAACTCTGCCCCATGCGGGTACACATCTTTAAATATATAGCTGTCGCCCGGAGCCTCGATGCCGTGGATGGTTGGCAACTTACCGTACTTATCGTTCAGTCCCATGTGGGCATACACCCTGGCGGGATACTCCTTCTGCGTTCCACGGCCACTGATGGTCACCTTGTACTTCCGCTTCTGCATGGGCTGCACATCGGCCAGGAACACCAGCTCATCCACACGGCAGTCGCCGTCCATGTCGTCCAGCTGGCAGGGCACCTCACGTCCGTTCAGCACTACCTTGGCCGACTTCACATCGAAGTGTACCCGTCGCACGTCCACCACCACAGGCACATCGCGCCAATCGTCCATCGCCGTGTTCTTCACGTGCACCGTAAACGTCCGCTGCTGCGCTGCGGCAAACAAGCTTACAAACCCTATCAATAGCAAACAATATCTCTTCATACCATCAGATTTTGCTGCAAAAATAAGGGTTTAAATCCAATTCCCCATGAAAAATCCGAGAAACTTCGTAACTTTGCCGAAAATTCAGATACTTATGATTGATTCCAGCATCCTGCAAGGCAAAAAAGCAGCCTACTTCACCCTGGGCTGCAAACTCAACTTTGCAGAAACCTCAGCCCTCGGCCAGTCGCTCCAGTCCTACGGCGTACAGACCGTGCAGAAGGGGCAGCAAGCCGACATCTGCATCATCAACACCTGCTCCGTCACCGAAGTGGCCGACCAGAAATGTCGCCAGGCCATCCGCCGCCTCGTCCGCCAGCACCCACAGGCCCTCGTCGTGGTCACTGGCTGCTACGCCCAGCTACAGCCCCAGCCCATCCTCGACACCCCCGGCGTTGACCTCGTCCTTGGCACCGACCGCAAGGGCGACATCATCCCCGCCATCATGGAAAGAATGTCGCAAGGCCAACCCACCCCTCGCCCAGCAGGGGGAGAAGGGACGGAGGCGCAGGGAGCCTTCTTCCCCTCCTGCTCCCACGGCGACCGCACACGCTACTTCCTCAAGGTGCAAGACGGCTGCAACTACTTCTGCACCTACTGCACCATCCCCCTGGCACGGGGCCGCTCGCGCAACGGCAGCATCCAGAGCCTCGTGCAGCAGGCCCGGCAGGTGGCCAGCGAGGGAGGCAAGGAAATCGTCATCACGGGCGTAAACATCGGCGACTTCGGGCGCACCACGGGCGAGACCTTCCTCCAGCTCGTACAGGCACTCGACCAGGTGGAGGGCATAGAGCGATACCGCATCTCCAGCATCGAACCCAACCTGCTCAGCGACGACATCATCGACTACTGTGCACAGTCCAGCCGCTTCATGCCCCACTTCCACATACCCCTGCAGTCGGGCAGCGACACCGTCCTGCAACTGATGCACCGCCGCTACGACACCGCCCTCTTCCGCCACCGCGTGGAGCACATCAAGCGGCTCATGCCCCACTGCTTCATCGGCGTGGATGTCATCGTGGGCACACGTGGCGAGACAGCGGAGCTTTTCCAGGAGTCCTGCCAGTTCATCCAGTCACTGCCCATCAGCCAGCTCCACGTCTTTTCCTACAGCGAGCGGCCCGGCACCCGCGCCCTGCAAATTCCCCATGCAGTCAGTCCGCAGGAGAAACACGAGCGCAGCCAACAGCTGCACGCACTCAGCGACGAGAAGCTCCACCAGTTCTATGCCGCCCACAGCGGACAGACCCGCCCCGTCCTCTTTGAGCACGCACCCCGCACCAAGCCCATGCACGGATTCACCGACAACTACATCCGCGTGGAGATTCCCAACACCCCCACCCTTGCCGGACACATACAACCCACCCTGCTGGGCGACTTCAACACCAAGGGCGATGCCCTGCGCGGCACCATCTAATTGGCAGCCCACCCCACCCGCAACCGCCCACCATTGAGAACAGGACATATACGCCCGACATCTTCCAAAAACAAAAGAAAACAAGAAAAAACAGGGTTTTGCACGGTTTTTTCTTGTTTTCTTTTGTTTTTTCTTGTTTTTCCAAAGACCGCGACTGCGGTACAAAAGACCGCACCTCACCTTTGCCTCCCCTCCCTTCCGAACAGCCACCACAGCTCCACTGCACAAGATTCTAAAAGATGTTAGCAATGCGCCGCGCTCACGTAGGCAATCATTTGCGACTAA
>JAFTEV010000038.1 GCA_017453465.1 Bacteroidaceae bacterium | reverse complement strand
CAGCCGACCCGTCAGCAGCTGTCCGAGAAGGCATCTATGACCTGCAGGGCCGCAAGATTGTGGGTCAGCCCACGCAGAAGGGCATCTATATCGTGAACGGAAAGAAAACAGTCATCAAATAAAGAAAGGAGGACACGACTAAGATTAAGAAAGCATGCGAAAAGCCCGCCATGAAAGCGGTGAAGATTGAGCATACGCAGATGCTCTGCGCCTCGCTGACCGGCGTACAGAGCAAAGGTCTTGGCAACGATGACGATGAGTCATTCGGCTACGGCGATGGCGACAAGAAGAGCGGCAACGCCTGGGAACAAGGCTGGTAAACCCGTCCTGCCCCTATACATTATTATATATAGACCGACGTAATGTCGCCCTCCCAAGCGCATTGCATAGCCATGAAGCCATCCTCCGCAGCGGGGGATGGCTTTTTGTGTTTCACACGACTTGTTTTCTCACTTCACACAAATCGATTCATCACTGCACATCTGAATCTTTCTCGCTTCGTATTCATTTTTATATGGAGGTTCTGCTGCTTTTGTGTTGGCTGTGAGGGCTTGTTAAGGTGGACGGCGAGGGCTTTTTCTCTCAAAAAGAGTGCGTTTTTTAGCGTTTTTTTTTGCAGTTGTCGTTTTTTTGCTTTGCTTTGCACAATTTTTATACAAAATAGAAACGACAAACATTAGAAAACATTAAAAAGCAGAGAATGTATGAAGAAACTTTTACTTTTGTTTATAAGCGTATGCTACATGGTGCTGACTGCACAGGCTGCGACCCTAACTTATTCGGTAGCGAACTTGCCTCAGCAGTGGGCTGAGATGGTGGTCAAAGCCGATGGTGCCGTGGTGACATCGGGGACAGAGGTGGCAGCCGGCACACAGGTGGTGTTTACGGCTGCTGAAGGCACGGGCTTTCGCATTCTACGCTTATGCCCTCTCGGAAGAAGGTGCGACTACCCCTATTTTATTAACCCATAAAAAACAAGCAAGAAAATGAAAAAGACGAAAATGTTCATGCTGGCACTGGTGTGCCTGATGATGCAGTCGGTAGCATGTTTTGCCGATGTCCTGCCCATTCCGGATGATGACAAGCCTATTGCAGCCCAGCAGCTGCCCGCAGCCGTCAAGACGTTCATCCAGCAGTATTTCCCCAAGTTGGAAGTGGCTTATGCCGAAATAATGTTTTTCCCGCAAAAATGATAAATAGAGGATAAAAAAGGGGAAAAAGTATGCAGTATGTGGTAGATATTTTGTATCTTTGCAGCCGTTTTTGTGCATATTTATGCAGACTGTATGAATGTAAGACAGATTAGACTGGAACGAATCAGGGCCATCATCCTGACACAGGAGGTGGGCAGTCAGCAGGAACTGGCTCAGTTGCTGGCCAAGGAGGGCTACAAGTTGACCCAGCCCATGTTGTCACGCGACTTGAAGCAGCTGAAGGTGGTGAAGGGCGTTTCGCAGAGCGGAAAGTCCATCTATATGCTACCCGACAATCCTTATTATCGTCGTGTGCGCGAGCATCGGGAACTGGTGAATGCCACGCGGACCGAGGTGCAATCCGTACACTTTTCCACCCAGCTGGCAGTGGTGAAGTGCCGTCCTGGTTATGCCAGTGCGCTGGCCAGCGACATTGATGCGGCGGGTTTCCCAGAGGTCATTGGCACGGTGGCTGGCGACGACACGGTGTTTCTGGCTTTGCAGGAAGGTGCTGACAGGGAAGCCCTGGAGTCGAAACTGAAGACGGTAACAAAAAGTTGAGAATGAGGAATTAGGAATGAGGAATTAGGAATGAGGAACCTTTAGCTCGACGAAGTCGATTGATACTCCAAATGTGAAATGAAGTTACAAAATTTAGTATCGTCTTCTATCTCCCTTTATCTCCCTCTATCTCCCTTTAACTTCCACAAAAAAATTGTCAAATTGTAAATTGTCAAATGATATACGAAGACGGAATCAAGGTAATCGTAGCTGACAGCAGCCACGAGAAGTATGTGGACCTGGTGCTCGACACCATCCGTGAAGCGGCAAAGAAGCGTGGCACGGGTATTGCGGAGCGCACGCATGAGTATGTGGCCACGAAGATGAGGGAGGGCAAGGCTGTTCTGGCTCTCGACCCTTCGGTTCAGACCGAACTGGGCGACAAGTTCGTGGGTTTCAGCTATATTGAGACATGGGGCAACAAGTCGTATGTGACGACTTCGGGTCTCATTGTGCATCCCGACTATCAGGGACGAAACATTGCCAAGCGCATTAAGGACCACACCTTTACGTTGGCTCGTGTACGTTGGCCTCATGCCAAGATTTTCTCGCTGACCAGCGGCGATGCGGTGATGAAGATGAACACGGCACTGGGCTATGTGCCTGTGAGTTTTCAGCAGCTGACGGACGATGATGCCTTCTGGCGTGGTTGTCAGGGCTGTGTGAACCACGAAATTCTGGAGATGAAGCAGCGTAAGTTCTGCATCTGTACGGGTATGCTCTACGACCCCGACAAGCATCAAGGCGAACCTACACCCGTGGAGGTGTTCCAGGAAGTGATGCGGGAAATGGTGAAGCGAGACTTGGTGTAGGAGGAAGTTAAAAGTTAAAATGGTAGATAGAAGAAGTTAGAAGAAGATAAAAGGAGATAAAGGACGTTACAAAATTTAGTATCGTCTTCTATCTCCCTTTATCTCCCTCTATCTCCCTTTAACTTCTACAAAAAAAATTGTCAAATAGTAATATGGAAGAAAAAAAGAAAGTGGTCGTTGCTTTCAGCGGCGGACTGGACACATCCTATACAGTGATGTATCTGGCAAAGGAAAAAGGTTATGAGGTGCACGCAGCTTGTGCCAACACGGGTGGTTTTTCGGCAGAACAGCTGAAGACGAATGAAGAGAATGCCTACAAGCTGGGTGCCACAAAGTACGTGACACTCGACGTGACACAGGAGTATTACGAAAAGTCGCTCAAATACATGGTGTTCGGCAATGTGCTGCGCAACAACTGCTACCCCATTTCGGTCAGCTCGGAGCGCATCTTCCAGGCACTGGCCATTGCGCGCTATGCCAAGGAAATCGGAGCCAGTGCCATTGCCCACGGCAGTACGGGTGCAGGCAATGACCAGATTCGCTTCGACATGACTTTCCTCGTGATGGCCCCCGGCGTGGAGATTATCACGCTGACTCGCGACGGCAACCTGAGCCGCCAGGAAGAAATCGACTACCTGAACAAGAACGGCTTTGCTGCCGACTTCGCCAAACTGAAGTATTCCTACAATGTGGGCATTTGGGGCACCAGCATCTGCGGCGGCGAGATTCTCGACTCCACACAGGGGCTGCCCGAATCGGCCTACCTGAAGCACCCCGTGAAGGAGGGACCCGAAACCCTGAAGCTGGGCTTCGAGAAGGGCGAACTTTGCAGCGTGAACGGCGTGAAATATGCCGACAAGATTAAGGCGATTCAGGCAGTGGAAGAAATCGGCGCGGCATACGGCATTGGCCGCGA
Source organism: Bacteroidaceae bacterium (assembly GCA_017453465.1). Classification (GTDB taxonomy): domain Bacteria; phylum Bacteroidota; class Bacteroidia; order Bacteroidales; family Bacteroidaceae; genus Minthosoma. The sequence goes on along the minus strand of JAFTEV010000038.1, from coordinate 58,999 downwards.
CTGCCACGTGGGTGACACCATCATCGGCATAAAGGGACGTGTTGGTTTTGAAGCCGCTGCACCCATGCTGATTATCGGCGCACACCGTTTCCTGGAGAAATACACGCTCTCGAAGTGGCAGCAGTACTGGAAAGACCAGGTAAGCAACTGGTACGGCATGTTCCTGCACGAAAGCCAGTACCTGGAGCCCGTGATGCCCGACATCGAGGCCATGCTGACCAGCAGCCAGCGCAACGTGACGGGCGAAGTGACGCTGGAGTTGCGTCCGCTCTGCTTCCAGACGGTCGGTGTAGATTCGCCGAATGACCTTGTAAAGAATAAGTTGGGAGAATATGGCGAGACCGCCAAGGCATGGTCGTCGGAAGATGCCAAGGGCTTCATCAAGGTGACCAGCACCGCCCTGCGTGCCTACTATCTGGCACACCCCGACGAAGTGCGCTGAAAATCCACCCATCCCCCTGCAGCCTGCATTACGGTGGTGTCTCCAGTCAAGGCATAGTCATACCACAGAATGCCAGGCCAAAAGCCAGAACACCACTCGCTGGCTGCTGCCGTTCTCGCTTCAGCGTCATGGCCTGCACCAGCTTGAAACCCTGAATGGCACACAGCGGCGCATCGTGCCCATCCAGCCGTTGCAACGTGGTGGCATATGCATTGATAATCTCCAGCGCCTTCTCGTCGTAGCCTTGGGTAGCCAGGTCGTAAGCAGCCTGCATATCGCGTTCACTGCCAGCCTTCGATGCACGGAACACCCCGTCACGCGCCACTACCTCGTAGGGCCCCGCCATCTGGTAGTCAGGCTGAGCCACTGCACACGCACAGCAACCCGCAAACAGAATAAACAGAATTTTTCTCACTTCCATCTTCAATCTGACAATTTTGGGGGAAGTTAAAGGGAGATAGAGGAAGATAAAAGGAGATAGAAGACGATACTAAATTTTGTAACGTCCTTTATCTCCTTTTATCTCCTTTTATCTTCTTCAAACTCCTTCCATCTACCATTTTCAATTTTCAATTTGCATCAAATAACGGTCAATAAGCAGTGTAATGTCCGCTAAGGAAATCTCCCCGTCGCTGTCCAGATACTTGTCAATAAGCCGTGTGATGTCCTCCAGCGTGACCACCTCGTGCGGAACCAGTTCAAAGGGATAGTCGTCGAGCACCGTCTTTTCGCCCAGCACAAGGCTGCCCCCCTCGTCCAGATACCAATACTGTCCGTTTGCGTTGTAGAATGTGCAGCAGTCCGAGCCAGCCGCAAACGCAATGCGGTGAGGGCGAGTCTTCAGCCTGTACATCGCCCCGTCCACCTTCATCAGCATGGAGTCTGCCAGCGAACAGAGATTATAGCGGGCCAGCTTGTTGCGGTCTATGTACCAAACCTGACTGAGCGCTCCGTTGGCCTTCTCAAAACTTACGGAATCGCCCCTGTTGGTCAGATATGTGTCTGTGGCACGATGTCGGATGCGGTAGTTACCAATGTCAACCAGGCGGTCGGTCGCCTCCTTCACATAGATGCAGAATGTGACAGGGCTGCCCTGTCCGTAGGAAACGCTGAAAGACTGCGATGTCCTGATGCTGTCGATGGCGAGAGAAGCCGACGAGACATCGAGCGTATCGCCCACCGCATTCGTCCATACATACCTGCCGCCGCCCAGTGTGGTCGGAACACGCAGCGTAAGCCTCACGTTGCTGCCTTCTGCCACCACCACGGTGTTTCCCTCCTGCTCCGTGCCTCCGTTTACGGCGTAGAGCGACTTGCCGCTGACCACGTGGATGTGGAACCGGCGTTCCTCCACATACCCGCCCTGGTTCATGTACTGGCCTGTAACCACACGGTCTTTGGCCAGATTGCCCACCGCAATAACGCTCTGTCCCGTTTCGCCCGTGTCCCAACGGTAGTAGCCATAGCCACCCGAACCATTGATGTAGAGCAGTACCGATTCGCCAAACATGGCCGTTACCGTCGTGTCACTCTTGACGACCCCGTTGTAGGTCGTCTCGTTGTAGATATCCGTAGCAGGATTGCAGTCGCCAGTCACCGAGATGCTAAAGACCTGACGCGACTTCACGCCACGGCTGTCCGTGTAGGTCACTCGGTAGAGAAAACTCTTGCTCGCTGCCACCGTAATGTCTTTCGTAGTCTCGCCTGTGTTCCACTCCCATGTACCGCTTTCGTCAGCACCCGCTGGCAACTGCGGACGCAGTGTGACCATGCTGCCAGCAGGGATGTCGGTGATGTCCTCTGCCCACCAGCGGTTTCGCAGTCCGCCCAGTTCGGCTTGATTCAGCACCTGTCCGTTGTATTCAATCTGGGGCACAAGCGTATAGGGAGCCATTGACGGGTCGAGCTTGTCGCGTGTGCACATCAGTGTGGTAAAGCCAAGGTGGTCGTAGCCGCCAGAGTTCTCTCCGTAATTGTGACCGCCGCCATCGCTGCCAGCCGTGCCACGCAGCACTTTGGCTGCCATTTCGGAATACTGCATGGTCACGCCCTTTTCTCCCTCGTAGTGGCCCACGATGCGGTCCCAGTAGGGACGAGCCTCGCCGCTGCCACCAGCAATGCCAGTCTGGTTCCACGTGGCGTGCCAGGCAGTAGCGCGGTCTGCGTAGCGATATTCAGTCCATGGCAAATCTGTCTGACCGCCAAAGTTATAGGCGGCTACAAACTCAATGCCTGCAGCCAGACGGTTGTCGTGGTAGGCCCAGAGGTCATCGCCCTGGTTCCAGCCCACCTGTGCAATGTCAACAGCCAAACCCAAAGCCATGCAAGCGTGCCCTTGGTCGCGGCCCGACTCCTGCATCTGTCCCAGCTTCCCGTAGGGGCCACGCTCGTCATCGTGCACAATGGGCACCAGGTTGTCAATGTATTCATTCAGTCCCGTGTTCACACGGATTTGGTCACTCTGGTATGCGTCCCAGATGTGTGCGTATCGTCCTTTGATGAACGACCAACCATCGTCACCCACTTGGTCGTGCTTGTAGAAAGAAAGACCTTGATTATAGATGTGTACGTCGTCACAGAGCACGCCCAGACTCATCAGGAACAGTGTGTTGCACAGTCCCCAGTTTGACCAGTAGTGGCCTGGGCGAATGCCACCCTGACCTCCGCTATTCGCCCAAGTGTCGTGGCGGCGACGTTGGAAGTCAATGCTGGCTGGATACCACACGCGCAACATCCACTTCTTGAACTTTTGGAAGTCCTCACGGCTCCAGCCCTCATAGTCGCGTACCAGTTCTGCGGCATTGGCAAATTCGTATCCGTAGATGCCTGCTGCCAAAGACAAGTTGGTGTCGCCACTCACATACTTGCAGCCGTTTGCCCATGCCATCAGGATGCGAACCGCAGCCTTGGCGTTGGCCTCTGTGCCCTCAATCTTCCAGCGCAGGGCGTTCTGGTAGGCCATAGCAGCACCACGGGCCGCATTGATGTAGTTCTGCCCGCTGCCGCCCCCGCGAATGATGGTCTCTACAGGCCATGTGGCAATACCCGAAGTGCTGTATTCGTTGACTTTCAGCACAGCCAGACCTGCCAGCACCTGTGGGTTGCCGTCGGCAATTTGTTGTTTCACGCGGTCAAAGTCGGCTTGTGTGTGGAGTGCACCAGGGTGAATGAAACCGTGGTCTTCGTTCACATCGTAATGACTGACAGCCCACATGTTGAAACCCTTCTTTGCCAACAGATTGGCGTATGTCTTCTGCAAAGAAACCAAAGCGTCGTCGAGCAGTGGCTGTGTGGCCACGCCGTTTTCTATCAGGGTCTTGGCCACGCTGAGTGCATCTTTCACGTTGTCGATGGCTCCTTGTGGATAGCCGCTGCCAAGGTCTGCCAGTCCGCGCTCCACGTCTTCCACCTGCAACTGCAGGGCACTGTTGTCGCCAGGTGTGCCGAAGTTGTAGGCGTTGTCCAGGTCTTCCGCCACATTTGCCAAGGCTTTCAGTTCGCTGTCCGATATGCTGACATTATAGACACGGAAGTCTGCCACCAGGGTTTGTGTAAGATAAATATCGCCGGAAAATGGTGGCCGCCCAATCCAGTTATGGGCTGGAGCCGTGGTGAAGATGGTGGCGTATTCGGGGACATTCGTAGTCGTACCAATCAGCGAGCCGTTGATGTACAGCTGCCCCTTTTTGCTTTTTTGCCGATAGACCACATTAATCCATTTCCCTGTGGCCGACGCACTTCCCGTCTGAATGCCCGTTTCGTTCTGGTAGCCTCCTGTCGAAGTGGCAAAACGCTGTGCATTTACACGGTAGCCACTGTAGGGGCTTTCTGTGGCAGTGTTGGCAGCACTGTTCGAGAAGCACCAGAGGAAATAGCCGTTGCCCGCAATGCTGACTGTCGGGTCGATGCGATAATAGACGGACACAGTGTAGTCTGTCAGCCCCTGAATGGCTTTGCCTGCACTGGCGGTCATGTCAAGATAGCCGCTCGCTGTGCCGAGGCTCATCACGCTGTACTTGCCCATCTGCTCCACCTTGGCTGAGCCGACGAGTTTGGCCGTTACGCCCGATGCTGACACATCTTTCACGCTTGTTCCGCTAACAGAAGAAAAGTCGAAATGAAGCACCAGGTTTTCGTCTTGTGCCCTCATGGTTGTACTGCTAAAGAATACTGCCATCAGCAGCAATGCACTGATTCTTTTCATTTTCATGTTGCAAAGATACATTTATTATATGAATAAAAGTCCGGCGGGAAAGTTCTCCCGTCTTAGCCGTACTTTTCCCGCAGGTAGTTCATGTAGATGCGGGTGGCGGTTTCCACCATGCGGATGCAGGGGCGTTTGCGGTAGTATTCGTCGGTGCGGGCTTCGGGCGTGGCGCAAATCTGTATCTCTGGGATGGTGCCGTCGGCTCGTTGCTTGTTGAGGCCGAGGAGTTCTTTGCAGAGGATGCTGCCTGTCTGGGCTCGGAAGTGGGCGGCGAGGCGTTGCACGACTTCGTAGTTTTTCTTTTTGAGCTGCTGGCTGGGATAGAGAATTGGACAATTGGACTTATCGACTTTAGTCGCTTTCGTAAGAGAGAATTGACTTCGTCGAGCTGAAGGTTCTTCGGGGGTGTCGTCCACATTGGTGACTTCGAGTCCTGCCAGCATGAAGATGCCGAGGGCGGAGCCGCAGGTTTCGCGCATTCGGCCTATGCCTCCGCCGTAGGAGGCGGAGAGGCGGGCCATGAGGGGGACGGGGATGTCGTAGAGGTCGGCAAAAGTCATTGCCACTGACTGCGAGCAGTTGTAGCCTGCTCGGAAGTAGTCGGTGGCAATGTGTGTGCGCCGTAGGGTTTCGGCGTCCCAGTCTGTGATTTGGTTAGGCTTCACCTTTCTTGATGTTGAAGGGGGCGATGGTGCGGCCTTCTTTGTTTTGCTGGGGTTGCTGTAGCTGAATCTGGCCAAATGCCTGTTCGTATTTCTGCACGTTGTCTTGCAGGGCGAAGAGGAGTCGCTTGGCGTGCTCTGGGGCCATGATGATGCGTGAGGCTACTTGTGCCTTGGGCATGGCGGGGAGCATCTGGACGAAGTCCATGACAAATTCACAGTTTGAGTGGGTGATGACGGCGAGGTTGCTGTAGGTGCCTCCTGCCAGTTCGGGCTTCAGTTCTATCTGAAGCTGGGGTTGTTTTTCTTCTGCCATTTTTTTTGAGTTAAAAGTTAAATATTAAAAGTTAAAATGGGGGAGTTAAGGAGTTAGAGGAGTTAAGGAGTTAAGCCGATGCTGACTTCTGTATTTTTTTAGGAGTTAAGGAGTTATCGCTTCGCTCGTCCTTCGGACAGAAGTTAAGCCATTACTGACGTTCTGTATTGGCTTAACTACTTAACTCCTTTAACTCCTTAACTCCATTTCTGTATTGTTTTAGTCCTTCCCGCAGCCAGCTGGTGTAGGCTGGGATGTCTTCGTCGTAGGAGTAGGAGCGGGTGAGGGGGTTGCCTTGGTTGTCGAGCAGGACGTAGAAGGGCTGGGCGTTGGCTCCGAATTTGCTGGCCTGGAGGTAGCTCCAGCGGTCGCCGACGGTGCGGAGTTTGCGCTGCTGGCCTGCTATGGTCACTTCGATGGGTTGGGGCAGGCTGGTTTTTTCGTCAACGAAGAGCTGGATGAGGACGTATTGCTTGGTCATCAGCTGGGCCACGGTGGGGTCGGTGAAGACGGCGGCTTCCATCTTGCGGCAGTTGACGCAGCCGTAGCCGGTGAAGTCGATCATGACGGGCATATTGTGTTCTGCTGCAAACTTCATGCCAGCTTCGTAGTCGGTGAACATGGGGCGTACTTCTGCTTCGGGGGCGATGTTGAAGTCTTGTGTGCTCATGGGCGGGGCGAAGGCACTGACGGCTTTGCAGGGTGCGCCCCAGAGTCCGGGCACCATGTAGATGGCGAAGGAGAATGAGATGAGTGCCATGAAGAAGCGGGTGACGCTGGTGCGGTGATTAACGATGACGTTGCCCATCTGGTCGTATTCGTCTTCGTCGTGGGGAAAGCGTATCCAGCCGATGAGGTAGGCTCCGAGCAGGGCGAAGAGCACAATCCAGAGGGCGAGGAAGGTTTCGCGGTCGAGCAGTCCCCAGCCGTTGGTGAGGTCGGCCACGCTGAGGAACTTGAGGGAGAAGGCTATCTCGATGAAGCCGAGGGTGACTTTTACCACGTTCATCCAGTTGCCGCTCTTGGGGGCAGACTTCAACATGCTGGGGAACATGGCGAAGAGGGTGAAGGGCAGGGCGAGGGCGAGGGCGAAGCCCAACATGCCGATGGTGGGGGCCAACATGCTGCCGCCGTCGGTGGCTACTTCGACGAGGAGGAAGCCGATGATGGGGCCTGTGCAGGAGAAGCTGACGAGCGTGAGGGTGAAGGCCATGAGGAAGATGGCCAGCAGTCCGCTGGTGCTGCCTGCTTTGCTGTCGACGGCGTTTGTCCAGCGGGCGGGGAGTGTCAGCTCGAATGCTCCGAGGAAGCTGGCTCCGAAGACGAGCAGCATCAGGAAGAAGATGATGTTGAAGACGGCGTTGGTGGCCAGGCTGTTGAGTGCGCTGGCTCCGAAGAGTGCGGTGACGATGAGGCCGAGCGACACGTAGATGACTACGATGGAGAGGCCGTAGATGATGGCATCGCGTATGCCGCGCCGCTTGGCTGCTGCCAGTTCTTCAGGCGATGACTTCTTGGTGGTTCCTTTTTTAATGAAGAAGGAGACGGTCATGGGGATGATGGGCCAGACGCAGGGTGTGACCAGTGCGACGAGTCCGCCGATGAATCCGAGGAAGAAGATGTACCAGAGCGGGGAGTCGGCGGCGTTGGCGTTGCCGCCGTCCTCGAAGGCTTTCAGCTGGTCGATGACGGGTGTCCAGAGTCCGTTGGCTGGGGTGTCGGCCTCTAACGTTTCTGTGGTCACTACTGAGTCGGTCTTCTCTGTACTTTGGGCGGAATCAGTGTTTTCTGCGGCCTTCTCAGTAGCCTTCTCTGTCGGTTTCTCTGTGTCCTCTTTCTTCTCTGTGCTTTCTGCGACTCCTTCAAACTTGAAGTCCAGGTTGGTGGGTGGCGTGCAGTTCTGGTCGTTGCAGGCACTGTGCTGCAAGTAGCCTTCGATGAGGTATTTGCCGCCTGTCAGTGTGACTTTCTGTGTGAACTGCCCTTTGTTTTCAAAGTAATAGACTTCTGCACCAAACATGTCGTCGTAGTGCTTGATGACATTGCCCTGTGGTTTCAGTGCGCCGTTGAGCTTTGCGCCAGAGATTTTGTCGATGTGGAGTGTGGCGGGGTTGGGTCCGTCGGGCACCACTTCTGTGCTGTACATGTGCCATCCTGCATCAATGGTTGCGTTGAATGTGATGATGGCTTCTGTGGCACTTACTTCCTTGATGCTTGCTGTCATTTTGACAGGTTGCGGCATCTGTGCTGACGCTACTCCGATGCAACAAAGGGTAAGTAGGAAAAAAAGAATACGTTTCATTTTTTTTACTCTTTCTGGTTTGTGGGTTTGGGGCTGCAAAGGTACGACTTTTTTCAGTTAAAAGTTAAAAGTTAAAAGTTAAAATGCCATGCGGAGTGTTCGCTACAAGCCATTTTAACTTTTAACTTTTAACTTTTAACTTTTGTTTGGCTTTGGCTTTTCGAGGTCATAATTTCGAGCACGCAGTGGTCGGTTTCGTCCATGGCGTCCTTCCCGATTTTTGTGAGGTTGTGGATGGAGCGGTCCACGTCGTCCTCGATGATGCCCTCGACCGACGACACGCAGTTGCTCTGCACGGCGAGCATGGCCGACAGCACGGCGGTGCTCACGCCCGAAGCCAGCTTCAGTGCGCACGAGGGTTTGGCTCCGTCACAAATCATGCCCGTCAGGTTGGCAATCATATTTTTTACGGCGAAGGTAATCTTCTGGTAGTCACCGCCCATCAGGTAGGTAATGCCACAGGCAGACCCCGTGGAGGCTACCACACAGCCGCACAGGGCAGAGAGTTTGCCCAGCGACTGCTTGATGTAGATGGCCGTCAGGTGGCTGAGCATCAGGGCACGGATGAGTTCCTCCTCGGTGTTGTGGTTTTCTTCGGCAAATTTCACCACGGGCAGTGTGGCGCAAATGCCCTGATTGCCGCTGCCCGAATTGGACATCACGGGGATGCAGGCTCCAGCCATGCGAGCATCACAGGCACAGGCTGTGGAGGAAATGATGTGGGCAAAGATAGTGTCGCCAAAGATGCCTCGACCCAGCGGACGGGTCAGTGTCTTGCCCAGCGTGTGGCCATAGTTGCCTTTCAGCGACTCTTCGGCGGCTTTCTCGTTCAGCACCCTGGCTTCGTGGATGAAGTCAATCTCTTCGAGCGGAGCAGTGGTGGCAAATTCATACACCTTGCTCAGTGTCAGCCAGCTGTCATCTTCTTCCGGGTGTCCCTCTGTGGCCGTCTCCTTCGCGTACGTGGTCTGGCCGTTCTTCATGATGTGCGTAAAGTTGCAGTGGCCGCCACTGATGACGGCTTGAGCGTTTTCGTTGCCACAGCTTGCGCAGGTTTCTATGTAGAGCTTCTCGGTGATGCCCTTTTTCAGCTGGATGCTGATGCGGTCTTCCCGGAGGAAAGCCTTGGCCTGTCGGACGGCTTCGTCGTCAACGTCTTTCAGCACCTCCAATTCGTATTCCGACTTGCCAATCAGTGCGCCCAGTGCAATGGCGATGGGCAGCCCAATCATGTCGGTGCCAGGAATGCCTACGCCCATGGCGTTTTTCAGGATGTTGGCCGACAGCAACACACTGATGCTTTCGGGCACCCTGCCCAGCGTCTCCGTTGCTTTCGCCACACACAAGGCGACAGCGATGGGTTCGGTACACCCGACGGCTGGCACCACTTCGCTTTTCACTAAATTTATAATCTGTTCTCTCTGCGATTTCTCCATCTTTTTTGTGTTTCAGCGTGCAAATTTACATGATTTTCTTAATATGCAGACTAAAAATCCATGACAAAATTCATTTTCTATGCTCAGAAGCCCATTCCCAGAGGGGTTTCGGCACTTGCAGGACTGCAATGTGCCGCTCTCGCATAGGCAATTGGTCCCGCTCGCGTAGGCAATCATTTGCGTTTGATTGCCTACGCGACAGCGACGGATTGCCTATGCGAGAACGAAACAATGTCTATCTGGCTCAGCAGAAATGCGCCCCCTTTTTAGTTAAAAGTTAATAGTTAAAAGTTAAAATGGCTTACGGCGAACACTCCGCATGGCATTTTAACTTTTAACTTTTAACTTTTAACTGAAAAAAGTCGTACCTTTGCGCCCACATTATATAATAATAAAGCGAAACAACTATGAGCGAAGCATTGAAAGTGGCCTATCGTGCGCCACACAGCAAAATGAACTACCAGCTGAAATATCCCGAAAATGAGGGCGGCATGAACGACCGTGTGCGCCGTCTGCACCAGCAGAGCATCGACACACCCACCACGCTGACCATTGAGCGTGCCCTCATCGAAACGGCTTTCTATAAAGAGTGGTACGGCAAGATGCCCAACTGCATTCTGCGTGCCCGCAACTTCTACGAGATTTGCAAGAAGAAGACCATCTACATCGGTGACGACGAACTTATTGTGGGCGAGCGTGGCCCTGTGCCCAAGGCTGTGCCTACGTTCCCCGAACTCACCTGCCACTCGGTGGAAGACCTCCACACGCTGAACGACCGCGAACTGCAACCCTACCTCATTTCGCAGGAAGACATCGACACCTACGAGCGCGAAGTCATCCCCTACTGGCAGGGTCGCACCCAGCGCGAGCGCATCTTCAGCCACGTCAGCCGTGAATGGGAAGAAGCCTACCATGCTGGCGTGTTCACCGAGTTCATGGAACAGCGTGCCGGTGGCCACACAGCCATGGACGGCAAGATGTACCACCGTGGACTGCTCGACGTGAAGGAACAAATCAAGCAGGTCATGGCTTCGCTCGACTTCATCAACGACCCCGAAGCTACTGACAAGCAGCAGGAACTACAAGCCATGGACATCTCCTGCGATGCCGCCATTCTCTTTGCCGAGCGTCATGCAGAATTGGCCGAAAAGATGGCAGCCGAAGAGAAGAACCCCGTGCGCCGTGCCGAATTGCTGAAGATTGCAGATGTCTGCCGCTGGGTGCCAGCCCATGCACCACGCGATATGCAGGAAGCCATTCAGATGTACTGGTTTGTGCACCTCGGCACTGTGACAGAACTGAACGGCTGGGACTGCATGAACCCTGGCCACATCGACCAGCACCTCTATCCCTTCTACCAGAAAGGCTTGGCCGACGGCACACTCACACGCGAAAAGGCCAAGGAACTCATCTCTTGCTTCTGGATTAAGTTCAACAACCAGCCCGCACCGCCCAAGGTGGGCATCACCGCGCTGGAGAGCGGCACCTACAACGACTTCACCAACATCAACATTGGCGGCATCGACCGCGACGGCAATAACGCCGTCAACGAAATCTCCTACATCATCCTGGAAGTACAGGAAGAACTCCACGAACTCCAGCCCGGACTCAGCATCCACGTGAGCCGGGTCACCCCCGACGAGTTTGTCATGGCTGGTGCCCGCGTCATCCGTCAAGGCCACGGCTATCCCTCCGTCTTCAACCCCGACACCTACACGCAGGAACTGGTGCGTCAGGGCAAGACACAGGTCGATGCCAACGAGGGCGGCTGCTCTGGCTGCATCGAAGTGGGAGCCTTCGGCAAGGAAGCCTACATCTTGACGGGTTACCTCAACACACCCAAGATTCTGGAGATTACGCTGAACAATGGCATCGACCCTATGACGGGCAAACGTCTTGGCTTGGAAACTGGCGACCCGCGCACGTTCAACTCCTACGAAGAACTCTACGCTGCCTATCACAAGCAGATGCTTTACTTCGTCAACATGAAGCTGGCCGTCAACAACTACATCGAGCGCATGTTCTCGCTCTATGCCCCAGCCACCTTCCTCTCACTCTTCATTGACGACTGCGTGGCCTGTGGACGCGACTACTACAGCGGCGGTGCACGCTACAACACTACTTATATACAATGCACAGGTCTGGGCACCATCACCGACTGCCTCTCCGCGCTGAAGACCCACGTCTTCGAAGACAAGCGTTACACCATGGACGAAGTGCTCACCGCCGTTGGCTGCAACTGGGGCGAAGACCTGCCCGCCGACGACAACCACTTCCTGAAGGACCGCGCCTTCTACACCAAGATGCGCTACACCATTATGAACCGCACCCCCTTCTTCGGCAACGACGACGACTACGCCGACAGCATCGCCGTGCGTGTCTATGACGACTTGGTAGAAGCCATCGAGGGCCACCCCAACACCCGTGGCGGCACCACCCAGCTCAACATGCTCTCCACCACCTGCCACAACTACTTCGGCTCCGTCTGTGGAGCCAGCTGCAACGGCAGACTGGCCCACTTTGCCATCAGCGACGGCACATCGCCTGCCCACGGAGCCGACACCAACGGCCCCACCAGCGTGGTGAAGTCGCTCGGCAAGCTCGACCAGACCAAGTCGGGCGGCACCCTGCTCAACGTCCGCTTCGTGCCCACACTGCTCAAGCGTGAAGAAGACCTCCAGAAGCTCGTCTCCCTCATCCGCACCTACTTCAGCATGGGTGGCCACCACATCCAGTTCAACATCGTTGACACCCAGACCCTGCTCGATGCCCAGCGCGTCCCCGAAGACTACAAAGACCTCCTCGTCCGCGTGGCCGGCTACTCCGACTACTTCAACGACATGACCGAGCAACTCCAGAACGAAATCATCGCCCGCACCGAAAACGACGAAATCTAAAAAAGAACCCCGCATGAAGACCACCGCCGCAATGCACCAAAAGATTGCCAACTACTTCAAGACACAGCCCGTCCTGAAAGCCTGGCTCTTTGGCTCCTACGCCCGTGGTGAAGAAACGCCGCAAAGCGATGTTGACATACTCGTCCTTCTTGACCACTCGCAACCTGTAGGTCTGAAATTCTTTGGCATGTACGAAGACTTGAAAGAATTGCTGGGGCGCAATGTCGATTTGGTTACAGAATCATCCCTGGCTCCCTTTGCCCGTGAAAGCGTAGAACATGACAGACAACTGATTTATGAGAGAAAAGCGTAGAGACCGTGAAAGGTTGGAACATATTGTAGCTGCCATCGACCGTATTACTCGGTATGTGGACGGCAAAACCTACAGCGATTTGCTGGCTGACGACATGATGTACTATGCCGTCGTAAAAAACATAGAGATAATAGGCGAAGCCGCCAATATGCTTACGGCAGAATTTCAAGCCAACCATCCCGAAACGCCCTGGAAGATGGTCAAAGGAATGCGTAATTACATCGTTCATGAATACTTCCAGATAGACAGTGCCGTAGTATGGGAAGTAATAACAGACGAACTTACCACGCTCCGTGAGCAGGTTACTCGTTATCTTGCAGAAACAAATTGGACTGAAGAAGCATGAAAAAAGCGGTTGCAGCTTTTCCCTTGATTACTGATTCTAAAACTTTTTTCCCTGAAAACTTGCACAATAAAGGAGAACTTTGTATTTTTGCCGCCGAAACATTAGCGAAAAAGTAACCTACAATAAGAATAAACGTGATTTATTAACCCCTTAAAACATTTACGCCAATGGAATAATTAAACGTAACAAGACTAAATGACATTTTGATATAACGAGGCTTTTGCTTCTTATTCTCCAGTCACAGAAACCGCCAATTTCAACACCGAGGATAAGCAAGACAGAAGTTCCGTCTGTGTGGACGAGGACTCTCTTTTGTTTATTGGTGTAAGGCGCTTGGCGGTGCCCGTGATTGGATAAGCAATGAAGTTTTCGTCCTCTTTGTATTCAATCACGAACCGCCAAACTTTTATTTATTAACACCAAACAAATTTTTATCAAAATGAAAAAGGTAGACTTTAAAATTACGCTTGCAGCAATTGTTGTGAGCCTTTGTTCCATACAGGGTGTATGGGCAGAAGATGAGGCTAATTCGATACCTCTCATCACGGTTGATTTATTAGAACCAGGAAGCCTTGGTACAGAGGTCCTGTATCAAACCGATCATGTCAAAAATGTCCGTCGTTTGAAAGTAAGGGGCGCAATGAATGATGATGACTGGGCAAAAATTAAGATGATGTCAAACTTATTGGAGCTTGATATGAGCGAAGCTCTTTTTACTTCTATCCCAGCAAGACAATTCCAAGTAACAAGTAGTGACACTGTAATGCAGCATTTACAATCAGTAAAATTACCAGAAGGCTTACTTAGCATCGGGGAATATGCCTTTTATTATTCCAATGTTGAGTCTTTGCTTCTTCCTTCAACTGTTACGTCTGTGGGGAGTTGTGCTTTTGAATATAGCCACATCAAGGAACTTTATATGCCTGATAATATGACTGATTTTGGATCTTTGACTTTTTCATCCATGTCAGATTTAACAACCGTGGTTCTTCCTAAAAATTTGGAGGTTGTTCCAGAAGCTTCATTTCGTTGGTGTGAAAACCTAACAACAGTTGTCCTTCCTGAAAATCTAAAATGGATTTCGGCATCTGCGTTTTCTCGCTGTAGTTCTCTGTCTGACATTTCATTCCCTGAAGGCTTGGAGGGTATAGGTGATAATGCTTTTTCGTATACAAGCATTCATGCCTCGTTGCCCAATAGCTTGACTTCTATTGGTTCATACGCATTCCAGTCTTGCGATTATGAATCCATCGTAGTGCCTCAGAATGTGTCTTGGTTAGGGCAATATGCTTTTGTTGACTGTGACAAGTTGAAATATGCAGAATTGGGCACTCAGCAATACGCATTGAATCAATGGATTTTTGAGGGTTGCAATAGCTTGGAGACATTGCGTTTGAATTCGCCGACCGTAGTAACAGCTAATAGCCAATATCCACCTATACGTGATTGGAAAGTGCCGGAACTTACGCTCATTGTTCCAGATTTTCTTGTCAATAGCTACAAGTTGGATAGTTATTGGTATAATTGCAAAGCAATAGAACCATTCAGCACATCTGAAATTCAAGATTGGTTCATCAATAATCCACTGGTGCTGAACCATGACCGTCTCAATGGAAGTCCGAATATTACAGTTGTTGGTTCCAAAGACCGCCTTCCTTCATTGAAAATCAATGGCGATGCCACACAGAACATCAACAACCTGATTCTTGGTGGCAATTCAAATAGTTTCGTTAACTACCCTGGTCAGATTCTGAGCAATTGCGACCATGTGCAGGTTAGTGGCGATGTACGTGTTGACCTTGAAACTGCGGCTAAATACTGGTACTTCTTCTCTCTTCCCTATGACATCAAAATTTCAGACATCATTCATGGTGCTGATAATACGCAGTTTGCTATCCGCTATTACGATGGTGCAAATCGTGCTGCCAATGGTGCTACAGGTTCGTGGAAGAACTACAGCCAAGATGATGTGATTCCCGCTGGCACGGGCTTTATCTTCCAAACCAACAAGGATACATGGAATGGTTTCTACGCCCTTGCTGGTGCCAGCAAGCAAAACATTGTAGCCAACACGGAGTTTACGAAGACACTGGAGGTCAATGCCACCGAGAACACTGCCAACAAGGGTTGGAACTTGGTGGGCAATCCATACCAGTGTTACTACAATAACCATGCGCTGAACTTCACAGGCCCCATCACGGTGTGGAATGCACAGAGCCGAACCTATACCGCTTATTCACTGGTCGATGATGACTATGCCATCCGTCCTAACGAGGCTTTCTTTGTGCAGTGCCCCAGTGCGGAGTTGAACACCATTTCGTTCCCCTTGCAGGGTCGTCAGCTTACGGCCACCATCGAGAGCCAGAACGCGGCCAAGGCTCGTACTGTCACAGAACAGACTCGCCAGCTCATCGACATCCAAATTTACGATGCACAATTTAGCGACCAAACACGCATCGTGCTGAACGAACAGGCCAAGTGCGACTACGAACTGGACTGCGATGCCAGCAAGTTCCTCAGTGCCGATGCCGAGAGCGCACAAATCTACACCCTGGGTACTGACGGCACGGAGTACGCTATCAACGAGCGTCCAGCTGCCGACGGCACTGTTCAGCTGGGACTTTATGCCACGAAAGCCGGACAATACACGCTGACCATGCCGCGCTGCGATGCCGGAGCCGTTATCCTGACCGACAACTATGCCAACCAGACAGTGGACCTTGCGCAGCAAGACTATGCCTTCACCACACAGGCTGGCATTGACGAAGGCCGCTTCACACTGCAGTTTGCAGGTGTCGCTTCTGCCATTGCCGACATCGCACAGCAGCCTGTCCGCATCTTTGGCACCGATGGCGGCATCAACCTCGCTGGCTGGAGCGGCACGGTTCAGGTCTATGCGCTCGACGGTCGTCTGCTGCAGACCAAGGCTGTTCAGGCTGAAGGCGAAATCGTGGAAATGCCGCAGGGCACCTACGTGGTTCGTGCCAACGGCAAGGCTGTGAAAGTAATTGTAAAATAAAGAATCTCTATGAACAAGATACGTTATTTGTCTATGGCAGTGATGGCCCTGATGGGCCTCGCTGCCCATGGGCAGGACGACTTCAACCCCGCCTCCCCGTCAGAGCCAGCGGCTCCCGATGTCTATTCTGCACTGGTGCTGCTGACAAATGTGGGCAGCGACGGCGGGAGCGTGTCGGGAGGTGGAAAACACCTTGTCAATACACCTGTGCGCGTGTATGCCACGGCCAACAGTGGCTACACATTCCGTGGGTGGACGGACACGCAGGGGAATGTCCTGTCCACGGCCACGTCGTTCTACTTCACGAACACGGAGGCCAGCGACACCCTGATTGCTAACTATGAGTTCACGCCCGGCGCGCCGAGCGAACCCGTTGAACCCTCTACGATTCTTTACTATAAGCTCACCGTTCTGGGACGCACGGGCAGCAATGGCGTATCGGGTGGCGGCAGCTATCAGGCAGGATGCAGTGTGGGCATCAGTGCCAGTACGGAAAGCGGCTACGCCTTCTTGAACTGGACTGACAAGGACGGCACCGTGCTCTCCACCAGCCCTTCTTTCACCTACACCACGCAGACCAAGAAGGACACGCTCTATGCCAACTATGTCTTTGCGCCCGCTTCGCCCACCGAACCCGTACAGCCGACTCCGCGCCATCATGTTAGCGTCGATGCCACGGAGGGTGGTTACTGGTATGGCACCAGCGGACTCATCTACGAGGGCAACTCCTTCACACTGACGGCCAACGTGAACGATGGCTACTCCTTTGCGGGCTGGTTCCTGAACGGCCAGCTCTACACCTCGCTGCCCAACTTCTCCTACACCTTGGGCACAGAGGACGTGGACTTTCAGGCTCGTTTCTACTTCAATCCCGCGTCGCCCAGTGAACCCAACATGCCTGCACTGGACAAGTATTCGTTCTACCTGATGACAGTGAACAGCGTGCCTGGTCGCACCATCGACTATCCGCTCTACTTGGCCAGTACCGACGGACTGCTTGACATGACATTCCAGTTGACTTTCCCCA
Source organism: Bacteroidaceae bacterium (assembly GCA_017453465.1). Classification (GTDB taxonomy): domain Bacteria; phylum Bacteroidota; class Bacteroidia; order Bacteroidales; family Bacteroidaceae; genus Minthosoma. Next base: position 42,032 of record JAFTEV010000038.1, on the reverse strand, counting down.
CGGCCCTGATGCCCGACCTCACTGACATCGTGCTTGACGAGGTGGCCAGCGGATATGAAACCTCGCTCACTTCGCTCAACGACTCTGTCTGTGTCATTTCTCTGGTGGGTGGAACTACTCCAGCCAGCACAGTGCCCCTGCTGACGTTCCATGTCAACGTGGCCGACACAGCACAGACGGGTGTTTCGTATCAGGTGAAGATTAACCAGATTTCGGTCACTCAGCCCGATGGCACCACGGTGACCACCCGTACCCGCAACGGCAGGATGGGCGTATATAAGCGTGGCGATGCCAACGGCGATGATGCCGTGAACATTCTGGATGTGGTATCTACTCTGACCTTGATGAAAGGCGTTGAGGATGAGACACTGATTAAGGAGGCTGCCAACACCAACGAGGATGCGGACACGAACATCCTGGACGTGATAGGTATTCTTGAAATAATGAAATCAAATAACGAAGAGAACAATGAATAAATTTGCGAAAACCATTTTTCCCCTCCTTTTGCTCTTGCCCCTGACTGTGGCCAGAGCAGAGGACGTATTGCAAGTAACGCCCTTTACAACCGTTGCTGGCGATGCAGAAGGTAGCGACGAGACTTTCTCGATTGAGATGACGAATACCCAGAGCTACACGGCACTGGAGTTTAACCTCTATCTGCCAGAGGGCATGACACTGATTATGAACAGTGACGACTACGACCCGATGGAACTGAGTTCTGAGCGTTTTCCTGGCAAGACCAGGAAGGGGGTCTTCATCCCGAACCATGACAGCGACGTGACTCAGCAGTCCGACGGGCACTACTACATTACTATATATAATACGGACCTCGAAACCATCAGCGGCACAGAGGGCGAACTGCTGATTTTCTATTATGAGACGGCTGCCGATATGCCCGCTGGCATCTATCCGATAACCATCACGGGCACGGTGCTGGGTGTAGATAGCCATACGGGGGTGACGATTCCTACCTCCACTTCTTACGTGAAAGTCGGTGCTCCCACTGATGCTACGCTTCCCCTTTCGGGCTATGTTCCCTCTTTTGTGAACGAGGCTTTGGCCACCGAGACAAGCATCGGTACACTGGATTTAACAGCGGTGACGGGCATGGGCGGTACGCTGACGCTGGTGGATGGTCGTGGCCTGGTGCCTCCTGCTGGGGAGGTGACAGTGCCGCAGGTCACTTATTCGCGCCAGATGACGAATGAGTGGGGCACGGTCTGCCTGCCCTTCGCCGTGCAGTCTGATGCTACGATGCAACTCTATCAGCTTAGCAGCCAGCAGGGCAATGTACTTTACTTCGACGAGATAGACCGCGTGGAGGCAGGCTGTCCAGCCGTGTTCCGCTGGGCTGGCGGTGACGGCGTGACCCTGACTGCGGAGAACGCGGCTTTGGCCACAGGGCTGACTGATGTGCAGAGCGTGTTCACCCTGAAAGGAGTGTATGCCCAGACCACGGTGACTGTGGATGAGGCTGCACCGTCGTACTACATTGCCACAAACCAGTTTAAGAAGGGAACGGGCTACTTCACGGTGGCACCCTTCCGTGCTTACTTCCAGTCGGCCACGGCGAGCGAGGTCAAGGCTTTCCGCATTGTCGGGAGCGGCGAGGAGGCTACGGGCATTGAAGCCGTCTCACACCAAACGGTGGACGATGATGGCCCTGTCTATGACCTGACGGGACGCCGCCTGAGTGCAGCCCCTGTGCGTGGAATGTACATTGTGAATGGACAAAAGAAGTGTGTTAAATAAACCGTTATACAGATGAAAAAGAAATATGTAACCCCGCGGACCGGTGTGACAGAAGTGCAGATTCCCAGTCTGCTGACTACCAGCCTTGTGCAGACAGATGGCACGGAGGGCGAAGCTGCCGAAGTGCGTATGCGTGGCAGCCGACAGACGGAGCCTTCCGCCGAGGAGGAACCGTGTGAGCCTGTGCAGGGATTCGCAGGCTACGGTTCTCTCTGGAATCAATAGTTTTCAGTTCCAGAATTGAATAGTTGTTTGAGGGTGTGTCTTTAAGAGACGCACCCTCTTGTTTGGTGGACACCCCTCTGGGCAAGTTCAATGCCAACGAACCTGAATGTACCAATCATAGAACCTGTCGCATAAATCTCTGATTATTTCAAAAAACCGGTCAGGAAAGCTACTAAACTTTCCCTGACTTTGCTTTGAACGGAGCGACATAGGCAATAATTCTAAGAATCATTGTTTGATTCTTGTAAATCATTGTTTGATTCTTAAGAATCATTGTGTGATTTTTAAGAATCAAACAATGATTTATAGAATATATGCCTATCTCGCAGCGTTGGCTCTTCAGTCTCCGCGTTTTTCCTTTGCTGATGGGGCGGTTTTTTAGTTAAAAGTTAAATGTTAAAATGGCTTGCAGCGAACACTCCGCATGGCATTTTAACTTTTAACTTTTAACTTTTAACTGTTAAAATGGCTTGCAGCGAACACTCCGCATGGCATTTTAACTTTTAACTTTTAACTTTTAACTAAAAAAATCGTATCTTTGCGCCCACATTTTGTATCATATTTTTTTTAACCCTATTAACTGTTTCTTATAGTTTATGGCTTTAATGGAAAATATCATTGCGCGTGCAAAGGCAAACAAGCAGCGCATTGTGCTCCCCGAATCGCTGGAGGAGCGTACCATCACGGCTGCTGACATGGCGTTGCGTGATGGGCTGGCCGACATCATCTTGATTGGCAATCGCGAGGAAATCATGGCTTTGGCCGAGAAGCTGGGCCTGAAGCACATCGGCGAGGCTACGATTATCGACCCGAAGACGAGCGAGAAGACGGAGGAGTATGCTCAGTTGCTCTTCCAGCTGCGTCAGAAGAAGGGCATGACCATCGAGAAGGCTCGCGAGCAGGTGCTCGACCCGCTCTACTTCGGTTGTCTCATCATCAAGAGCGGCCACGCCGACGGGCAAATCAGTGGAGCACTCTCTACGACGGGCGACACGTTGCGTCCTGCCCTGCAAATCATCAAGTGTTCGCCGGGCATCACCTGTGTGAGTGGCGCAATGTTGCTTATTACGCAGACTCCGCAGTATGGCGAGGAGGGCGTGCTGGTGATGGGTGACGTGGCCGTTACCCCCATGCCCGATGCTCAGCAGCTGGCTCAGATTGCTGTGTGTACGGCTCAGACGGCCAAGTCTGTAGCAGGATTCAGCGACCCGCGTGTGGCCATGCTTTCGTTCTCGACGAAGGGCAGCGCAAAGCATGAGGTGGTTGACAAGGTGGTGGAGGCCACTCGTCTGGCCAAGGAGCTTGACCCCTCGCTGAAGATTGAGGGCGAGTTGCAGGCCGATGCAGCCCTTGTGCCCAGCGTAGGTCAGAAGAAGGCTCCGGGCAGCGAGATTGCTGGCCATGCCAATGTGCTGGTGGCTCCGTGCCTCGAAGTGGGCAACATCGGCTACAAGCTTGTGCAGCGACTGGGAGGTGCCGATGCCATTGGCCCCATCCTCCAGGGCATCGCCCGCCCCGTGAACGACCTCAGCCGTGGTTGCAGTGTGGATGACATCTACAAGATGGTGGCTATTACGGCTTGCCAGGCTATGGACGCGCATTCTTAGGCTATGAGCCTGAGAATGGAGTGAAAAGTGAATAGTGAAAAGTGAAAAATCTAAGTTACGGAACAGATGTCTTTATATAACAATAGCGACTCACCGCTATCTGTGAAGAGCGAAGCATTTTCTGTAAGGGTAGTGAAGATGGTCCGGTTTCTATATAAAAAGAAGGACAAATGTCTGATTTCTATCTATAATCAGGTGCTACGTTCTGGAACATCCATTTCTGCTAACATCGGCGAGTCACAATTTGCACAAAGTCCTGCAGACTTTATCACGAAGCTCCATGTTGCGCTAAAAGAAGCTAATGAAACTCGTAAATGGCTGAAAATGCTGAAAGAGGCTGATTGTTTGACAACCTTTCAGTTTGAAAGCATGAATGCTGACTTAAGCGAAATTATAGCCATGCTTGTTTCTTCGTTAAATACATCAAAAAGAAATCAACAAATACTGGTAAAATAAAAAAAGAGGATAGTGAAAAGCGTGAATCGAATTTCTTCCCTGTAACTTAGATTTTTCACTTTTCACTCTTCACTTTTCACTTTCTTATGAAGAAAATTTTGGTTCTTAACTGTGGCAGCAGTTCTATTAAATATGCATTATATGACATGACGGACCAGTCTGTCATTACTTCGGGCGGCATTGAGAAGATTGGCCTGCCCGATTCGTTTATCACCGTGAAACTGAATGGCGAGAAGCACAAGATGGAGAAACCCGTTCAGGAGCACACTGCTGGTGTGCAGTGGATTTTCGATGTGCTCACGCAGGGCGAATACGCTGTGCTGAAAAGCCTCGACGAACTGGATGCCGTAGGTCACCGCATGGTGCACGGCGGCGAGAAGTTCAACAAGTCGGTGCTGCTTACGCCCGAAGTGATGGAGGCTTTTGCTGCTTGCAATGACTTGGCTCCGCTCCACAATCCCGCCAACATCAAGGGTGTGAACGCAGTGACAGCCTTGCTGCCCCAGATTCCGCAGGTGGGCGTGTTTGACACCGCTTTCCACCAGACCATGCCCGACTATGCCTACATGTACGCACTGCCTTACGAACTCTACAGCAAGTACGGCGTGCGTCGCTATGGTTTCCACGGCACCAGCCACCGCTACGTCAGCCAGCGTGTGTGCGAGTTTCTGGGTGTGAAGCCCGAAGGCAAGCGCATCATCACCTGTCACATTGGCAACGGCGCTTCTATTGCTGCCGTAAAAGATGGCAAGTGTGTTGACACCTCGATGGGTCTGACTCCACTGGAGGGTCTCATCATGGGCACACGCTCTGGCGATATTGACGCAGGCGCTGTCACCTTCCTCATGGACAAGCTGAGCCTCGACACCAAGGGCATCAGCAACCTGCTGAACAAGAAGTCGGGCTTGGCCGGCGTGAGCCAGCTGAGCAGCGACTTCCGCGACATCCTGGCTGGCATTGAGGCTGGCAACGACAAGGCACGTCTGGCCAAGGAGATGTACACTTACCGCATCAAGAAATACATTGGAGAGTATGCCGCAGCCATGGGAGGTGTTGACATTATCCTCTTCACAGGCGGTGCCGGCGAAAACCAGTGGGAGGTGCGCGAAGGAGCCACCGAAGGCTTGGAATTCATGGGCGTGAAGATGGACCAGCAGAAGAACCGCTCCTGCCGAGCCAAGGAAGCCATCCTCAGCACCGACGACTCCCCCGTCACCGTCTGCTGCATCCCCACCGACGAGGAACTGATGATTGCCCTCGACACGTTGGAACTCACCCAGTAAGGGTGCACAGAGCACACAGAGAAGACAGAGGACACGGAGATTTGCCAATTGTTAGCAACATTCTCTGTGTCCTCTGTCTTCTCTGTGTGCCCTTACAATGTTAAAAACAACAATTATTGAAAAAAAGTTTAGTTTTGTTAATGCTAAAACCCTAAATAATTTTTACCTTTGCGCCGTCTTCTCCAGCCAGAAGCCTTTTTACAGGCAACTGACAGGCGGAGACCCATATACATAAAACGGCGTTTACATGGCGCTTTGTTCTTGACATCTGGAAACCTGAGAAATTTCAACTTGCCAAAGGACATTGCAACAGTAGATGCTCACAGATGTGATTATATACTTAGCATGAATTATGCTTGGTTGGCATCCAATGCTGACCCCTATTGGTGTAATCTGCTTTGTCCTATATATTCATATCAGCGTGGGGTCTTCGGTTGCTCGTTCTGGCAAGATGGGCAATCTCAGGGCCTCCAGGTGTAGGACGGGTAACACGTACAGTCCTCACGTCTTTTTCTGCATACTGGTTCAACACTAATTTTACTAATTATTAAAGCCGACTTGGGGACTATAGGCATTTAGTAAAACAATGAAAAAACATTATTTTTTGATGCTTTTCGTCGCTGTTTGTAGCGCGATTGGCTTTGTGTCATGTGGGCCAGATGATCCAGATCCGTTCATGACGGTTGGCGTAACTCAGATTGAAATCCCGGCTGAAGGCGTATCAAAGACCTTCTCGGTTTCAAGTGATTGCGACTGGAGTATTTCGGGCATGTCCAGCTGGCTGACAGTTACTCCTGCGAGCGGTAATGGCGAGAATGTGACTGTCACTGTGACAGCAGGCAAAAACGAAACGACTACAGACCGTATCTGCACATTGATAATTTCGTCTAAGGCAGGGACAAAAACTATTGCCGTGACACAGAAAGCTGCTGCCGGTGTTTTAGGCATTTCGCCGGCATCCCTTTCTTTCGATAAGGAAGCGGGCAGTAAGACCCTTACAATCAACGCTAATGTGGACTGGAGTGTGTCAAGCAACGCAAGCTGGTTGCATGTCAATCCGCAAGCTGGTAATAGCAGCACAAAAAATATTACGGTGACAGTAGATAAGAACGAAACCACAGAGTCGCGTTCTGGAGATTTGTTGTTCAGTTCGAGCGTGGGTTCTCAAACAGTGAAAGTCACACAAGGTGCTGCTTCCGGTGAAATTAAGGTGAATGGTGCCTCAAGTACAGAGTTGATGTTTGGCAGTAATGCAAACGGAAACGAGCCAGCACAAACGGTAAATATTACATCTAATACAAGTTGGACTATTAGCGATGTTCCTGATTGGGTTCGTGTTTCTCCGACATCTGGTAGTGGCAATGTAAACGTTTCTCTTACTGTAACAAATGAAAATTGGTCTGATGAAGTACGCAGTGCAATAATTACTGTCAAAACGACTTCTGGCTCATCTGCATCTGTGGTTGTAAAGCAAAATCCTTTATTTGATCCTGATTTGCATGTTTCTTTGTCTAATATTGTAACAATGTGGGATGGATTTGCTTGTGATTTAAAATTTGGGAGTAAGGCCAAGGGTTATAAAGAAGCTTTCTTCTTGGAATCCGATATTGATTTGTTGACAGAAAAAGATATTTATAATAAACTCATGGAATGTAAAGAGTGGGGGGGTATAAATTCCTATACAAGTAATGCTTTTGATCAAAACAATGATCATAATAAAGTTGTGGCAGGAACAACCATTGTTTATTGTGTCGCTTCTTTTGGAAACGACAATAACACAGATGGGACTCATAAATACGGTGCAATGACTATGCAGCGAATCAAGACAAAAACACAAACACCGAGTTCCGATATGCTTGTGTCTATGACAAACACATCACAGAATTGGACATTTACATTTTCAAAACAAGGTAGCATAGGACAAGAGTGTAACGATTTTTATTGGTTCTTCACTACAGGTGATGATGCTGAATCATGCGCTGCTATTGTTCACCTTAACACATGTGCATGGCTTGTATATCGTTATTTGAAGCCTTGGATAGAAGCTGGTGAATTAGTCAAATTCTCTGGACCTCAACAATATCCTGCTACTCGAACTTCTGGCGAAAATAAATGCTTTGTTACAACTTGGGGAATCAATAAAAACACTAATGCTTACTCGGCTGAGTTGAGATACAATTATAAGGATTTATCTTCAGATTTGAATATTATGTATGGTAATAATTCTATGTTGAATTATTGGAAGAACATAGACCCGCAAGAAAAGAGAGAACGTATGGAAGAAATTATGAAGTCGGTTGTTTTTTGTAAAAAGTCTTTCCGTTAGATGTTTATTATAGGGTTTTCAATGAATGTGCAAATTCTTACTAAGCAAACCGCAATGATTTTTCTTTGCGGTTTGCTCCCTTTGTTTTCTTTTGCTCAACAAAGAAATAAAGAAAAAGCATTGTGTATTGCTGAAAATTTTTTCAAGAGTAATACACTTGTTGCCCCCTACTCCCCAAAATACAGGCTATGTGCAACCTCCTTCTCTTTGTCTGCATTAAAGAAAGAAAAAGGGAATGGAGAAGCTTATTATATCTATACGGATTCATTGGACAACAAAGGGTTTGTTATTGTGTCGGGCGATGAACGTATGCCCGAAGTATTGGGTTATTCAAATACAAGTTTTTTTGATGTTATGAATATTCCTCCTGCATTACAGTATTTGTTGGATTGCTATGCTGAGGAATACTCGAATTTGCAAACATCCTCTATTTCGTCTTTTGCAAGATTAAGAGATGTTCGTACAGAAGGTGTTGAACCATTATTGAGAAACGTCCGATGGGATCAAACTACTCCATATTGGAATCATTGTCCAATAGTTGGAGGTGAACGATGCTATACAGGCTGTGTTGCAACGGCTATGGCGCAAGTTATGAAATATCATCAATTCCCAAATCAAGGTCATGGTAAGAAGTCTTATTTTTCTGCTGAACATAATTTATACATTAGCCATGACTTTTCTGAGGACTATTTTAAATGGAATTTGATGTTAGATGAATACAATGGGCGTTATACAACAGAACAAGCGAATGCTGTGGCTACACTGATGTATAGTTGTGGGGTTTCTGTTAAAATGGATTATGGCATAGCAGCTGATGGAGGAAGTGGAACAAGGCAAGAAAATTTGTTATATGGTTATATAGAAAATTTTGGTTATGATTCAGATGCGTGTTTCTTTTCAAGAGGATATTGTAATACAGAAGATTGGCATCAAGTTCTTATTACAGAACTGAATGAAGGACGGCCTGTTAATTATGCAGGCGTAAGGCCTTCAGAACAATCTGGACATTCGTTTGTATTAGATGGCTATAAATTAGGAAATGCAGCTTATCCTTATTATCACGTAAATTTTGGATGGGGCGGCTCAGGAGATGGTTATTTTCAGTTAGCAGATATTGGATATACAGAAGGACAAGAAATGGCTGTTGGGATAAAACCAGACGATGAAACAAACGAGTATCGCTCTTGTTTAGGAACGAATAAGTTGCAAGTTTCTCGGAATGTTATTGGCAAAGGCGAGAATTTGATGCTGTATTCAGATGTTTGTTGTAACATGTCTTACAGAAGGTTTCAAGGAGAAGTAAGAGTTGTGCTGGTGGATGTTGAAGATAAGGAGTGGCCATTAGAATCACATGATTTCGATAAATTATCATATTTAGACAAAAAGCGAAACTTTTCTATCACTTCTAAACTTCCTGAAAATCTGCCAAGTGGACGATATTATGTTGGATTAGAAGCAAGGCAGAATCTTTCAGATAAATGGTATGGGGTATATTCTCCTAATATTCCCACGTTAACCGTATCGAATGTAGATACCATTGTACCTGTTATTGAAGATTTGGCATCTTTAGGATGCTCTGAATTGGAAATGACAGACTCTGAGGACAAATCTCTTATATGTATGAATATATACGAACTTCAAAATTTAAAAGAACGAGCGTTTATTGGCGATCTTAGAATGGCATTGGCTACTAATAAGGGCGATTTGTTATTTTTATTTGGGGATTCTATTCAACCAGAAGAATTGGGTTTTGGAGATATACCAGCTAAAACTTATAGTTTATCTGGAAGATTTTCTAAATCTTTATCAGACGGATTGTATCGTTTATATGTTGCCGCACGAGATATTACAACAACAGAATATTCCTATGTCTTATATAGAAACTGGGCTACTTCTTATATGGAGCCTGAAGAACTCTATTTTGATGTACGAATATCTGAGGGGAAGGCATATATAGGTGGTCACATCTATGATTTGCAATCAGGGAAAATAGATTTGAATGCTATTACAGAACTTATTGATAAATACCTTTCTGGTGATAAGTCCGTTCTACTTGATGACATTGTAAAACTAATTGATAAATATCTTTCACAAGAATAGAGTGCTGGAAAAAGTGAAAAAGACAAATGGGTAATTTTTGCTTTGTGGCAACTAATATCTTATATGACCAATGAAATCAAAACTTTCTCAATATTACAACAAAGTAATATCTTTTGTCTTGAAGATGTTGGGATTCAGTTCAACCTTTGTGCTGGCGGCCTGTTATGGGCCGCCACCAAGGGACTTTGAACTGGACGTGTTCCCTGGACATTTAGATTTCCTTGCAGATGGGGAGGAAGCAAAGACTTTTCAAATTATGACAGAAGGACGTTGGAGCATTACGCAAATCCCTTCATTTGTTTCTGTGTCCTCAACTTCAGGAAAGGGTAGTGCTTCAGTCCAAGTTCGGGCCTTACCTAATCACTCAACGACATCGCGAACAGATATGATAGTCATATGCGGTGAGTCAGATTATTCAGGTAGTAAGTCTGTGTATGTAACAGTCACGCAAGAAAGACCAATCCCCAGGTTTTCCGTCTCGCCTCTGTCACTATATTTCTCTTCTGCAGCAGGAATGGCTCAGACTTTAAGGGTGACATCAAACACCGAGTGGATGATAACATCAGTGCCAAACTGGTTAACAGTTTCACCAACTCTTGGGCAGGGGAATATGGATGTTACAATTACAACCACAGATGCAAATATGTCTTCTCAAATCTATTCTGGTGAGATAGTTTTTTTGGGGATGTGGGGTAAAAGTATAGTGTCAGTTTTTCAGGCGTATGAAGGAGATAGATGATTTTAGAACCATACATCTTTTGCTCTCTGATGTCTTCTGAGTTTTCTGCACGTAAAATTCGGTTATTCTACAGTTGCAGGAATAATTTTTACTTCAGAGCACAGGCCGGAGGGGACGGGTGCCCATGTGTCGTAGAGGTTCTTTTTGTAATTGAGGTCAACGACGTTGATTTCCTTGAACTTTCTCCACTTTACGCCTTGGCGGTCAAGCTCGCTGATGCGGTTGGCGGGCAGGTTGCAGACCTGCACCTCCAGTGTGTTCTGGCCTTCGTGCAGGTAGGGGGTGATGTCGGTGCGGTAGGGCACGGAGAAGAGTGTGCCGCAGTCCTTGCCGTTGACAAGGATGTGTGCGGTTTCGCGCACGTCGCCGAGGTCGAGGATGAAGGCTGCACCAGGTTGCAGTGTGCCAATGCGGAAGGTGGTCTTGTAAACGCCTGTGGCCATCGTGGTACTCGTGAGCGAGTCGTCCAGTTCTGTCCAGGAGCGGGGAGTCTCCATCGTCCAGGTCTTGGTGATGGGTGTGGGGGCGGCTTCTTTGAAGGAGAGCGTCCAGTTTGTCAGTTTTGTGGCACGGTAGTCGAGGCTGTTGTAGTAGGGGTGCGGCGCGGCGGCATGGATTGTCGCCTCACGGGACACGGCGGCGGTGGAGAATGTGCGGAGCAGGATGCTTTCTCCGCTGCGGAGCTGGATGTGCACGCGACCTTGTTCGTCCATCTTGGCTTGGGTGATGTTGCCGTTCATGGGGTTGTAGAAGAGGGCTTCGGCGGCTTTCACACCCAGTTCGACATAGCTGTCAACATCGCGGCCTTGCAGGTTGCTGATGAAGTAGTGGTAGCCGTCGGGATTGCTGCGGCGTATGCAGCTGAGTCCCTGTTGGGAACGCATGGTTTCTGGGCGGGCATTGGTGCCTTGAAGGGCTGTCTCGTAGTCGCTGGCGAGTGTGGTGTTCTTTTGTAGCGACTTCAGTATCTTCAGGAAGGCTTTCTGCTCGGCCTTCTTGCCGTAGCCTGGCACGGAGGTGGGGTAGTTCTTGACAAAGATGACTTTATAGCCCTGCTCGGCCAGCCAGCACAGCTTCTGGGCAGTGGCGAGTGGCATGAACTGCACGTCGGGGATGATGATGGCGGCATAGCGGCGGGTTACGTCGTCTTTCTGGATGTAGCGGTCACTGATGTAATCGACATCGTAGCCGCCACGGATGATGGTCTGCACGGTGTTGATGAACTTCGGCGCACGTTTCTCCATGGAGTGGATGTCGAAAAGGGCCACAGTGCCGGGCTGGTCGTATATCATGTCGTAGAAGGGTAGGTACACCAAGATGTCGTTGTCGGGCTGACCCCACTGCAACATGGATTGGCACCGCTGGATGTAGGCCGAGAATGCGGGCATGGTGGACCACCAGTTGTTGTTGGGCGACATATCTACGCTGGCATAGAATCGCCAGCCTGGCCATGCCTCGTCCTTCGGTGAATAGCACGCGCCATGGAAATAGACGTGGTTGATGCCCGAAATGAAGAAGAGGTCGAGGTCGGGTTTGCACTGCGAAAGCGAGGTGCGGAAGTGCTCTGTCAGCCAAGTGAAAGTCTCGCTGGAAGTCAGCGGGTGTCCGCTCAGGTGGGCACCGCTGGAGGCGTACTTCAGCATGGAGATGTCGGAGAAGTTCTTCTTCGTGAAGCCAGGGTCGGTGCGCAGACCGCGTATGCCGAAGTCGCTTAGGCCGAAGCCCTCACATTCGGGAATATCCACAGCGGCATAGAGGTCGAGCAGATTGGCGGGCGAGCCGTGAGCCTGATTGCGGGTGAGCGAACCATGCCGGTGTGCCCAGTCGGTCCACTGTGTGGTGAAGTTCTCGTAGAGCAGTTCGGCCAGGGTCTCGCGGTAGTCGGACAAGATGCGCTTGTCTTCGTCCGTGCGGAGCGAGTCGGGTGTGGTGAAGGGCGAAAGGTGCTGGTAGAGGTCGTAGCCTCGGCGTGCCTGAAAATCCTCCCGCAGTAGGGGTGTCCAGTCTGCACCATAGACCTCGTAGCTGTCGTTGAAGAAGTTCTTGGGGAAGGCCACGTGCTGGTTTACGAAAGCCGTATCGAACCGCTCCAGATAGTGTGCCACAGCGTCCTTGTTGAAGTGGTCAATCACAAAGCCTTCACCGCCCGGAGCAGCACGCTTCACCTTCTGCTTCGTCTTGCCCACTTCCACGGTGGTTTTCCCGTCTGCCACCTTGAAGGTTGCCTTGGTTGCAGCCTCGGCTTCGCTGACGAGCGGACCGCCGAAGGGCCAGCCTGTGCCAGTGGCCATGTTGGTCTCGATGCCCAGCCGCTGGCCTTCCGCCTCGGTGTGTCTGAGCATTTCCATCCAGCGGGGCGAGAGATAGCTGATTTCGTTAGCATCATTGCCCTGCACGCCATAGATGGGCGTGATTTCCACACCGCCTATCCCGGCCTTGGCCATTTCTTCCAGGTTGTAGGTAAGTCCCTCTTTGTCCACGGCAGAACCCAGCCACCACCAGCGTGTGTAGGGTTTGCTCTCCTGCGTGATGGGGATGTGCAGGGCCTGGGGGCCATTCCATGTGGCTTGAGCTGCCGCCGTTAGGCACAGGGCGAAAAGTGTAACAGTTTGGCATAGCCAACGCTTTCGTGAGAAAGAAAAATGAAAAGTGAAGAATCTATGTTTCATAACTATGGAATTATATATGTATGATAATTTGTTTCTACTTGCCTGACACAAAAAGCGTGGCGTTCTTTGTGTTCTGCCTCAGTTGCTTGCCGTCAAAATCCACATCGAGCAGCATGACACTGTGGCAACCGTCGAGGACTGCCGAAGGCGTGGAGGTGTGGACGATGGCGTTCTTGAGGACAAAGCCCTGGGCATCCTGCATACGGAGAAAATCCTTGCAGCGGACTTCTGCGTTCTCTATCAGCACGTTGGTCAACGGACGCTCAGGAAGGGCTTTCACATCGATGAAACGGGAACACCCCTCGATGGTTATGTCCTTGATGTGGATGTTCTTGAATTCTGGGGTCAGCTCGTTAATCTCACGTGCAGGGTAGCGGTTTGCAAGGTCGCCCACCCATTTCTTCGAACCGAGCATATCGACCGTGAAAGCATTGTAGGTGATGTTTTTTGCATAGACACGCTCTACCCACACTTCGTGACCGCCACCACCACGAGGCCGGCGACTCTTGAAGCGGAAAGCCTGTTGAGTGCCGTCCATGACACAGTCGTGCATATAGATGTTCCACATATTGGCGGCGGTCTCCGAACCAAGCACCAGTCCACCAGCACCGCGCAAAGCAATGCAGTGGCGAATGACCACGTTAATGGAGGGGCGGGCTATCTTCACGCCGTCTTCACCGCGACCGGACTTGATGGTGTAGCAGTCGTCGCCGCAGTCCAATGAGCAGTATTCTATCAGGGAATTGGTGGTTGACTCGATGTCGATACCGTCCGTCCGACCATGGCCGGCACTGTTCACCGTCACGCCACGGATGATGACATTGTCGCAATATTGCGGCACGATGTTCCAGAAAAGGCCCTGGTCAATGGTAATTCCTTCGACGAGGACGTTCTTGCAGTTAACTGGGGCCAGCATCATGGGCAGCAAGACGGGGCGACCGTCCTGTCCGTCGCAGATGCGTTCAGCGATGGGCTTTCTGATGTCCACACATTCTTCCACCACCAAGTATTTGCGGTTTTCCACGTACATTTCACAATCGGTTGAGGGGCCGACGATATGGCCACGCCCCGTCACGCCTATGTTCTCTGCGCCGTTGGCATAAATCATGGCACCGAGCGACATCACATCGTAACCCTCGTTGCGTGTCAGCACGGCTGGCTGATAGTCCTTGATGTTACCACTGAAGGTCAGCACAGCCCCATCGCTGAGATGTAGTCGCACACCTGACTTCAGTTCGATGCGTCCTGTCTGCCACTCCCCATTAGGGATGACCACGGTGCCACCCCCCTTTGCACTCATACGGTCGATGGCCGCCTGGACAGCCTTGGTTGAAAGTCCCCTCCTGTTCATCTTCACCGTAGCCGAGCGACTGGTAAACACGGGCATACGGATGCCGCTCACGTCGAAAAGAGCTGTAATGGGTTCCATCACTTCCGGCATATACTGTGGCCCGGCTTGGGGAATTTTCATGGCTCCGGCACTAAGCGCCACCATAAGCGATAATGCTATCAATAGTTTTTTCATCGTTGTGCAAAAAGGATTTGTGTGAAAAATATGGATTACTTTTTCCCGAACACATTCAGCAAGACTTGGTACTCGCAGTTTGTAATCTGAATGATGGAGCCATGCCGGGGCGTGAAGACTCCCTCGGTCTTGGTTTCGTGCACGAGGGTGAAGTGTTGCCAGTCGCTGGTCGTACAAAACTGATAGACACCATCCTTGAAACAGTCATAGCTAAGCATCCATCTGCCATCGAAGAGCTGATAGGCCGTAGAACCTTCGCTCGACAGGCTGTTGGGTTGCATGTGGCCTGGCAGGAGCGTCCATGACTGCTGGTTGTGCAGGTCGCGAAAGGTGTATTGGCGGCGTTGCAGACCATCAGGACCGCCCCATGTGTTGAAGAAGAGATGGTAAAGCCCGGTCTCATCCTGCACGATGTCAGTATCGATGGTTGGATGAGGATAGGTGAACAGTGGTTGCGGGTCACCCTCAAGGTCAGAAAAATCGCGGGTTGCGTATGCATAGTAAACGGCATCTTGAGGGTAAGGTCCATTCTTCTCGGAATGTAGGGAAAAATAAATCATTAGTTTGCCGACCGCAGGGTCGTAAATGGTCTGCGGTGCCCATACGGCATTAGCACGGGCGTATGGTTTACCGGGATAACGCGCAGGGAAGTGGATTGCGTGATGTTCCCAACTGACAAGGTCACGCGAGCGTAGCAGGATAATGCCTCGATTCGTCCATTTGCCCAAGGACATGTCCATATCGGTAAGCACCTGATAGAACCAACCATCGTTGCCCCGAAGCAGATGAGGATCGCGTACGCCGCCCGAGGCGGCAATTGTATCGGAGGCAATAACTGGCCGCCCCTCGTTCAGAGGCGTGAAGTTTACTCCATCATCGCTCACGGCATAACACACTTGTTGCCCCTCAGTGGTGTTGTTCGTGAAATAGGCAAAAAGATAGTGGGTCATCTTTTCGCCGTTGGCGGCTGTTGCCACTCTGCAAAATATCAGTGAAAAAAGAATGGTGAGAAACAGATTTTTCATTGTGGTTTATCTTTGTAAAGGACCCATGTGCACTCGTCAGAGAGTTTGCCAGATTTCACTTGGATAAGATTATTGCCCTCGCAGAGCTGAATGTCTTTAAATACAACACGGTGGATGTCGTCCGCTTTCTGCCTGGCTACCTTCTTGCCGTTCATGTAGAGTGTGGCTTCTTTTTGATTGGTGTAAACCTTTATGTCGGTCACGGCATGGCGGCGGTCGGTGAAGCGGCGGTCGGTGATGTAGAGCATCGGCTCTGGATTCCATTGTGTCTTGTAGAAGTAATAGATGTCCTTCTTCACGCTGCGGTCATAAGTTACCACGCCTTTATCGTTACGCCCATCGTGGTCACCCTCATGGCGGATGCTGCTTTGGACATCAGAGAGCTGCCAGATAGTTTTGCACCACAGCCATTCTGAATCCTTGATGGCACGCCAATAGCCCTCATGGGTTATGCACTGATAGGTTTCTGAATGGGTGCGCACCTTGTCGTGGCGTGGATTGTAATGCTGGTTGGGACTGCCAGCATCACCATATTCCGAGATGCCTACAGGTTGACCGCCTGAAGTCTGGTGCACCTCATCGTAGAATTTGCGCACACTGGCTTCATTGCCTGGGCGACGGTAGTATTTGTTCCAGGCAATGAGGTCGGAGCAGCCCAAATAGTGGTTCTGCGGAACACAGGTGGCAAAAGTGGTCAGACGTGAAGGGTCAATTCTTTTATAGAGGGCATGGAGTTCCTTTACAAACGGCACGGGGTCGTCCCATGCCTTCCAGCGCCCATCGTTGACAAGTAGCTCATTGAAGATGCCCCAAAAGCAAACGGAGGGATGGTTCATGTTCTGATAGACCATTTCTTGGGCTACTTGACGGGCATTATCCTGGGCATTGGCCACATAGCCTGTAAAGTTATAACCACCAGGGCCGCACAGCGGAATCTCGCTCCAGAGCACCATGCCCTGCTCATCGGCCAACTGATAGAAGGAACGGCTCTGTGGGTAGTGTGAGAGACGAATCATCGTGGCACCCGTCTCTGTGATGAGTTGCATATCACGTTCATGGTCTTCCTGCGAGAGTGCGCTGCCTTTGCCTTCCACATCCTCATGGCGATTGAAGCCACGCAATTCATACTGGTCGCCATTGAGGAAAAAACCTTTGTCCTTGTCAACAGAGAAATAGCGCAAACCCGTCTGCACGGTCTGCACGTCAATGACGCTTGTGCCGTCCAGCAGTTCCACTTGAACAGTATATAAGTAAGGATTCTTACGCCCATTCCAAAGTGTGGGCTCTGCAATGGTGAACGGCTGTTCCACGCGCTCACCAACAGCCGGCATCTCTTTCTCCGCCACAATCTTTCCCGCTGCATCCATGACGGATGTTTTTAGCCGTAAACCTTGTTTGCCGCTTTTAAGCGAAAGCAGTGTCTCAACAGTCAGTTCAGCCTGTTCCTTCGTTACTGTTTCTTGATGAACCAGCACGCCTGGTGAGCCATAGAACAAAGGCGAAATGCAGTCACGCCCTGTAACAATCAGATGCACGGGGCGATGAATACCGCCATAGACATTGAAGTCGCCCGAAATGGGCAGCACATCGGTGCGGAAAGCATTGCTGGTCCATACTTCCAGTGTGTTTTCGCCCACCGTCAGACGGTCTGTAATCTCCATGCAGAAAGCCGTGTAGCCGCCTTTATGTTGCCCCACAGTGGTACGGTTTACAAACACATCGGCCACGGAGTTTACACCCTCGAAGTAGAGAAACAGGCGATGGTTCTTCAGCTGTGCTTCGCTTACCGTGAGCTGATGGGTATAGACCATCGTCTCTCGGTTGTACTCCGTTTTCCTGTCATACTGTGCATTCCACGTGTGAGGCAGGGTCACCTTGATGTCTTTCACTGTAGGGTTAGGGTCGCTGATGGGGCGATAGGCCCATCCTGTGTCGAGCAGTATATCATTTCGCCCAGTGTCAACAGAACCAGCTACACTGCAGAAGGGCTGCCCCTCTTCACCTTTGGCCATGGATGCAAAGCAAAGGCTTATGGCTATCAAGCCAAATAAAAGTCTTTGTTTCATCAGTCCGTGTCTTTTAGTTTCCGTCAGGCTTCACGATGTCGATGAATGGGCCGCAACTCCAGTGGAAAGCCTTCCAGTCGTCGGGCTGAGCGGGGTCGTAGTCCTGGTAGTCGGGCTTGATGTACTTTGTCAAAGGCAGGTTCAGCTCCTTGATGCCTTTGACAATCATTCGGCTGATTTCGTAGGCTCCGTAGGGATTCCAGTGCGTGTTGTCCTCGAAAGCCTTGCCCTGGTTGGGGAATGTGCCGGCAGGGTAGTGCACCAGTGAACGCTTGCTGTCCTCTACGCCCAGAGCCTCGAAGAACGTGCGGGTCATATCGTGCAGTTCAATCAGTTCCACACCCAGGTCCTTGGCCACGAAGCGCATGGCATCGGGGTACTGTCCGTGGGTCTCCACAATCTTGTTGCCCTCGAAACGGCGACGCTGGGTGGGCGTGACGAAGATGGGCACGGCACCCTTCTCGCGGATTTGGTCAACATAGGTCTTCAGCATGTGGGCAAAGTTGTAGTAGGCACCCGAACCTGCGGCCTTCTCCTTCTGGTCATTGTGGCCAAACTCGATGAAGACGAAGTCGCCCGCCTTGGCCAGCGAGAGAATCTTCTTCAGGCGGTTCTGTGCATAGAAGCTGCTGGCCGTCAGTCCGCTCTCCGCATAGTTGGCCACAGCCACCTGGTCCGTCAGCCAGTAGGTGAACATCTGTCCCCAGCTGGCCCAGGGTTCTTTGTCCTGGTCCACCACCGTGGAGTTGCCGCAGAGAAAGACGGTCGGCACATCGGCAGGTTCAATCTTGATTTGCGAGCAGACAGGAGCATCGCCGTTGATTTCCAGTGTGAGCTTGTCGTCCCACAGCAGGGCCGTCCGCTCGCGAGGTTTGATTTTCACCACGTCCGTCTTGCCGTCGGGTAGTGTGATTGTGGTGTTGCGCTTGTTCACTACGAAAGAGAAGGTCTTGAACTCGCCCTTCTTCGTCTCGGCATCATACACATACAGACGGCGCGATTCAGCCCTCACCGTGGTGCTGCCCTTTTGCTTTTTGCTGCCCACGGTGACGGTCACGCGGTAGTTCCCATCGGGCACAGCCACAGAGAAATAGAACAGGCCGTCCGCCAGCTTGTACGTCTCCGTCTGCTGCTTGCGAGCCTCGGCAATGATGTCTTGGAAGTCGTAGCCGTAGCCCTTTTCCGGGGTGAAAACATCGGCTGCTGTCACCTTCGTAGCCGTCTTGTCACGACCGTCGAATGTGAAGTTGAAGGTCTGTGCCTGAGCCGTCAATGCCATGACGGTGCTCAGCAGGGTTATCGAGAATTTGTTCATCGTGTTAGGTTCTTTTTATTTTTTAGGTTTAATGGAATTGTCAAGTGCTGGTTTCAACTCGTCGGGCGAGTCCTTGGTGTACATATTGACTGCGCCGGCCACTTTGGTGAATAGGTCGGCAATGCGCTCCTGCTCGATGGTCCACTGCGGGCGGAACTTGTCGGACAGCATGTAGTTCAGGATGGAGGTGCGCATCTGGCGGGCCACAATGCGCTTGTCCAGGTCGCGGTTGATGTCCATCGTTGTCATCACCAGCTTTCCCTGACCCACGTTGGCCTCGAAGAGCATACCGATTTTGCGGCTCACAAACCACGTGTCGATGCTCTGCACCAGTGGCTGGAAGTCGCGGGGGAAGTCGGTGAACTGCATTACCTGGGCGCGGTTGACCAGCTCCCACCACTGCATGTCGCTGTGGTAGTCTGTCGGGAAGAGGTCGAAGATGCTGTGGCTGTTCTCCACAAAGATGCCCGTGGTGTGTGGCGGACGCATCTTGAACCAGCTGGTGTTCCAGAACACAGGCGTAAACTGCTGCACCACTTCCTTGCCGTAGCTCACTTTGCCCGCTGCGCAGATGAGCACCTTGCCGCCTTTCTTCAGCAGCTTCTGTGCTTTCTTGTCGAGCGAATCGGTGATATAGACATCGTTGAACAGCTCGTGCATCACCAAAAAGTCGCTGGCCTTGCTGTTCCTCTTCTGTGTCTTCTCGTCGGCCAAGGCTCGCGTGCCGTCAGCTTCTGGATAGACCCAGAAGTCCCAGTGGTTCTTCGCCTCCGTGCCGGGTATGCTGACGGTCAGCGTGTATTTGCCCGCACGCTGGATGCTGCCCAGTGGCACACGGATTTGACCCAACTCAATGTTGCAGCCGATGGGCAGGTCGCGGGCGGGCAGATGGCCGGCGGCAAACTCCTGTCCGTTCTGCGTCACGGTCCACAGTGCAGCCGTGTTCTTCAGTGGCTGGTCGCTGAACTGCGACAGCTCCATGTCGGCCTCGAAGGTCTCCGAGGTCTTGTAGGTAAACTTCTTAATCTTGGCCAGCGGCACGATGGGCGAGCAGAACTCGCGGAACTCACGCTCGCTGATGTAGCCCTTGTTGTCGAAGAACACATCAGTCACGCCCACCAGCGCAGTGCCCTGTCCCGAATAGTCGTTGAGGGAGAGCAGCTGGAAGCCCGCATAGTTGGGCGTGCGCAGCGTGCGCTCTATCTCGGCCTTGTAGCAGAGGGCCTGCAGCTTGCCCGAAGCCATGAGGAAGTCGTGGGCACGGCTGGCCATGCCGTTGTCGCGCAGCAGGTCGCGAAAGATTTCAAAGTTCTTCGCCTTGTTCACACCTGTGTATTTGCTGATTTCCTCAAAGTTGGGGAAGGCGCACCACTGTCCCGTCTCGTGCGAAACGAAGGGCATCGTGATGGGCGTGTTGGGCGAGTCCTTGCCATTGTAGGTCTCGATGTTCTTGGCAAAGTTCACGGTCGATTCGGGAGCACGTCGTGCCCACTCGTTCAGCCCGCGTGCGCCGGCCTTCACCGCAAACTCGCTGCCGGGCTGCCAGGCCCAGCCGCCGCCCACACTGAATCCGCAGTACAGGTGGCGCGGGTCGTACTTCTTAATCTTGGCTACGGCCTCCGTGGACCACTTCACCCAGTTGCCGGCTGGTTCGTTGCCAAAGGCAAAGAAGGTGAAGGAGGGGTGGTTGCCGTAAGTATCCACAATGCGCTCGCCCTCGGCGTAGAGGTAGTCGTCGATGAACTCGCCGCGCCCCAGCTTCACACCGTGGTTGGGCCACGACGGGCCTTCGGGTTGCAGGTAGAAGCCCACCATGTCGGCGGCAAGGAAGGCGGCTTCGGGCGGACAATAGGTGTGGAAACGCATGTGGTTCAGTCCGTAGCTCTTGCAGGTCTTGAACAGCTTCACCCACGTCTCTACGTCCATGGGCGGATAGCCTGTGTTGGGGAAGTCGCAGTTCTCCACCGTGCCGCGCAACAGCACCTCGCGCCCGTTCACATAGAACATCTTGTCGCGTATCTCCACCTTCCTCATGCCGAACACCGTTTCCTCCGTGCAACTGCGCGTCTTTGTCTTCACGCTGACGGTCAGTCGGTAGAGCTGCGGATTGAACTCGTCCCACAGCAGCATTTCGTTGCCCATGTCGAGCGTCACATCCAGCGTGTTGGCCGACACGGGGTCGATGGTCTTTGTCAGGCTCTTAGCCTTCAGTTCGTGGCTTTTGTCGGTGTTGAAGGCCGATGCCGACACCGTGATGGTGGCCTGCTCCTTCTCCGTGATGTTGCCGAAGGTCAGGTGCGCCACGGCTTTCCGTCCGTCCACATCGGGATAGACCTGCACGTGCTTCAGCAGGCTGGCGGGGCGTAGCACCATGCGGCCCACAATGCCGTTCCAGTCGCCCTGCGTCTGGTCTGTAATGGAATGGGAGTCCTGGCCCACGGGCACCAGCGCGGGATTGTTGTCGATGCACACCGTGATGGTGTTCACGCCGGGCTTGAAGAACAGTCCGTAGATGCTATACACGTGGGGCACGGAGAGCGAATTGCGCTTCTCCTGAATCTTCTTTTCGTTGATCCACACCTGACTCACGATGTGGGGACGTTCCAGTATCAGTTCCAGCACGGAGTAGGGCGATGCAATGGTCTTCTTGTCTATCACTACCGTCCGCTTATACCATGCGCGGCCCACGTAATGCTTATCGGGCGTGAGGAAGAACTGCAGCTTCATATCCTTCCCAGGCTTGCGATACTTCGCCATGTATGGATTGAAGAAATAGCTGGAGTCGTACAGCGACCCCACCCATCGGGTGTTGATGCTGATGTCATCGCCCTTCAGCTTCTCCGGCATACTGGCCGGCAGCGTGATGCGGTCGTTCAGCTTGTGGTCTGGCAGGTACCAGCCCTCGGCCTCGCCCTTGTTCTCGCGGTCCACCTGGAATTGCCATTCGCCCGACAGGTCAATGACATCCTGCGCCCCCATCAGCACAGTCGACAGCAGGCACAGCAAAAGTAGGAAATGTCTTTTCATATAGGTTAATATAATAATGTATTAGGTTCGTCTCTCTGCCTTGTCCTTCTCCTGCAACAAAGGCCCTGTTCCTTAGCAAAATCACTGCAAAGATAGCGTTCTTTCTCCATTCCTACAAACTTTTCCGCTAAAAAACAAGCAGAAACACATTCCCGCCCCCATAAAATGTACGCTCCACCCCCGTCAGCCCTCACTGCCGCCTCTCCCGCACAGTCTTTCTTTTTCACCCTCACGGTCCTTCTTTCTTGCCCGCACTTCCTTTCCTTCCCGCTCGCATAGGCAATAATTCTAAGAATCATTGTTTGATTCTTGTAAATCATTGTTTGATTCTTAAGAATCATTGTGCGATTCTTAAGAATCAAACAATGATTTATAGAATAATTGCCTATCTCGCTCCGAATGATCTTCGGTGGCAGCAAAAAAGGTTGCCTCTGTGTCTGATTTTATATCGAACTGCGGGGCAAATGGCATAGGGAATATAGGCTTGTATGTTAAAAAAACTCCTGATTTTCTTGTGTGTTAATAAATGATGGCGTATCTTTGCAAGTGAATAAAGGTAAAAGTCCATGAAATACCCCATTGGAATACAAAATTTTGGCGAAGTGCGTAGGGACGGTTACGCATACGTGGATAAGACGGCACTGATGTATAAGCTGGTGTCGGAAGGGAAGTATTACTTTCTTTCCCGTCCTCGACGTTTTGGCAAATCTTTGTTCCTTTCCACGCTGGAAGCGTATTTCGATGGACAGCGTGAACTTTTTGAGGGATTGGCTGTGAGCAAGTTGGAGAAGGACTGGGTGAAGCATCCCATCCTGCATCTCGATTTGAACACGGATCGCTATGACACTGAGGACAATTTGTCTTCTCGGTTGAATCTTTTCTTGAAAAACCTTGAAAAGGAGTATGGAAAGGACGAGAACGAGCAGACCTTAGGACAACGCTTTGAGGGAATGATTCGCCGTGCATACGAGAAAACAGGACTCCGTGTGGTCATCCTTGTGGACGAGTATGACAAGCCCATGCTCCAGTCCATCGGCAACGATGCTCTGCAAACTGAATACCGCAACACGCTGAAGGCATTCTACGGTGTGCTCAAGTCGTGCGACCGCTACATCCGTTTTGCTTTTCTAACGGGCGTGACCAAATTTGGTAAGGTGAGCGTGTTCAGCGACCTGAACAGCCTGGAAGACATCTCACCCCTGCCTCAATATTGCACCCTCTGCGGCATCAGCGAGAATGAACTGCACCACTATTTCGACAACGGCGTACAAGCGTTGGCCGAGGCTAACGACATGACCAAAGAAGAGTGCTACGAGCGACTGAAGCAGGACTTCGACGGCTATCATTTTACCATGAATAGCCCCGGCATGTACAACCCATTTAGTCTGCTCAACACATTAAAGAACCAAGTGTTCCGCGACTACTGGTTCGAGACGGGCACTCCTTCCTTCCTTGTCTATCAACTGAAGAAGACGGGCTATCCGCTGGAGAGCATGACCACAGAGGAACTCTCCACCGACACGCTCAACAGCATCGACATCATGGACGAGAATCCCCTGCCGTTACTCTATCAGAGTGGATATCTCACGCTGAAGAGTTACGACAGCCGCTTTGACGAATACCAGTTAGGTTTTCCCAACCGAGAAGTGGAGCAGGGTTTCATCAAATACCTTTATCCCTTTTACACCCCTAAAGTTCAGGACAAGGGCACATTCTCCATTGTCCGCTTTGTGAAGGACATCGAGGGGGGCAAAGCCGAAGACTTCATGCGCCGCCTTGAAAACTTCTTTGCCAATGGCGATTATCAGGTAATGGGCAACTTGGAACTGTATTTCCAGAACACACTCTACGTTTTCTTCCGTCTGATGGGCTTCTACGTAGAGGTGGAACGCCATACCACCGATGGGCGCATGGACATCTTGATGCAGACACCACAGTACATCTACATCTTGGAACTGAAACTGGACAAGAGTGCAGAAGAGGCTTTGGCACAAATAGAGGAAAAAGGCTATGCCACACCCTTTTCTGACGACAGCCGCCAACTTTTCAAGATTGGCATCAACTTTTCTACTGCCACTCGCCGCATAGACGATTGGAAGATAAAGACTGTGCTTTCGACAAAAGCCCCAATTCTCTAAATCGCTACCATAGCGTATTTAAATTTATGTTGTACAGGCTACGTGTGCTTTGCTGATACGAAAGCAAGCACAACAAAAAAGGTGCCTCCCCTTCACAGGGAAGACACCCGGTTAAACAAATGTGCAATGAAAAAGTTTCTTTTCGCTATTGTTATTCTCCTGGAGCAATTGCGCCGGCGGGACAAGCATCTGCACATGTTCCGCAGTCAACGCACGTGTCTGGGTCAATTACATACTTGCCATCGCCTTCAGAGATGGCACCTGCGGGACACTCACCTGCGCAAGTTCCGCACATTACACAATCGTCACTAATTACGTAAGCCATAAGTTTATTCGTTTTAAAGGGTTTTAAAATCGTTTTTATTTCTTCGCTGCAAATGTAAAAAAACTTTATGATATATACCAAATTTTAGGTAGAAAAAATTCTCTGTGAAGAGTTTTTTAATACTCAAAAGTGAGTATCGTCGGTAAACTTTAGGGTTTGCAGGGCAGCTTCGAGCTCTCGGATGAGCGGGCGTTTCTTCTCGTTGGGGGCAAAAACAAAGCCCTCGCAGACCAGGATGCGCTGCTGCCGCTCGTCTGTCTGGATGTAGCTGACGAAGGGGCCGCCCATGGCATCGCCGCGCATGTCCCAGAGTCCGCGCACCACCATGATGTCGTGTCCCTGGGTCTGTTGGCGCACCTTGCTGCTGACGGTGCGGCTGTCGGTCTCCATCCATTGGCCTTCGTGTCCGCCGGGGATGTTGATTTGCATCACTGAGTCGCGGGCGGCTACAAAGTCTTCCAAGGTCAGGTTGCGCAGGGGCAGTGTGTAGAGGCAGATGTTGAGCCGGAACTCCTGCTTGCTGGCCGAGGCCCAAAAGAAGTCCTTGCCCGTCTTCACCTGGTCGATGTCGGCTGGTGCGAAGAGGCTTACGCCGAATTGCTTCTGTGCCTGTTGTGCAACCACGCCGCTGTGTTTTTTCTGCAAGACAAGGCTTTCGCGGTTGAACTCCTGTTCGTTGAACATGTCGAGCAGCTGGTCGCGACGGCTGTCGATCAGTTCGATGAAGGCTTTGTCGTTGGGGGCTGCAAGAAAGACGATGAGTTGGGGACGGCAGTAGAGGTTGCGGCTCACGCGCATTTCGGCTTGTCGGTATTTGCTGCTGATTTCTGCCACGATGATGTTGCCGTACATCTTGAAGGTGCCGTCGAAGTTGACAGGATTGATTTTGGTACAGCGAAAACAGGGCTCGTGCATGGCCAGACCCTCCACGTCGCTCTCTGCGACACTCATCAGCGACTGTCCGGCTGTGGTCTGTAGCCATTCCTTGTTGGCCACGATGAGCATTTCGTAGGGCGCGCTCTGCACGGGGGCGGTCACGCCTTTTTTCTTCTCCTGCTTTCCCGAAGAACAGGCGGAGAGCAGGAGCAAGAGGGTGAGGAGGCGGAGGATGCTTTTCATCGGTTCATCATTTTAACAATCTCTGTGCCGCACAGCAGGAAGCAGCCCAGGCCGTAGTCATCGAAGTCGGGTTGCTTGTCGTAGGTGACGGGCTGAGAGTCCTTTGGCTCCTTGCCCGTGCCCTGCACGTAGCCCAGGAAGCCATTGGGGTGGAGGCAGTCTTTCACCATCCGTTGCCATACATTATATATAATAGGGGAGAACTTCTTGGCTGGCAGAATGCCGTGGCGTACACCCCATGCCATGCCGTAGATGAAGAGGGCAGTGCCTGAGAGTTCCTTGCCGCCAAAGTCGGCAGGGTCGGCAAGCGAGGCGTACCAGTAGCCGTCGGGCTGCTGACAGCGCAGCAGGGCCTTGGTCATCAAGCAGTAGTCTTTCTTGTAGTCGTTGTAGTGCGGGTCTTGCGGCAGTGACTCCATGGCGCGCACCAGGGCGGCATAGACCCAGCCATTGCCTCGGCTCCAGTAGCAGTTCTTGCCGCCTGGGGTGGTGAAGGGGGCGACGAAGTCTTTGTCACGCCACCAGAGTCCTTCCTTCTTGTTGAAGAATCCGCCGGCAATGGAGTCGCGGCTCGTGCGGTACATCTGCCAGCCCTGTTCGGCATAGCGCAGCCAGTCGGCATCGCCCTGCAGCCGCTTCATCTGGCTGAGTTTTGTCATGACGGGCAGCCCCATCTGGATGGCATCAATCCATGTCCAGTCGCCAAACGAGCCTGTGGAGGAGCCGTTGCCCTGCTTTTGGGGCACGTTGCGGCAGGCAATCAGGTTGTCCATGCACTGAATGGTGGGTGCGGCATGGCCCATGTCGAGATAGGTCTGGCAGCAGCAGTAGTCGTCGGCATCGCGTGTCTTCACGCCGTTGCGGGGTGTCCAATGATGGGCCGTGCCCCAGTCTGTGATGTATTTGAAATAGGCATCGGTGCGTTCTCCGCCCAGCTGCCGCTCCAGGTCGGCCAATGCGTAGAGGCCCTCGAAATACACGCCACGGGTCCACAGGTTGGACGGGCGTTCCCGTTTCACGAATGTGGGCGCGCCGGCATCGGGGTATTTCTGGATGAAATAGTCGTTGGCCAGTTCCATGGCAGCCATGATTTCCTGTCTGGAAGGTTGTGCCTGCATTCCTGTGAAGGCAAACAAGCAAAGGGCAAAAAGCAGTTTCTGCGTTTTCATTTTAGTTAAATGTTTAGGTTAATAAAGAAAAAGTCCGCAAGTACCCCTTTGAGGATGCTTGCGGATGGATTGTTTCTTGTACCCCGAGCCGGGCTCGAACCGGCACATCTTGCGATATTGGTGTTTGAGACCAACGCGTCTACCAATTCCGCCATCGGGGCAAAAGCCTTGTTGGTAGTTTTGCGGGTGCAAAGGTAATAAATAATTGTGAAATGGGAATGATAAAAGCAGAAATATTTTTCATTTTTTGTTAAAAAAGACCTACCTTTGCAGCAAATACTATGTGCTTTATGAAGAAACTATGGGCTTTGCTGAAAAACAAGCCGCGTTTGTGGCATATCATCTTTGAATCGGACGACCGCGAATCGAAAGCCTTCGACTTGGCCGTGATGGTGGCAATCGTCCTCAGCTTGGTTGTGGCTTTCGTGGAGAGTATGCCCAGTGTGGCGGGGCTGTACAAGGATATCCTGACGGTCATGGAGTATGTCCTGACGTTTTTCTTCACCGTGGAGTACATCCTTCGCATCTATTGCTCGCCCGTGAAGCGTGAATATGTGCTGAGTTTCTTCGGCATCATCGACTTGCTGGCCACACTGCCCCTGTACTTGTCGTTCTTGTTACCCTCCACAAAGTATATGTTCATTCTGCGGGCGTTTCGACTGATTCGCATCTTCCGTGTGTTGAAACTCTTTGCTTTCATCAACGAGGGCTATCTGCTCTTGGAGAGCATCAAGCGCAGCATGAATAAGATACTGGTTTATTTCCTGTTTGTCATTGTGCTGGTCACCATCATTGGCACACTGATGTACATGATTGAGGGACAGCAGCCTGGTACGCAGTTTACCGACATCCCCACCAGCATCTACTGGGCTATAGTCACCATGACCACCGTGGGTTATGGCGACATTACGCCGATTACGGTTGCCGGGCGTTTACTTTCGGCTGTCGTGATGATTCTGGGCTATACTATCATCGCAGTGCCCACGGGCATTGTCAGTGCCACAATGATTAATGAGACCAAGAAGAAGGGTGTCAATGGCCGCTGTCCGCGTTGCAACCAGAAGACGGACTTGAATGCCAATTACTGCAAGCATTGTGGCGAGCGTCTGTAACTGCTTTCCGCCTATACATTATTATATATATAAAGGCGTGTGTGCGATTTCATACCTTTCTTGCGACACAGATGCCTTTCCGCCGCACTTTGATAATGTTTGATTTATTTCAATTCTTTTAACCGCAAAAACATGCTGTAGAACATAAATTCTTCTTGCAGACGTGTTTTTGTGTGTTTTTTTGTCATTTTTCTTTAAATAAATTTGGCATGAATAAGGGAAAAACGTAATTTTGGAGCGAAAATAAGCCGATGATGAAGCCTGTGAGCATTCATTTCGCAAGTTTTCTGCCTCTTTGAAAGCATTGACACCGATTTTCCGCTGCCACATTTTTTTAGCAGGACGACTATTTTGCTGGATTTTCGCCACTCGTTTTAGCTTGCATTTTCAGCAAAACTGTTCAAAATCTCTGCAAAAGTGCTATTTTGTGCGCGCACAGCGAAATTTCTTGTTAAAATATTTGGCTGGAATGTCAAAAACGCATTAACTTTGCAGCGAAAATAAAAACAAGGGGTTCCGAAAACCTTGTTCCGGGGTAAAAAACACGTAACAGTGTCCCGGCAATAGAGTAGGACAAAACAGTTTTCTTATAATATTAACTTTTAAAAAACTATTTTAGATTATGAAGAAGATTATTCTTACTGCTCTCGTAGCAGTTGCTTCACTCACAGCAAATGCACAGGTATGGTTAGGTGGTGACATCGCATTCGGCACAAAGAAGCTTGTTAGCGGTGGCGACAACCTCACAACTTTCACTCTCGCTCCTCAGGTAGGTTACATGTTCAGCGAAAAGTTCGGTCTGGGCTTGGATTTGAAGCTCGGTCTCCGCAACGATGCTGCTGCTACTATTGCAGCTACAAACGCTCTGAACGGTCTTTCTGTTGATCCCGCTGACTACGCTAAGACTACTTTCGGTTTCGACGTATTCGCTCGTTACGTGTTCGCTAAGACTGGTATCGCTTCTTTCTTCTTTGATGGTGGTGTAGGTTTCACTACTTACAAGGACTGTGGTAGCAGAATTGGTGTAGGCATTCAGCCAGGTGTTAAGTTCGCCGCTTCTGAGAAGGTTGACGTTGTAGCCAAGATGGGTTACCTCGGCTGGCACAAGTACCTTGGCGACAAGTCAACAAAGGGTTCTGCTTTCGGTGTAGGTATCGAAGAGTCAGTTCTCTCACTGGGTGTTTCTTACAACTTCTAATCAATCGAAACATTTACAGATTAAATAGGCGT
This sequence comes from Bacteroidaceae bacterium, assembly GCA_017453465.1. Classification (GTDB taxonomy): domain Bacteria; phylum Bacteroidota; class Bacteroidia; order Bacteroidales; family Bacteroidaceae; genus Minthosoma. The sequence goes on along the minus strand of JAFTEV010000038.1, from coordinate 12,824 downwards.
CCAGCACTTTGCTGGATGCTTTTTTATTTGTAATTGTTTGTGGATGTTAGGAAAAAGACTTACCTTTGCAGCCAAATTCAAGCTGTTTGTTGCAGTAGTAAAGGCAATGCCTTTCTTAAAGGCGACTCATCTAATTATTCACTTAATAAAAAACAGAATTGAAATGAATTTCATGAAACGTTCACGTTGTGCTGCTATAGCAGCAGTAGCATTGGCTTGTGGCAACATCTTTATGGCCACAACATTGACAAGTTGTTCTAACAAGGCAGGAGTGGCAACAGACTCTGACAGCATTGCTGTGGCAGACAGCGACTCAATCATTGCCGTTTCTATCGAAATGGACTCAGCAGTCCTGAACGACACAGTTACCGTTGCTCCTGTCATTGATGGAGTAGAGATTAAGACTGCAGAGCAGGCTCTTCAGGAGAAAATCACAGGCAAGGAACTTGACCTCGACCTGGGCTACGCCACTTATCATGGCAGTCTGAAGGATGGTCTGCCCGACGGACAAGGCACACTCACCTACAAGAAGAGCCGCAAGATTATCGAAGGCAAGGACTATGTTGCAGAGAAGGGCGACGTTGTAGAAGGTGTCTTCACCAACGGCGAAGTAGCAACAGCCACATGGAAGAAGGCTGCTGGCGGTTCACAGACTGTGAGCAAGTAAAATATCCTTTCCACATCTGCGCTGCTCCAAATCAAAAGCAGCAGACTTTCAGTAGAAAGACAACGACTGTTCCCACGGTCGTGGCATTCCATTGCCACGGTCGTGGGACTTTTTTTGTTGCAACAAAAGCACGGTACTTCCCTCATCAGCGTATTGTCCGGCATTGTTGCGCTAAGGCGCGGAAATGTCAAGAAAAATAGTCTTTACCGCCCCTTGTTTGTGAAATGTTGTTAAGGAAAATGTGTTTCTCCGTTAAAAAAGCCTTGCTTGTGATAAAAAAGTTCTATATTTGAGCGCGAGAGCAATCAAATGTTTAATTTCTAATACTATCATTATGAGAAAGCAACTTTTACTCATCCTTGCCCTTATCGTGGCGAGTGCCATGCCCAATATAAGCATGGCTGCAACGGACTATGGCATCAAGATTGCCGGAACAAGCGTAACGTCGGACAATGCTGACAATGTGACCAACGAATACATCGCGGGCGGAAAAATCAGCTACGATTATTCCACCAACACGCTGACGTTGAAGAATGTGTACCTTAAGTCCAGCAACTACAACCAGATTCAAATCTTGTCGAATGTCAAGCGGCAAGTGAAGGTGATGGTGGAGGGTTACAACAAAATTGAGAAAGGCAGCGGCGTTTCCTTTGTCATCCGAAAACCAGCTAACAGTGACAGTACCAATCCCGACGTATATATCTGCGGAGAGGGTGTTTTGGTTCTTGAAGGTGGCGGCACAATAGCTACGGTGGATGCTGCCAATGTGGTTTTGGGAGAGAGTGTGAATTCAGAAAAATGCCCACTCGACATCTATGCCAATGCTTTCTACAGTCTGTCGGGCGGCGGCAACTTGGACATTTTTAGAGCCAACCTGCATCTTACAGGTTTTTCTGGGGGCACACTCTATGGCTTTCGTTATGTATATATGAACGCTCTCATCAATGCATACGACAACAACGACAAGCCTACCTATACTTACGACAAGGACAGCCAGGCACTTGTCACCAGCAGCGGCAACAAAGTTACGGGCAATGCATACGTGGGCTATGAGAAGTATGGCCTGAACATCTGTGGCAAGGAAGTAACAAAGGAAAACAGAGAAAACATCATCGTGCAGTCTTGGATATATAAAAATACCCTTAGCTATGACCCCTATAACAAGACGCTGTCTGTAAACAATGCCCGTCTCATTCTTGGTGCAGATTACATGACGGCGAGTGAGCAATTTGGTCACGCTGTGATAAACAATCAAATTGACGGTCTGACGATACGCACAAAAGGGGAATGTGATATAGCCGACCTTAATTCGTCTGCCATTTATTCCTCAGGAAGTCTCAATTTTAAAGGAAGTGGTGAGCTATATATAGGGGGAGTTAGAAAGGTGTCGGACAAAGCCATCGTAATGCGGCAGTCTGCCAGTCAGCTTTCTTTTAGCGGACTCGATGTCATAGTTAATGGTAAAGTTAATCTCAATGGCGGCAAGCTCAACCTTGCTTCCTCTGATGTGAAATTTAATGATGGCATCCAAAACATGGGTGCTTTCACGAAAGATTCCACAGAAATCGCAACCCCAGGCGTGTTTTACGATATTGACAACAAATATTTCTGCAAAGCAGGCACAGCGTCAGCTTATGAGGGTGAAATTGAATTTGTGCGTGTCAAAACCTACTACGGCATAGAAGTTTGTGGCATGAAAGTGACCGATAGAAACTGTGCGAATATCGTTCCACCATTCATGGAGAGCGGCACCCTCACTTACGACCCGGAGGCCAATGTGCTCACGCTTACAGACGTGACCATCGACACGAAGAGTCATCCACGTATTCCTGGTTTCCGCTTCTATGGTGTTGCTCATGCCCCAGTCACTATCTGTCTGAGGGGGAACAATGTAGTTAAGAAGATGTTTGTTTCATCCTCAGGCATCTTTTGCAAACGTCCAAGCGATGCCACTGATGACTCAGAGCCACACTACATCATCCGAGGCAATGGTTCACTCACAATGGAAGATGAAATTGAATGCCAAGGTTGCAACATCAGCTTTGGCGACGGAACCGATGAGGTGCCTACTATCAATGCCCTCAATCTGCTTTCTTTCAATGACGGTGAGGGCGAAGTCTGGTTCAACCGCTGCGAGATGAACCTTACGGGTAATGGAACAAGCCACACCATCAGGGGCTTTGCCGACATTCACACCATGTCGGGCACAAACATCAACTATCCCGAAGGTGCCACCTACAACACTGGTGCTTATACCTTCTGTCTGATGAGTGGCGACGGCAAAGATTGGAGAGAAGAAGTCAAAATTGGTGGGGAAACCTATGGCCTGAAGGTTCTTGGCGTGGAGGTAACTTCATTCAACAAGGATAACATTGTGGATGGTGTGATCTACAATCCTTCCACCCATACACTCTACATGAAAAACACAAGCCTTTCTTCGCAGGACACCCCCTGCATTGAGAACACGGGAAACAACCTTATTATCAAGTGTGAGGGTGGCGATATGACGAACCTCGGTAATGCTCCCACCATCTATACGACCAAGAGCATAGAAATCCAAGCATCTTCTTTTGACATCTACAACCTTAGGGATTGTGTCATCAAAATGGCTGGCAGCGGCCAATACATCAAGTTTAATAACTGCGATGATTTGAGAATAGAAGGAGATAACGTTGTCCTCGATGCCGAGCCCGAAAACAGCTACAGGCTCTACGTTGAGAAATCAAATCTGACTATTGTGGGTGCTTCAAGCCACACTGCACGCGGCATTTCCTTCTACGACCTGAACAATACCGGCATCAGTTCGGAGCGAGTGTACATTCAGCCAGCCAATGCCCAATTCCCCGATGGCGGCTTCTTCCTCTGGGGAGAAAATGGAGCGTGTGAAGAGTATCTGGGCGACGTAGAGTTCAAGCGCGTCACCACCGACTTCGGCATCATTATCAGTGGGCACAGGCTCAACGACGTAAACGCCAAAAACTTCTACTTCGACGACATCACCTCAGGCGAGGTCAGCTTCGAGTATGCGTCTCAGTACTACTGGCTGACGCTCTCCGGCGTGACAGCCCAGTGCACTCGCATCGGCTACGTTGACGGCAAACTCGTGCAGCTCAACTCCAACGGCATCAACATTACAGCCAGTCGGCCCGGCACCGTGCATATTAACCTGAAAGGCGAAAACACCTTCAACAACATTGACGGCATGGGCATGGCCATCTTCAAGGACGTTGATATCTACGGAGATGGAACGCTCAACATGGGCACGAAGTCCATCGGCAGCTACAATGGTGCAGACATCACGATTAAAGACTGCACGGTGAACGCAGGAAGGCTGGTTGGCAGCAACAATGGTGGCTACCTCTGGGTGGAGCACGCCGACCTGCACCTCACAGGCGGCACTTCAGGCCAGTCGGCCATTTCAAAGTTCGAACTTGTGGGTCTCGACGGTTGCGCCATTACTTCGCCCGTATCCTGCATCTACGACCCCGACGCCAGGAACCTGCTCGTTGACGGCTCTGTTTACACCGGGGCGGTTGACATCACGGCTTATACCGAACCTGTGATTTCGGTGGAAGACATCACAGCCCTCATCGACCAATATCTGGAGCCAGACAGCGACATCACCATTGAGGACATCACCAACCTCATCGACCGCTATCTGGAACAGTAAGAACCCTTTGACATAAAAAAGAAAGCAAGAAAACGGCAGGTTTTCTTGCTTTCTTTTGTTGTGAAGACTGGGCTGGAAGAGAGGGGGCAATGATGTCCCGTCACTTGGTCTCTTTTTCCTCAGCCGGAGCCTGGTCAATCAGGTCGAGGAACTGGTCGAGCTTCGGCGTGATGATGATCTGTGTGCGGCGGTTTTTGCTGCGGCCCTCCTGCGTTGCGTTGTCGGCTACGGGATTATATTCGCCACGGCCACCAGCCGTCAGACGGCTTGGGTTGACACCATACTTGTTCTGCAATTCCTGCACCACGCTAGATGCACGCAGAGCCGAGAGGTCCCAGTTGTTGCGGATGTTCGTCTTCGAGATAGGCACATTGTCCGTGTTGCCCTCCACGAGCACCTCATAGTCACTGTAGTCCGTGATAATCTTGGCAATCTTGCTCAGTGTTTCGGCAGCCTTCGGACTGATTTCGTAGGAGCCAGACTTATAGAGCATGTTATCGTTCAGTGAGATATAGACCACGCCCTTCAGCACCTGCACGTCCACATCTTTGAGTTCCTCCTTCGACAGCGACTTAGTCAGCTTGTTCGACAGAGCCATGTTCAGCGAGTCGCTCTTCGACTTAGCCTCCACCAGCTGTTTGATGTACTTGTTGCTGGCATTGATTTCGTCCACCAGCTTCGATATGTTGGCTCCGCCCTGGTTAATGCTCTCGCTCAGGGCCTTCTGCAGTTCCGTGTTGGCCCGCTTCTGGTCCTTCAGTTCCTGCTGTGCATCGGCGATGCGCGTGTTCAGGTTGGTCACATTGGTCTGTGCCTCCTTCAGCTCCAGCGACTGTGCACTGAATTTGTCTTGCAGCGACTTGAAGTCGTCCTGGCATTCCTGCAATGCCTTCTTGCTGACACAGCTCGTCGTGAGCAGTGCAGCAGCCATGAGCGACATGGCTATCAGTTTTCCATACTTCATGTTCTTTTCTTTTTTAGATGTTAATACTTGGCCCCTGGTCGGGCCGTTCAGTCACACTACGGGCAGAAACCACCCGATTTGTCGCTGCAAAGTTAGTGCTTTTCCGACGAATGCAGGTCGTTTCTGCCCGAATAAGTAGTTTGTTGACAACAAAATTTAGTAAAAAGCAGAGAGTTATTAACACTGAATCATGGGCAATTAACAAATTCCAAGCCTACTTGTCGATGCTCACCAGCTTGTAGTTCGATGTGCCCATGCCAATCTTCTCTCCCCACTCCACGATGTGTATGCCGTGCTGCTTCTCGATGCGAGCCTTCAGCGGGTCGGGGTTATTCTTGCTGTCCTTCTTTACCTTATATATTAAGTCGTAGGCCGCACGGTCGCAGGCCACGGGGTCGGTCGAGGCCACAATGCCAATGTCCTCCAGTTCGGGTGCGTGTGGGTGCGCGTCGCAGTCGCAGTCAATCGAGATATTGTTCAGCACGTTGATATAGATAATGTTGCCCTCGCCGAAATAGTTGGCTATGCCCTGTGCCGCAGCCGCCATGCTCTCCAGAAACGCATCCTGCGGCTCAGTGTGCTGCCAGCACTCCTTCGAGTCGGTCGTCACGCCGTGGCTGTGTATGTAAGCCTTGCCCGCAGTGCTGGCGAAGCCGATGCTCTGGTTCTTCAGCACACCACCAAATCCGCCCATCAGGTGCCCCTTGAAGTGGGCCAGGTTGATGCAGAAGTCATAGTTGGCCAGGTGCTCTCCCACGATGTCATACTTTATCCATTTCCGGTCCTTCACAGGGATGCGCATGTCGCCGTGCTCGTCCATCAGGTCCACGGCAAAGATGCTGTCGAAGCCGTGCTCATGGATGGTCTCCCAGTGCTTCTGTTTGTCCTGCCGGCTGCCACCGTAGGCCGTGCAGCACTCAATAATGGTGCCGTTCACCTGCTCCACCAGCCCCCGGATGAGTGTAGGCTTCAGGTAGTTGTGGCCGCCACTTTCGCCTGTGCTGATTTTCACGCCCACGCGCCCGTGCGCCTTCACGCCCAGTTGTTCGTAGATTCTGACAAGGCTCTCCGGCGTTATTTCCTTGGTGAAATAGACCTTCGCCTGTTTTTGTGCGCTGGCCGTCAGTGCGCTGGCCAGCAATGCGATGGAAAAAATAAAAGTTTTCATTGCTCCAGTAGTTTTAGTTCGTTAAAGGGGTGTTCTATCAATTAAAATTTGAACACAAAGATAAATCTCTGTGTCTCTGTGTCTCTGTGTTCCATTTATAGAAAACACCTAAAAATCGTGCAAATGTAGTGATTTTTTCTGTGATAACTGCATTCTTGCTCGATATTTTTGAATTTTCCTTCCGCCGGCAAACTTTTTCGCCTCACCGCCGGGCGCATTGCCGACACGGTGCCACTCCGAAGCAAATTGGCTCACCTTTCGCACCAAACTTGCCCGCACTGCGATATGAACGCTGCGAGATAGGCAATAAAACTATAAATCATTGTTTGATTCTTAAGAATCGCACAATGATTCTTAAGAATCAAACAATGATTTACAAGAATCAAACAATGATTCTTAGTTTTGTTGCCTATGCGGGCGAGAAAGATTCGCAGTGCGGGAAAGTTTGTTGTGGAGTGGCGGACAGAATGGGCAGGGGTGTAGATGGGGTGGGGATGCAATGCGCTGGTGGCAGAAAAGATGCAAAAAACGGGTGCAGATTTAGTTTTCTGGGCAAAATGTGGGTTTTCTGCGGGCTTTTTTGCCTGTGATTCAAGAAAAAATCGTAAGTTTGCAGCAATTTACACTTATTCTTAACTAATCGGAATTGAATATGAAACTTTGTGCACACACATTCGTGGACATGGCACGGAAGGCTCTGCCGCTGTTGCTCTTGGGGGCAAGCACCCTGACGGGCACGGCTCAGACCTGGATTGATGTGACTGACAGCTACGTGACGAATCCTCGCTACGACAACAACTACCTCGGTGGCTGGGAAGGCACAAGCCTGGGGGCGGTGGGCCAGAAGGAGAACGCGGAGCATTACTATAAGACCTACAACACGTATCAGCAGTTGTCGGGCCTGACTCCGGGCAAATACAGGCTGAGCCTCGATGCCTTCTACCGCATGGGCAATTCGAGCAATGACTACGCGCTCTATACGGGCGGCGACTACGCCAGCTACCAGTATGCCCAGCTCTATGCCACATCGTCCACGGACGACTACTATGTGCCGATAGCTCCGGCCAGCAGTGCTGCCCTGAGGCAATCCTTAGGCGGCGGCACGGCCACTGTGGGCGGCGGCTATGGGGGAGGGCAGCGGCTCTACATTCCCAACAACATGGAGGCTGCCTACTACTGGTTCCAGGCCGGCTACTACGATAACTCGGTGGAGTGCGAAGTGGGCGACGACGGACTGCTGACCATTGGCATACGGAAAGAATACAACAACAGCGAGGACTGGACCTGTATTGACAACTGGAAACTGGAGTACTGGGGCCACCTCACTCCTGCCACGTCCGTCACGCTCTCGGCCACGAGCCTCAGCCTGGTGCTGGGCGAGGCGGTGCAGCTTGTGGGCACCATCGTGCCGGAGAACGCTACCTATCAGCGGCTGGACTGGTCTTCCTCCGACGAGGATGTGGCCACGGTGGATGCGCAGGGCCATGTGGTGGCCTGCGGCGTGGGCACTGCGGTCGTCACGGCTGCGGCCATCGACGGCAGCGGAAAGTCGGCCACCTGTCGGGTGGTGGTGTCCCGCAATGTGCCCACAAAGGAAAACCTCGTCATCAACGAAATCATGTCGGCCAATGTGGACGTTTATCTTGACCCGTCGTGGAACTACGGCTCCTGGGTGGAACTCTACAACCCGACGGACAAGGGTGTGTCGCTGGGTGGACTCTACGTCAGCGATGACCCCGCAAACCTGAAGAAGAACCGCCTGATTGACGCTTACGGAGCCATCCCTGCACACGGATACGCCCTGCTCAACTTTGAACACCACGAACCCTTCAAGGAGTCCAGCTACCGACAGATTCCCGACCAGCTGAACCCCGAAGGCGGCACCATCATCGTGTCGGACGGCACCAGCATCATTGCCCAGCAGACCTATCCCGCCATCCAGTCGCGCCTGGCCTACGCCCGCACAGCCGACGGCGGCACTGCATGGGGTCTCACGGCAGAACCCACACCGGGCGCGAGCAACGCGGGCAGCAGCTTCGCCACCGTGCAGTTGGCGGCTCCCGTGGTTGACCAGCCCGCCCAGCTCTTCACGGGCAGTTTCCATGTCAAGGTGGACATCCCTGCCGGCGCAACGCTGCGTTTCACGACCGACGGTTCAGCCCCCACGCTGACCCGTGGCAGCACTTCGGTCACGGGCATCTTCCGTGTGGCCGAAACCACTTGCTACCGCTTCCGCCTGTTCCAAGACGGAAAGCTGCCCAGTCCAGTCGTTACACGTACATATATATATAATAACGGCAACGAACCCTTCCCCATCATTTCCATCGTGACGGACGAGGCCCACATCTTCGGCTCGGACTACGGTGTCTTTGTGCGTAGCAGTAACGGACGCCCAGGCAACGGCCAGACGGCGGCGTGCAACTGGAACATGGACTGGGACCGCCCCGTGAACTTCGAGTACTTCACGGAGGACGGCGAGTGTGCCGTGAGCCAGGAGTGCGACTTCTCGGCCTGTGGCGGATGGAGCCGCGCCTGGGAGCCTCATTCATTCAAACTGAAGTCCAACAAGCAGTACGACCTGCAGAACTCCTTCGACTTCCAGTTCTTTGAGAACAAGCCCTTCCTGCGACACAAGACCTTGCAGATTCGCAACGGTGGCAACGACACGGGCTGCCGCATCAAGGACGGAGCCATACAGGGCGTGATTGAGACCAGCGGCATTTACGTGGACTACCAGAGCTGGAAGCCCGTGCACGTGTACTTCAATGGCCAGCCCTACGCAGTGCTCAATATGCGCGAGCCGAATAATAAACACTTCGCCAAAGCTAATTACGGCCTCGACAGCGAAGAAATGGACCAGTTTGAAATCTGTCCCGATTCGGGCTATGTGCAAATGACGGGCACGGACGAGAGTTTCCTGCGCTGGTATGAACTGGCCAAGGACGCAGCCTCGCCCCAGGCTTACCAGGAAATCTGCGAACTGGTGGACGTGGACGAGTACATCAACTACAAGGCCATCGAACTCTACCTGGGCAACAACGACTGGCCCAAGAACAACGTGAAGGGCTTCCGCAGCAAGGTGGACGGCAAGTTCCACTTCACGCTGTTCGACCTCGACCACTCGTTCAACACAGCCAATTCGTTCAATGAATTTGCCGGCAAGCAGACTTATTACTTCGACACCCTGCATGGCTACGACTACTCGAAGGACGAGAACATCGAGGGCAAACACCTGACACTGGAGATTAAGTTTGTCACCATCTTCCTGAACATGCTGAAGAATGAGACCTTCAAGAAGCGGTTTGCCGATGCCTTCTGTCTGGTGGCGGGTTCTGTCTTTACGCCCGAACTGACCAACAAGGTCATCAGTGAGCGTGCAGCCCTGCTCTCCACGGGTGGCTACGTGAGTCCGTACAGCACAGCCAACAGCCTGATCAGTAGCTTTGCCAGCCGACAGAACACGATGATTGGCAATATGCAAAGCTATCTGGGTCTTTCGTCCAACAACAGGCTGACGGCAACCCTCGGCAGCAACATCGGCGAAGCACAGCTCTTGCTCAACAACCAGGAGGTGCCTACGGGCAAGTTCAGCGGCGCGCTCTTCTCGCCTGTGACGGTGAAGGCCGTGGCCCCTGCGGGCTACAAGTTTGCTGGGTGGATGAACGACGGCGACCTGCCCACCATCACGAAGACTGTGTTCAGCAAAGGCTCCAGCTGGCGGTTCTACGACCAGGGCAGTCTTGACGGCACAGGCTGGCAGCAGCCTTCCTACTCTGTGACGGGCTGGGGTTCGGGTCAAACGCCCATTGGCTACGACAACAACAACCAGCACCCCGACATCGTGACCAAGACGCAGGACAACCTGCCTACTTACTACTATCGCAAGAACTTCGTGCTCAGTTCCGTGGCAGCCGACGATGAGTATGTCCTCGACTGGGTGGCCGACGACGGTTTCATTGTCTATGTGAACGGCACAGAGGCTGGCCGCTACAACATGCCTGCGGGCGAAGTGAGGTACAGTCAGTATGCCTCTACCTGGGCACACGACAATCCCGACCGTGGCACCATGAAGCTGGATGCTTCGCTCTTCCAGCAGGGTTCCAACCTGATAGCCGTTGAACTGCACAACAATTCGGGCACATCGACAGACATCTTCTGGGATGCTGCGCTCAGTGCCGTGACCTACGACAGGTCGAATGTGGACTACGTCTCTACAGAACCCGAATATACCCTGCCTACATCGGGCACCGTGTCGCTGCGTGCCGTGTGGGAAGAAGTTCCCGCCGAAGACCAGCTGCTGGCCGGAGCCACTCCCGTGAAGGTGAACGAGGTGAGTGCCGGCAATACGGTCTATGTGAGCGAATACTTCAAGAAGGACGACTGGGTGGAACTCTACAACACCACGGATGAGGCCATTGACCTCGCGGGCATGTACCTCTCCGATGACCTCACGGAGCCGCAGAAGTTCCAGATTCCTGAGAGCGATGAGCTGAACACCACCATTGAACCTAAGGGACACCTCGTCGTGTGGGCCAGCAAGCGGGAGAGCACAGCCCAACTCCATGCGCCCTTCAAGCTGAGCAACGCCAAGGGCGAGTGTGTTGTGCTGACGAGCGAAGACGGGCTGTGGGCCGACACGCTCCAGTACGTGGTGCATGGCGGTCGCCAGTCGGTGGGACTTTATCCCGACGGCAGCCAGCAGGTGTATCTGATGGATGCTCCCACCATTGGCAAGCAGAATACTTACACTTCTTACGCCCAACTCATCGGCACAAAACCATACAACACAGGCAAGCCGGAGGCTCACTTCACACTGGAACTGGCTGAGGGCTGGAACTGGGTTTCACATCCGCTGGAGGGCAGTCTTGCTGTTTCTGCAATTGCGGCGAATGCTGAACGCTTCGTCGGACAGACGGGGCAGACGCTCTATGATGGCAAGATAGGCTGGGTGGGCAGTCTTCAGAACCTTGTGCCCGCCGTGGGCTATAAGGTGAAGATGCGTTCCGCCATGGACTATACTTATACGGGACCCTTCTGCGACGTAGCCACGACACCCATCAACCTGAAGGCTGGCTGGAACTGGATTGGCTATCCGCTGCTGACAACCCAGTCCGTCGGCTCTGCCCTGGACGGACTGAAAGCCACTGAGGGCGACATCCTGGTGGGGCAGTCGGGCATTGCCACTTACGAAGACGGCCACTGGGAAGGTTCGCTCCAGATGCTTCAGCCCGGTGCGGCCTACCTCTACAAGTCTGCCGAGACGAAGGCATTCCGTTACCCGGAACAGACGGTTGGCTCTGGCCAGCAGGCCAAGGCACGCTTCTTCACGCAGCCTCGTTCTCCCTGGACGGTGAACATGAATGCTTACCCCAACGTGATGAACATCATCGCCAAGGTGTCAGCCGACGGCATGGAGACGACAGACTACAGCATCGGCGCATTCACCGAGGACGGCGAGTGTCGCGGTGTGGGCAGGTATGTGGGCGACAGGCTCTACCTCACGGTCTATGGCGAGCAGCTGGAGAACATCGTCCTGCGTGCAGCGCATCCGCAGACGGGGCTCGTCTCGGAAGTGAACGAGCACTTCTTCTTCACTGCCAGTGTGCAGGGCAGCCGAAAGGCTCCCGTCCAGCTGACACTGGGCACAGCCACCGACATCACTTCCGTGAAGCACGCCACAGCCCTGGCCGACGCAGCCTACTACACGCTGGATGGCCGCACGGCAGGCCACAGCCGTTCAGCCCTGCGCACAGGCGTTTACATCGCCAAGTACCGCCTGACCGACGGCACTGTGCTGACGAAGAAGGTGATGGTAAAATAAATGTCTTATAATATAATGTTTAACCCTTTAAAACCTTTTTATTAAGAAACAGAAATAGAACTTTAGAAACGTATCGGGGATGATACATGGCAAAGCCAGTACGCCCCACAGAGAGAACAACTAACAAAAATTATTCACTCGGCGTTTCTGCTAACTTAACTTATTGATAAAAACTTGGACTTCTTGTCCTTGTTCTCGTCTTGATGAAAAACCGCCAATTTTTTATACATGAGAACAAGTGATGAAAGTTCACGTCGTTAGGCGTGAATTGTTCGCACTTTTCTATGTAAAAAGGCTACTTGGCGGTTGCCCATCAAGACGGAAAAGCAAAAGAGCAGTTCCGCCTTTTTATTTTCAATTCAAAATGAACAAACTTTATCTTAAATCATTATTGGGATGTTCTAAAAATTAGCAAACTGATAGTCAGATGTTTCTGACGATAATTTGATATAATTTTGTATCTTTGCAGTACCAAACGACGTAATCATGAAGAAAACGACGGTATATAGGAGACCGATGGATGAGAATCTCTTT